>NZ_JAOWGQ010000054.1:0-156329 GCF_030333085.1 Citrobacter sp. Cpa228 | reverse complement strand
CTCAGCCCGCAACCCTTAAATGACAGAAAAATGACTGACTGCTGCATTCCACAGCAAAACACCGCCTTATACCCATTTACGCACAGAGTTATCCACAATCGTAAGCAAATTATCTGTCAGCGTCCCTGAAAAAGGAGAGAACCGGTATGAAAACCTCTATATAGAAAGAAATTCACTCTACGCTATATAAAGAAGAAGGGCTGACAACTTAAGCTCCATAATCCCTACCACCTTTGAATTACGTACCTCATCGGGCAATAATACCCGCACAAACAGTGATTCCAGGACTGCGATGAGACACCCTCTGCAACGAACTACGATACGCAAACGCCCGATGAAACTCGGCACAACCGTGATCCTCATGGTCAGCGCGGTCCTCTTCTCTGTGCTGCTCGTCGTTCATTTGATTTACTTCTCGCAAATCAGCAACACGACACGTGATGCATTAGCAGACAAAGCGCTTGCGGTCGCGCGAACGTTGGCAAACTCTCCTGAAATCCGCGAGGGGCTCAAGAAAAAGCCTGAGGACAGTGGTATCCAGGCAATTGCTCAAGCGGTAAATAAGCGCAACGATTTTTTATTCATCGTTGTCACGGATATGAAAAGCATTCGTTATTCGCACCCTGAAGCACAACGTATCGGCCAACCGTTTAAAGGCGACGACATCCTGTTGGCGTTACAGGGCAAAGAGAACGTTGCCATTAATCGCGGCTTTCTGGCTAAAGCGCTACGCGTTTTCACCCCCATTTATAACGAACATCACCAGCAGATTGGGGTTGTGTCGATTGGTCTCGAGTTAAGCAGGGTCACCGAGCAGATCAATAACAGCCGCGGCAGTATCTTTTGGTCCATCTTATTTGGCGTTCTGGTTGGGTTATTAGGTACCTGGGTATTGGTGAAGGTTCTCAAACGCATTCTGTTTGGTCTGGAGCCTTATGAAATTTCCAATCTGTTCGAACAGCGCCAGGCAATGCTGCACTCTATAAAGGAGGGGGTCATTGCCGTTGATGATAGTGGTGAGGTCACGCTAATAAACCAGGCCGCCCAGGAGCTATTGGATTACCGTAAGTCACAGGATGATGCCCAGCTATCCACACTCAGCCATGCATGGTCTCAGGTAGTTGATCTTTCGCAGGTGCTACGTGATGGAACGCCACGCCGTGATGAGGAGATCATGGTGAAGGATCGGCTGCTTTTAATCAACACCGTTCCAGTACTCAGCAATGGCAAAATCATCGGGGCTATTTCAACCTTCAGAGACAAGACTGAAGTCCGAAAACTGATGCAGCGTCTGGACGGTATGGTCAACTATGCCGATGCACTTCGTGAACGATCCCACGAATTCATGAACAAGTTACACGTGATTCTGGGATTATTGCACCTGAAAAGTTATAAGCAGTTGGAAAATTATATCATTAAGACGGCCAACAATTATCAGGAAGAGATTGGCTCACTGTTAGGCAAAATAAAATCACCGGTGATCGCGGGCTTTTTACTCAGTAAGATTAATCGCACATCTGATTTAGGTCATAGTCTGATCATTAGTAATGAAAGCCAGTTGCCGGAAAACAGTAATGAAGATCAGGTGGCGGTGTTGATCACCGTGCTGGGCAATTTAATTGAAAACGCCCTGGAGGCGCTAGGTCAAGAATCTGGGGGCGAGATCAGCGTATCCTTGCATTATCGACACGGCTGGTTGCATTGCGAAGTGAATGACGATGGTCCGGGGATCGCCCCCGAACGCATTGACCACATCTTTGAGAAGGGCGTCTCGTCAAAAGGAACCGAACGAGGCGTCGGTTTAGCACTTGTGAAACAGCAGGTTGAAAACGTTGGCGGCAATATTTCCGTCGAATCCGAACCTGGGGTCTTCACCCAATTTTTTGTACAGTTACCGTGGAATGGTGAGAGGGCCAGCAGATGATCAATGTCTTAATTGTCGATGACGATGCAATGGTTGCGGAGTTAAACCGCCGTTATGTCGCGCAGCTGTCTGGTTTTCATTGCTGCGGAACGGCCTCTACTCTCGAAAAAGCCAAAGAGATCATCTTTCATGGCGAACATCATATTGACCTGATTCTACTGGATATTTATATGCAGAAAGAAAACGGTCTGGACCTGTTACCCATTCTGCACAGCGAAGGCTGTAAATGTGATGTCATCGTCATCTCCTCCGCCGCCGATGCGACAACAATTAAAGACTCACTCCACTACGGTGTCGTTGATTATCTGATCAAACCGTTTCAGGCCTCACGCTTCGAAGAGGCCTTAACCAACTGGCTGCAGAAGAAAACGGATATGGAGAAGCACCAGTACTATGAACAGTCAGAGCTTGACCAACTGATTCATGGTAGCTCTTCCAGCGAGCAGGAAACGCGGCGCTTACCCAAGGGGCTGACACCACAAACGTTACGTACGCTGTGCCAGTGGATTGATGAGCACCAGGACCAGGAGTTCTCCACGGATGAACTGGCGAACGAGGTCAATATCTCCCGGGTCTCATGCCGTAAATACCTTATCTGGCTCGTCAATTGTCATATCTTATTTACCAGTATCCATTATGGTGTTACTGGCCGGCCGGTTTACCGCTACCGCGTTCAGGCTGAGCATTACTCATTACTTAAACAATACTGCCAATAAAACGCTCCCCCGGGGATTATTCGTTATATAAAAGTAACAATTATTAAAATAATGAAAAATCCCTTTTTATCCCACTAAAACAGATAAATAGTGAATTTGCGTTAGATCAAATATATTTGTATCAAACATGTTAAATTTATTATTTTGTTATTGATAAACATCACACTGTTTTTAATTTCAAAATCGCTAACAAAAGTTAATTAAGTATTAACTAACCCACAGAGTGTGTATTTTTACTCCTAAAGGATTAGTCTGAATTTCATCAGACATAAAAATCTAGACTGGTAGCAATGGAGACCATGCTACGTACTATGGACACCGTACATTTTTGTGAGCAAATAAACGTATCCGTACGCCAGATTCATTACCACATGACATGGCGTGACCGCGATCACATAAAGAACACACTCACCTGGTATATCGGTGTTTCACGTAATAGCGGACAATGTAGAACCGACGGTCAGCCTCCGGAAAACCGGTGTAAGCCAGCCAAACTACAGCGTCAGCCGCAGCGCTTCATAACCAGCCCAACCTCCCATCGCCTGAGGATTCTCTCCTCTGATCAATGCCATAGAAAAAAGTTAAATATTTCCAAAAAGTTATAAATACATTCTAGCCAGATATTTAAACATTAATCGCAAATACGGACATATCGAATACTGACCATTTTTTGATGCTTATTCCGGCAAAAAAGAATGTGCTACAGATCCATTTTTCAAAAATTGACTGGGTTTTTCGCGAGGGTAAATAAAATGTTATTTAGTATACAACTTCTCATAATATTAATATGTTTGTTTTATGGTGCCAGAAAGGGCGGTATCGCGCTGGGTTTGTTAGGCGGTATCGGCCTGGTTATTCTGGTTTTCGTGTTCCATCTCCAGCCGGGTAAACCCCCTGTTGATGTAATGCTGGTTATTATTGCCGTGGTGGCCGCTTCTGCAACCTTGCAAGCCTCCGGCGGTCTTGACGTTATGCTGCAAATTGCTGAAAAGCTGCTGCGTCGTAACCCAAAATACGTTTCTATCGTAGCACCATTTGTTACCTGTACCCTGACTATCCTGTGCGGTACCGGCCACGTGGTGTACACCATTCTGCCGATCATTTATGACGTCGCCATTAAGAACAATATTCGCCCGGAACGCCCAATGGCGGCGAGTTCTATCGGTGCACAGATGGGGATTATCGCCAGTCCGGTTTCCGTCGCCGTTGTCTCTCTGGTTGCGATGCTGGGTAACGTGACATTTGAAGGCAAGCACCTCGAATTCCTCGACCTGCTCGGCATCACCATTCCATCTACCCTGCTGGGTATCCTGGCTATCGGTATTTTCAGCTGGTTCCGTGGTAAAGATCTGGATAAAGACGAAGAGTTTCAGAAGTTTATTTCCGTACCTGAAAACCATCACTATGTGTATGGCGACACGGCAACACTGTTAGACAAAAAACTGCCGAAAAGTAACTGGCTGGCAATGTGGATCTTCCTCGCTGCCATCGCCGTTGTTGCCGTGCTCGGTGCGGTATCTGAACTGCGCCCTTCTTTTGGCGGCAAACCGCTGTCAATGGTACTGGTTATCCAGATGTTCATGCTGCTGACTGGCGCATTGATTATCATCTTAACCAAAACGAATCCCGCATCTATCTCAAAAAATGAAGTCTTCCGTTCAGGTATGATCGCGATTGTTGCGGTGTACGGTATTGCCTGGATGGCGGAAACCATGTTCGGTGCGCATATGTCTGAAATTCAGGGCGTACTGGGCGAGATGGTGAAAGAATATCCGTGGGCCTATGCGGTTATCCTGCTGTTGGTCTCCAAGTTTGTAAACTCTCAGGCTGCAGCGCTGGCCGCTATCGTCCCGGTCGCACTGGCTATCGGGGTTGATCCAGCGTACATCGTTGCTTCTGCTCCGGCATGTTACGGTTACTACATTCTGCCGACCTACCCGAGCGATCTGGCTGCTATTCAGTTTGACCGTTCAGGTACCACCCACATTGGCCGTTTCGTTATCAACCACAGCTTCATTCTGCCTGGTTTGATCGGCGTAAGCGTATCCTGTGTCTTTGGTTGGGTCTTCGCCGCAATGTACGGTTTCCTGTAAGCACACTTCGCGTGCCGTCCGCTATGGTGCGGCACGCCACCGTTAAGACACAGAGAATTTTAAAATTCCTGAGAAAAATGAAAAGGCTGGAAGCAAATGTCAAATGTTGAATTCACTTACCAGGCGGCTTTCCCACTGGGGGAAGACAAAACTGAGTACTACCTGCTGACATCCGATCACGTCAGCGTCGGCGAGTTTGAAGGCGAGTCAATCCTGAAAGTAGCGCCTGAAGCACTTACGCTACTGGCCCAGCAAGCCTTCCACGATGCCTCCTTCATGCTCCGCCCTGAACACCAACAGCAAGTCGCCTCCATACTCCATGATCCTGAAGCCAGCGAAAACGATAAGTACGTTGCGCTGCAATTCCTGAGAAACTCCGAGATTGCCGCCAAAGGCGTATTGCCAACCTGTCAGGATACCGGCACGGCCATTATCATGGGTAAAAAAGGTCAACGTGTCTGGACCGGCGGCGGTGACGAAGCGGCGCTCTCCAGAGGCGTATTTAATACCTATATTGAAGATAACCTGCGCTACTCGCAAAACGCGGCGCTGGATATGTACAAAGAAGTGAATACCGGCACTAACCTGCCTGCGCAAATCGACCTGTACAGCGTGGACGGCGACGAATATAAATTCCTGTGCGTGGCAAAAGGCGGCGGTTCTGCCAACAAAACCTACCTGTATCAGGAAACCAAAGCACTACTGACTCCCGGCAAACTGAAAAACTTCCTGGTTGAGAAAATGCGTACGCTGGGGACTGCAGCTTGCCCGCCGTACCATATCGCATTTGTGATTGGTGGTACGTCAGCAGAAAGCACCCTCAAAACGGTGAAACTGGCCAGCACACACTACTATGATGCGCTGCCGACTGAAGGTAACGCTCACGGTCAGGCATTCCGCGATCTGCAACTGGAACAGGAACTGTTGGAAGAAGCCCAGAAACTCGGCCTTGGCGCCCAGTTTGGCGGGAAATATTTCGCTCACGACATCCGCGTGATTCGACTGCCTCGCCACGGCGCATCCTGCCCGGTAGGCATGGGCGTTTCCTGCTCCGCAGACCGTAATATTAAGGCCAAGATTAACCGCGAAGGTATCTGGATTGAAAAACTGGAACATAACCCAGGCCAGTACATCCCGGAATCTCTGCGCCAGGCCGGCGAAGGCGAAGTGGTTAAAGTTGACCTTAACCGTCCGATGAAAGAGATCCTTGCCCAGCTTTCTCAGTACCCGGTATCCACCCGTCTGTCGCTGAGCGGCACTATCATTGTCGGTCGCGACATCGCCCACGCGAAGCTGAAAGAACGCATCGAGTCCGGCGAAGGTCTGCCGCAGTACGTGAAAGATCATCCGATCTACTACGCAGGCCCGGCGAAAACGCCGGCAGGTTACCCGTCCGGTTCTTTGGGTCCAACCACTGCGGGTCGTATGGACTCCTATGTTGACCTGCTGCAGTCCCATGGCGGCAGCATGATCATGTTGGCGAAAGGTAACCGCAGCCAGCAAGTGACCGACGCCTGCCATAAACACGGCGGCTTCTACTTAGGTAGCATCGGTGGTCCGGCAGCGGTACTGGCGCAGCAGAGCATTAAGCATCTGGAATGCGTGGAATACCCGGAGCTGGGAATGGAAGCTATCTGGAAAATCGAAGTAGAAGATTTCCCGGCTTTCATCCTGGTCGATGACAAAGGCAACGATTTCTTCCAGCAAATCGTCAGTAAACAATGCGCTAACTGCGCGAAGTAACCTATTCGGCCCGGCACTGGACTGACACCAAATTTTGGGGCCAGCCCGGTGATCCCCCCGGGCCAACTTTATCCCCCCATTAACTGGCGTTGAATTTTTGCCGTTCACAGTGAATAGTAATATTTTCCATTACTTGTGAATTCGCCATGCTCCGCACACTGAATCCTGTAATACTGAACACTGGCGCTATAGTGCTGGCGCTGATCCTTATCTACACCGGCTTTTGTGCCACCGAGAAATTGACCTGGCTGATGGAAGTGACGCCGGTCATTATTGTTGTGCCATTGCTGCTCGCCACCATGAAGCGTTACCCGCTGACACCCATGCTCTACACGCTTATCTTCTTTCATGCCATCATTTTGATGGTTGGCGGCATGTATACCTATGCCAAAGTCCCCATTGGTTTTGAAGTGCAGACGTGGTTGGATCTCAGTCGCAACCCCTATGACAAACTGGGTCATTTTTTCCAGGGACTGGTGCCAGCGCTGACGGCAAGAGAGATTTTAGTCCGCGGCAATATTGTCCGCGGCCGCAAGATGTTAGCGTTTTTAGTCTGCTGCGTAGCACTGGCAATCAGCGCCACCTATGAGCTCATTGAATGGTGGGCGGCACTGGCGATGGGGCAAGGCGCGGATGACTTCCTGGGTACGCAGGGCGATCCATGGGATACTCAATCGGATATGTTCTGCGCCCTGCTCGGCGCGCTAACGACAGTGCTTGTACTGGCGCGAGTTCACTGTGCACAGCTGCGTCGCTACGGGATGGTAAGCGCCAACTAAATATACATACTGCCGGATGTCGATAACGTTCATCCGGCAGACGCAAGAGGAACCTTACTGATGCAACCAGGCCGGCAGCCACTCGCCGTGCGCGTCAATGAGATCTTCACGACCCGGTTTGATAAACCACGGCGTGTATTCAGCAAAGTGTTCCGACGACTCGGTGACGAAATACCCAATTTTTTGAACATTTCATAACGCACAATGTTCTGGCAGCGAGTATTGCCGTGGATATTCGGTTTCGGGACCTGGCCCGTTGCATAAGCTGCCAGCAGTTCCGGATAGAGATCGACATAGGTCCCATCAGCCGTTTTACGCTCCAGTTGCAGATAAAACGCCATATGGTTGATCCCGGCGCAACAATAACGCAACGAAGCAGGATCAATATCCAGATCCCGCGCCGATAAAAGTAATTTTGGGTGCAGACATCATGACTCTCCAGAACGTGGGGTGATGACGCAATGGTGTCATGAGGACGCAAGAAAAACGTCCGGCTTCTGCACCGAGCACTCCCAAAAACTCAGTTCGCCTTTTCGTTCGGGCGAAAACTGAGCCAGCAACATCGACAATCGATGACCGGATAAGCGCCGGATGGCGCAAACATATGCCCACTGACAGCACTTCCCATTCGGCAATATCAGTATCAGCCAAAAAAATAATTCCCCTGTCGATAAACAGTGCTGAAAAACTGCCGTCGATGAATATTAATTATTTGTTTATAAAGGAATAAAAACAAAACACGCTCATTTCTCAGCCACTTTACAGCCCAATTCGTCAGGATAATACTTGCCTGCGTCACATTCATACGGTGTGTCTGCAATCCATAAATTGCAACCTCTCCACTACCGGGTAAAAGATGATGAAAGTATTAATTGTTGAAAGTGAGTTTCTGCATCAGGACACCTGGGTTGGTAGCGCTGTCGAGCGTCTGGCTGATGCCTTAAGTCGCCAAAATGTTACCGTCATTAAGTCCACTTCATTCGACGATGGTTATTCCATCCTCGCGGCAAATGAAGCCATTGATTGCCTGATGTTCAGCTATCAAATGGAACAACAAGATGAACACCTGAATGTCAGGCAATTGATCGGCAAGCTCCACGAACGCCAGCAAAACGTCCCCGTTTTCCTGCTGGGCGATCGGGAAAAAGCCACCGCATCGCTGGATCGCGATCTGCTGGAGCTTGTCGATGAATTCGCCTGGATTCTTGAAGATACCGCTGACTTTATCGCCGGGCGCGCCGTTGCTGCGATGACCCGTTACCACCAACAGCTGTTACCACCGCTGTTCAGCGCGCTGATGAAATACAGTGACATTCACGAATATTCCTGGGCCGCCCCTGGTCACCAGGGCGGCGTGGGATTTACTAAAACACCGGCCGGTCGTTTCTACCATGACTACTACGGTGAAAACCTATTCCGTAGCGACATGGGTATTGAACGCGCCTCACTGGGTTCACTGCTTGACCATACTGGCGCGTTTGGTGAAAGCGAAAAATATGCCGCACGTGTCTTCGGCGCTGACCGTTCATGGTCCGTGGTGGTCGGTACTTCTGGCTCTAACCGCACCATCATGCAGGCATGCATGACTGACAACGATGTGGTAGTGCTGGATCGTAACTGCCATAAATCCATTGAACAAGGGCTCATTCTTACCGGGGCAAAACCGGTGTACATGGTACCAAGCCGCAACCGCTACGGTATTATCGGGCCTATCTACCCGCAGGAAATGCAGCCCGAAACATTGCAGAGAAAAATCAGCGAAAGCCCGCTGACAAAAGACAAAACCGGACAGAAACCGTCATATAGCGTTGTAACCAACTGTACCTATGACGGCGTCTGCTACAACGCAAAAGAGGCGCAAGACCTGCTAGCCCAGACCAGCGATCGCATTCATTTCGATGAAGCCTGGTACGGCTATGCGCGTTTCAACCCGATTTATGCCGATCACTACGCTATGCGTGGTGCACCTGGTGACCATAGCGGCCCAACCGTTTTTGCCACCCACTCGACCCATAAGTTGCTGAATGCGCTCTCTCAGGCATCTTACATTCACGTCCGAGAAGGCCGTGGCGCGGTGAATTTCTCCCGCTTTAACCAGGCGTACATGATGCACGCCACCACGTCTCCGCTGTATGCCATCTGTGCATCAAACGACGTGGCAGTTTCCATGATGGACGGTAACAGTGGCCTGTCGCTCACCCAGGAGGTGATCGATGAAGCCGTCGATTTCCGTCAGGCGATGGCACGGCTGTACAAAGAATTCACGGCTGAGGGCGACTGGTTCTTCAAACCGTGGAACAAAGAGGTGGTTACCGATCCGCAGACCGGAAAAACCTATGACTTTGCCGATGCGCCAACCCAACTCCTGACGACCGACCAGAACTGCTGGGTAATGCGTCCCGGTGAATCCTGGCATGGCTTTAAAGACCTGCCAGATAACTGGAGCATGCTGGACCCTATTAAAGTCAGTATTCTGGCGCCTGGTATGGGTGATGATGGTGAACTGGAACAGACCGGTGTTCCGGCTGCGCTGGTTACCGCCTGGCTTGGCCGCCACGGCATCGTACCGACCCGTACCACCGATTTCCAGATTATGTTCTTGTTCTCAATGGGGATCACCCGTGGTAAATGGGGCACGCTGATAAACACACTGTGCTCTTTCAAACACCACTACGATGCCAATACCCCGCTCTCACAGGTGATGCCTGAACTGGTAGAGGAATATCCTGACTCTTACGCAAACATGGGTATTCACGATCTGGGCGACACCATGTTCGCCTGGCTGAAAGAAAATAACCCAGGTAGCCGACTCAATGCAGCCTACTCCGGCCTGCCTGTTGCTGAAATGACCCCGCGTGAAGCTTATAACGCAATAGTCAGCGATAACGTTGAGATGGTGGCTATTGAAAATCTGCCGGGCCGTATCGCAGCCAACTCCGTCATTCCTTACCCACCGGGAATTCCAATGCTGCTGTCCGGGGAAAACTTTGGCGATGCCAACAGCCCGCAGATTAGTTATCTACGTTCGTTGCAATCCTGGGATCATCATTTCCCTGGCTTTGAACATGAAACCGAAGGAACGGAAATTATTGACGGTGTGTATCACGTCATGTGCGTGAAAGCCTAATGTCGCTTTTTAGATAGTCTATTTTTTATAAGGTTGACGTGTGATGGTTGAGTAATTCCTGAGTATTGCTGCAAAACAATAACATTGTCATACCTTTTGCGCGGGACCACCCCGCGCTTTTTTTATACGCAAATAGTACGTTGCCACTTGCGTAAAAAATTATGTACATGCCAAGAATCCCTACAGATATTGTAATTACTAAAAATCACGCTATTTTATCGCTTGTTTTGATTCATCATACAATTTTTTAACCGCGATTACTCAGCAGGTGCTGAGTTACGGTATTTGATGTTCATATTCCGGGAGTTTGGGTATGAGGCTTTGCAGCAAAGAAGCTTGTGTTGTTGTATTAACGGAGAAAGATGTTTGGTTAAGGATTAACGGTAAAGAAGCCATCAGTTTAAAAGCTAACCACATGGCTCTGGTGGCGTGTGATAATAATATTATCGACTTCTCTTCACTTAATAACGCACTGGTCGTACATATCAGTCGCGATGTCATTAAAGACTATCTACGATTTTTAAATAAAGATCTTTCACAGTTCCCTCTCTGGCAACGTAGCGCCAATCCGGTGATGACCGCCGTCTGCCTGACGCCGGATGTCTTTCGGGTTGCCGCTCAACACAGCGTGATGGAAACGCAAAACGAAGGCGAAAATGAGCGTACCCGTTCGCTACTGTTCACCGTATTATCGCGTTTTCTCGACAGCAAAAAGTTTATCTCCCTACTTATGCATATGTTACGCAATCGCATCAGCGACAGCGTTTACCACATCATTGAGAGCGATATCCATAAAGACTGGAATTTAAGCATGGTCGCCAGTTGCTTATGTCTGAGTCCCAGTTTGTTAAAGAAAAAGCTCAAAAATGAAAATACAAGTTACAGTCAAATAATAACCACGTGTCGTATGCGTTATGCCGTTAATCAATTAATGATGGACGGGAAAAACATTTCACAGGTATCTCAGCTGTGCGGATATAACAGTACTTCATACTTTATCTCCGTATTCAAAGAGTTCTATGGAATGACGCCGCTGCATTATGTCAGTCAACATCGGGAACTCTCCGCTGCCTGATTTTTGATCATTTAGCGATGAGCCATAATAATATCAGCATTGGCGATACCCCGGTTCCACCATCATAAAATAGTCTTCTGAAGAGGTATGATGTGACGTCATTTATCCTTATCAGGAGTTAAAAAATATGTCGACGGATGCTGATACTCACAAAGTGGGCTTAATCCCCGTCACCCTTATGGTGTCGGGGAATATTATGGGTTCCGGTGTATTCCTGCTACCCGCAAACCTGGCGTCAACTGGCGGGATTGCAATCTACGGATGGTTGGTCACTATTATCGGTGCTCTGGCACTGTCGATGGTGTACGCCAAAATGTCGTCCTTAGACTCCAGTCCCGGTGGTTCTTACGCTTATGCGCGCCGCTGCTTCGGTCCCTTTTTAGGCTACCAGACCAACGTGCTGTACTGGTTGGCCTGCTGGATTGGTAACATCGCCATGGTCGTTATTGGCGTGGGTTACCTGAGCTACTTCTTCCCTATCTTAAAAGATCCGTTGGTTCTGACGCTCACCTGTGTCGTGGTACTGTGGGTCTTCGTCTTGCTGAATATTGTCGGTCCAAAAATGATCACTCGCGTGCAGGCCATTGCGACAGTACTGGCGCTGGTGCCCATTGTTGGTATTGCCGTCTTCGGCTGGTTCTGGTTCCGCGGTGAAACCTATATGGCGGCCTGGAACGTCAGCGGCATGAATACCTTCGGCGCCATCCAAAGCACCTTAAACGTAACCTTATGGTCGTTCATTGGGGTTGAAAGCGCCTCCGTCGCCGCCGGTGTGGTTAAAAATCCGAAACGTAACGTCCCTATCGCCACCATTGGCGGGGTATTGATTGCCGCCGTCTGCTACGTTCTCTCTACCACGGCGATTATGGGTATGATCCCTAACGCTGCACTGCGGGTGTCAGCCTCACCGTTTGGTGATGCTGCACGAATGGCACTGGGCGACACCGCCGGGGCAATTGTCTCCTTCTGTGCCGCTGCCGGGTGCCTCGGTTCTCTGGGCGGTTGGACGCTACTTGCCGGACAAACTGCCAAAGCGGCAGCCGATGACGGCCTGTTCCCACCGATTTTCGCCCGCGTCAACAAAGCGGGAACACCGGTTGCCGGGCTAATCATCGTCGGGATCCTGATGACCCTCTTCCAGTTCAGCAGTATGTCGCCAAACGCCGCAAAAGAATTTGGTCTGGTCTCTTCGGTCTCCGTTATCTTCACCCTGGTGCCATATCTGTACACCTGCGCGGCATTGCTGCTGCTGGGTCACGGTCACTTTGGTAAAGCGCGTCCGATGTACTTACTGGTGACCTTCGTGGCATTTGTCTACTGCATCTGGGCAGTGGTGGGTTCTGGCGCCAAAGAAGTGATGTGGTCGTTCGTGATGTTGATGGTAATCACCGCACTATATGCGCTCAACTACAACCGGATCCATAAAAACCCGTATCCTCTGGATGCCCCGACCAACAATAATTAATGCCTGTAAGCGTCGTTGCCCGATGACATAAGCGCATCGGGCCTACGCATCCCCCCACCAGTACCTGCTAACATTAAGAACTTAATGTTGGCTTAATTTTACTTTGAGAGGATCCGCTCCACTTAGTCGATGGAACCCCCTTAATGTTAAAGCTCCTGTTTAAAAGACCGACTCTCGGGCAAATCAGCTGGCTATTGCTGATCTCATTTTATCTTGCGACCTTCCTGAACATCGCGTTCTACAAACAGGTACTGCAAGACCTTCCGCTGGATTCCCTGCGCAACATCCTGGTGTTCTTATCGATGCCGGTTGTCGCATTCAGCATCATGAATATCGTGCTCACGCTGGCCTCTTTCCTGTGGCTTAACCGCCTGGTCGCGTGCATTTTCATTTTGGTCGGGGCGTCCGCCCAGTATTTCATTATGACCTACGGCATCATCATTGACCGCTCGATGATCGCCAACATGATGGATACCACACCGGCTGAAACCTTCGCCCTCATGACGCCGCAAATGCTCCTGACGCTGGGACTGAGCGGCATTCTGGCCGCCATCGTTGCCTGCTGGGTAAGAATCAAACCTATTACGCCTGCGCTGCGCAGCGTGTTGTACCGCGCTGCGAATATCCTGATATCGGCACTGCTTATCGTGCTGGTCGCCGCCTTCTTCTATAAAGATTACGCATCGCTGTTTCGTAATAACAAAGAGCTGGTTAAGTCCCTCAGCCCGTCCAACAGCATCGTGGCAACGTCATCCTGGTATTCACACCAGAGGCTGGCCAACCTGCCGCTGGTGCGTATTGGCGAAGATGCGCACCGTAATCCAGAAATGGTGAAAGGAAAACGTAAGAACCTCACTATTGTGGTGCTCGGTGAAACATCACGCGGCGACAACTTCTCTCTGTCAGGTTATTCACGTCAGACCAATCCGTTGCTGGAAAAAGATGATGTCGTTTATTTCCCGCGTACAACGTCCTGCGGTACGGCGACAGCCGTTTCCGTTCCCTGCATGTTCTCCGACATGCCACGAGCGCACTACGACGAAGAGCTGGCTCACCACCAGGAAGGCGTACTCGATATCATCCAGCGGGCGGGAATTAACGTTCTGTGGAATGATAACGACGGCGGCTGTAAAGGTGCCTGTGACCGCGTACCGCATCAGGATATGACTGCGCTGAACTTACCAGGACAGTGTATTAACGGTGAATGCTACGATGAAGTCCTGTTCCACGGGCTGGAAGAGTACATTAATAACCTGAAGGGCGACGGCGTGATCGTGCTGCACACCATCGGCAGCCATGGCCCAACCTATTACAACCGTTATCCGCCACAGTTTAAGAAATTTACCCCAACCTGCGATACCAACGAAATTCAAACCTGTTCGCAGCAGCAACTGGTGAATACCTACGACAATACCATCCTGTACATTGACTATATTGTTGATAAAGCGATCAATATACTGAAAGAGCATCAGAACAATTTCACCACCAGCCTGGTTTATCTTTCCGATCACGGTGAATCCTTAGGAGAAAACGGCGTCTACTTGCACGGTCTACCGTATTCGATTGCGCCAGACACACAAAAACATGTACCGATGCTGTTGTGGCTCTCCGAAGATTATCAGCAACGCTACCAGATTTCTCAAACATGTTTGCAGAAACGGGCCAGCTCAGAAGATTTCTCACAGGATAATCTGTTCTCAACCCTGCTGGGATTAACGGGCGTACAAACCAAGTATTACCAGTCAGCAGATGATATTCTGCACCCATGCAAGGGAGGCTAACCGAATGAAAATTCTGATTGTTGAAGACGATACACTGTTACTACAGGGGCTGATACTTGCCGCACAAACGGAGGGCTACGCCTGCGATGGCGTGTCAACGGCCCGTGCCGCCGAGCATTGCCTGGAAACGGGGCATTACAGTCTTGTCGTTCTGGATTTAGGTTTACCGGATGAGGATGGCCTGCATTTTCTGACCCGCATCAGGCAGAAAAAATACACCGTACCGGTACTCATCCTGACCGCCCGCGACACCGTGAAAGACCGCATCACCGGGCTGGATGTCGGCGCTGATGACTATCTGGTCAAACCGTTCGCGCTGGAAGAACTGCATGCCCGCATTCGGGCGCTGTTACGTCGGCATAACAATCAGGGTGAAAGTGAGATTATCATTGGCAACCTGACATTGAATATCGGCCGCCGCCAGGTGTGGATGGATGGACAAGAAATTGTCTTAACGCCAAAAGAGTACGCGCTATTGTCGCGGCTGATGCTCAAAGCGGGGAGCCCGGTACACCGGGAGATTCTGTATAACGACATCTACAGCTGGGATAACGAGCCGTCGACCAATACGCTGGAAGTCCACATCCATAATCTGCGCGATAAAGTGGGAAAATCACGCATTCGCACGGTTCGAGGTTTTGGCTACATGCTGACCGCTACTGAGGAAAGCTAAGTGAATTTGATGCGTTTTCTAAAGCAACCGCTCCCGCTTCGCCAGCGTTTAATGCTGACGATCGGCCTGATTCTGCTGGTCTTCCAGCTGATTAGCACCTTCTGGTTGTGGCATGAAAGCACCGAGCAAATACAGCTGTTCGAACAGGCGTTACGCGAAAACCGTAACAACGATCGCCATATCATGCACGAGATCCGTGAGGCTATCGCCAGCCTGATCGTCCCCGGCATTTTTATGGTCAGCCTGGCGCTGCTGATTTGCTACCAGGCAGTGCGACGAATTACCCGTCCTCTTGCCGATCTCCAACAGGAGTTAGAAACTCGCACAGCGGATAATCTGGCTCCCATTAATATCCGTAGCTCCACCATTGAGATACAGGCGGTAGTGACGGCGCTCAATCAGTTGGTTACGCGGCTAACAACCACTATCGACAACGAGCGGCTGTTTACTGCTGACGTTGCCCATGAGCTACGAACGCCACTATCCGGCGTTCGTCTGCATCTGGAATTGCTGTCAAAAACCCACAATGTTGACGTTACGCCGCTCATCACCCGTCTCGACCAAATGATGGACAGCGTGTCGCAGCTGTTGCAACTCGCCCGTGTGGGTCAGTCGTTTTCGGCCGGAAATTACCAGCATGTCAAACTGCTGGAGGACGTCATACTGCCCTCCTACGATGAGCTCAGCGCCATGCTGGATCAGCGGCAACAAACGTTGCTCCTGCCGGCAAGCACAGAGGATGTCATCGTACGCGGCGACGCCACTCTATTGCGGATGCTGTTGCGAAATCTGGTAGAAAACGCCCACCGTTACAGCCCGGAAGGTACCAACATTACGATTAACCTTAACGTGGAACAAAATGCAATTCTGGCCGTTGAGGATGAAGGGCCAGGCATTGATGAAAGTAAATGTGGGGAACTGAGCAAAGCATTTGTGCGTATGGATAGCCGTTTTGGCGGGATTGGGCTGGGGCTGAGCATTGTCAGTCGAATTACCCAGTTACATCACGGGCAGTTCTTTTTGCAAAACCGCCCAGGAGCCAGTGGCACTCGCGCCTGGGTGGTGCTGGAGAAAGATCAGTAAGAGCTCACCCACACATACAAAAAGCTGCTCACAATCAGTACGCTGCAAACGGTGGTCAAACTTTCATAAATACGGGTTTTCATGACACTCTCCTCCGATACTATGGAGGAGAGTTTGCCTGAAGGATATTAAGCCAACCTTAAGGCCACGCGCCGGATGGCTGCTGACGCCTTATCCGGCCTACAAAGCACAATGCTACCCGTAGGCCTAAAAGCTCGCGCCATCAGGCAATGACACGATTACTCATCAATACGCGGATGCTGCTGCACCAGGCGCGTACGCTTAACCTGTAGCTCGGCAATTTCCTGATCGATGTCTTCGATTTTCTGCTCAATATTGTCGTAGTGCTCACCAAGGATCTCTTTCGCTTCCTGAATATCCGAAGCCGCAGGTGTCGCCCCTTTCAGCGGCTGATTGGCGGTTTCTTTCATGGTCACGCCGGTAATTAAACCCACTACCGCAATCACCATCAGATAGTAAGCAGGCATCATCAGGTTCTGCGAGCTTTCCACCAGCCATGCGGCCAGCGTCGGCGTCAGGCCTGCAACCAGTACCGAGATGTTAAACGCGGCGGCCAGCGCACTGTAGCGAATATGTGTCGGGAACATCGCGGGTAACGTTGACGCCATCACCCCGGTGAAGCAGTTAAGGATCACCGCCAGCATCAGCAACCCGGCGAAAATCAGGCCGATGACGTTACTGTTAATCAGGATAAATGCCGGAATGGCCAGCACAAACAGCGCAATGCTGCCCATAATCACAAACGGACGGCGTCCGAAGCGGTCACTCAGCAGCCCCATAATCGGCTGCACAAACAGCATACCAATCATAATGGCGATAATAATCAGCACACCGTGATCTTCAGAGTAGTGCAGGTTATGCGACAGGTAGCTCGGCATATAGGTGAGCAGCATGTAGTAGGTGACGTTGGTCGCAATCACCAGACCGATGCACGCCAGCAGGCTACGCCAGTGTTTAGTCGCAATTTCTTTAAACGAAATCTTCGGTCCTTCCTGCAGCCCCTGACGATCGCCCTGCTCCAGTTTATCTACGTGCTGCTGGAACGCCGGCGTCTCTTCCAGCGCATGACGCAGGTACAGGCCAATCAGCCCTAACGGTAGCGCCAGGAAGAACGGAATACGCCAGCCCCACTCAAGGAAGTTATCTTCGCCGACGACAGTTGAGATCAGAACCACCACGCCCGCACCCAGCACAAACCCGGCAATCGAACCGAAGTCCAGCCAACTGCCCATAAATCCGCGCTTACGGTCCGGGGAATACTCTGCGACAAAAATCGACGCGCCGGTATACTCCCCGCCGACCGAAAAGCCCTGTGCCATCTTACACAGCAACAGCAGGATCGGTGCCCAGATACCAATAGACGCATACGAAGGGATCAACCCAATACAGAAGGTACTGATCGACATAATCACAATCGTGATAGCCAGGATCTTTTGGCGACCGTATTTATCGCCGAGCATACCGAAGAACAACCCGCCAAGCGGTCGAATCAGAAAGGGAACGGAGAAGGTAGCGAGCGCAGCAACCATCTGCACGCTGGGGTCAGCCCCCGGGAAGAACACTTTACCTAATGCGTAAGCAACAAACCCATAAACACCAAAATCAAACCACTCCATTGCATTACCAAGTGACGCGGCGGTAATGGCTTTTCGCAGTTTTCCGTCATCAATAATGGTGACGTCGCGAAGCGTAATTGGCTTTATTTTTTTCCTTTTTAGCATACCAGTCCTCATAGACTTAGCCCTGTCGCGCTACAGATCGAGTTTCCCAACGCCATATGCGCTAAGGTCATCGCCGAGCGGGGATTGCACAGACGCAATCCCTGTAACAAGCGTAGCAGGTTTACTTACACTGACTGAAAATGAGCAGTACAACCGAACCTGTTGACGCCTGATTGGGCGGTTAATGACCTCTTTACCCTAACAGTGTTTAAATGTGTGATCAACTTCACACATAGTTTTTCATTTCGTCAACCTGCGTAAATCAGGTCGCTTTTAGTCAGCTTTTTTACATGTAATGCTTGCGATTTACTGACAATTAAATACAAGAATAAATCGCCTGGCACCATCAACAATCACAGCAGTCACTATTATTCTGCTAGCAAAAAAATCACCTAATCCTTTCACAAAAAGATCACAGGTCTTTTAATAATCGGAACCTGTAATGATCTTTGCTCAGAATATGTGATGAAGATAACTAAAACATCGTTTTATTTTGATTGAATCAACGTTCCTGTGAATGCAAACTAATTCCAGACGCAATATCCCTGGGAGCAGCAACACGCTCAACGTATGCCGCGTTAGATTTTATAAAACAAAGAGATAGCCGTTTTCTCTGTTAAAACTCAAAAGTAACCTTTTGAATTTAAATAATTTTTACTTTCTTGCGCGTTTATAACCTGCGACAAGACATGAGGACGTTTATGAAAATTAAAGCCACGATTGAACGCATCCCCGGCGGAATGATGTTGATTCCTCTGTTATTAGGCGCAGTGTTAAATACGTTAGCTCCCGATACGGGCGCGTATTTCGGTTCATTTACCAAAGGTATGATCAGCGGAACAGTTCCGATTCTGGCGGTATGGTTTTTTTGTATCGGTGCATCAATTGATTTGCGAGCAACCGGTACGGTATTACGCAAATCCGGCACGCTGGTATTAACCAAAATAGCCGTGGCATGGGTAGTGGCAATGATTGCCGCTTCATTTATTCCTGATACAGGCATTCAAACCGGGTTCTTTGCTGGTCTTTCCGTACTGGCAATTGTCTCAGCAATGGACATGACCAACGGGGGTTTGTACGCCAGCCTGATGAACCAGTACGGTACGAAAGAAGAGTCTGGCGCATTTGTGTTGATGTCTCTGGAATCCGGTCCGTTAATGACCATGGTCATTCTGGGCTCTGCCGGTCTGGCCTCTTTCGAGCCACACCATTTTGTCGGTGCGGTATTACCGTTCCTGATTGGTTTTGCGTTGGGTAACCTGGATCACGACCTGCGTGCCTTCTTTAGCAAAGCGACACCGGTGCTGATTCCGTTCTTCGGTTTCGCGCTGGGCAACACGATTAACCTGAGTGTCATCGTTGATACCGGTCTGCTGGGCATTCTGCTGGGTGTCGCGGTTATCATCATCACCGGTATCCCGCTGATTATTGCTGACCGCGTCATTGGTGGCGGAAACGGTACGGCGGGCGTAGCCGCCTCTTCTGCCGCAGGCGCTGCGGTGGCAAACCCGGTGATTATCGCCCAGATTAACCCGGCATTTGAACCGGTTGCTGCTTCGGCAACTGCTCTGGTCGCTGCCAGCGTGATTGTCACCGCCATTCTGGTGCCGATTATCACCGCGTTGTATGCCAAACGTTTTAATAAAAATCAGGTCGCCAACGAGACGACGGCGACCCAGGCAGACTCACTGCACCACTAAGCCTGCCTTTGCCTCACTCACCGCCTCTGCTCAACTGATGAGCTGGGGCGGTGCGAAAATCTCCTCAACCATCGCATCAACCAGCCGCTTCGCCGAACACAGTCTCGGCATCCCCAACGCCACATTCTGCCAACGCTGCGTCACCGACCAGCTCACCGGATGGCGCTGTGCATCGCACCAGTCACCCAGCCAACTCAGCAGATCGTTATGTTCGCTCGCCCCCCCAACTGCAGGTGAACTCAGCCATTGATGATAATAATGGCGCGTAGTAGGTGCCGCATTCACGCTATGTGCCAGTGTCTGGGCAGCCATCGTGCGTAAATTGTCTTTTAGCATCGACACAACATCGGCATTCGCCAGCCGACAGGCATCACCAAAGGCGCCCCAGCGCAGTTCCTCCAGCGCCACAAAGCAGCGTCCGGGTAATGACCAGCCGTCATACGCGCCAGCCCGCCAGCGAGTAAAAATCTGTTCACTGTGTTCGCCTGCCTGCACGGTCAGCCCACGTTGCGTCAGCGCTTTCTCTTTATATGCGCTACGTTGGGCAAACACGTCAGCCAGTGAAATTAATTGCTGCATCACGCCGGGAGTTGATTGTCCGCGTGGCTGCTCAGTTTGTTGTAAGAGCACCAGTCGCTCGGCAATACGTACCAGCGCCAGATGGCCAGGATCGATAGTGCCCGCCAGCTTTTCCACCAGCTTAAGCCGCATCACCAGGTGTTCGCTGGATACCCCCGCCATCCCCCACGCCCGCAGCTGCGTCTGGGATAACACTTCCTGCGTCAGGCGCGCACGCAACCGCTGCTGCTGCTGCAGAAAACCGCCGGAACGTTTGGTTTCATCTCCCTGAACCAGATCGACCATAAACTTCGGGTAGACGCACTCCAGCGTCCGCCCTGGGCCTTCCAGTAACACGTTAGTCATGTATGCTCGGTTGCAAAAAGGGTGTGGATATCGTCACGCAGCAAGCGGGAATCTTCATAAATCCATGCCGCCGTCGTAATACGATGCTGCAATTGTTCATTCATTGCATTCACCGCCGATTCATTTTGCTGGCGCAGGGTCAGACTCTCGCGCAGGCTCGCCTGCAATTGCGTCAGACACAGTGAAAAATCAGCAAAAAACGTGGCCATGCCTGCCGTAACGGAAATATCGACCTGAGCAACTAAAGCTTTACGAATTTGTTGGCAAAACTGAGTGACGTAATGGACAAGATTCTTGTGCAACGCGCCCATATCAATGAGGTAACGCGTTTTTGTTTCGACGTAATCATTCCATCCCCAGTTGGGTTGATTCAACCAACGTGAGAACGTATCACGCACAACACCGCCGGTGGACGGGGCATTATCAGCAGGGATATCCTGTTCAATAGCCTCGTTAAACAACTGACGGGTATTGAAATTAAACATCGCCGCATGAAAGGCTGGAAAACGGATCCGCGCCCGAAATCCAGCATGATTCAGATCGTCTTTCACCCGCTGCTCAATAGGCCGCATAGCGTCATTCAGCGCCCGGGATAACGTCGATTCAAGCGCCTCAAAACGCAGCGCCAGGTCCCGGCTGATACTCTCCTGCGCCGCCAGCAGGACAACCTCACAGGAGGAGCGAATTTTATCTAACACAATTTTCGCTTGCCCCTCGTCATGCAACACCAGCATATCACCGGCCATTTCCGCCGTCGTAATGGCAGCGCCCATGCCATGTTGTGACATCATCAGCACGTTTTCTTTCACAAAGAACGAGTTGATACTGTACAGAATCTCGGTCTGCTGCTGATTGAGATAGCCGGCAGCAGCCTCCAGCGCCAGCTCAACTTCGTGACTGACCTCGTCGCCCACCCGCGCCTGGCTTCTCTGCAACTGTTGCATGTCATCTTCAATATGCGCGATGTTCATCTGTAACTGCTCATAGGCTACGGTTAAGCCGTGGGCGCGAAACTCCAGATACTCGTGTGCGCTTTGCGAATAGTTCAATAGCTTGTGCGATGCCGAACGGAGCGCATACAGTGAGGCATTGGCGTAGGCTGCATGGATCACTTTCTGAATCGGTTGTTCAAACAGTGAGTCTTCCCAAAGCAGATCGGCGGCATGACGAATATGTTCTTTATCATCAAGATCGGTGGTACGCCAGCGCCTGCCGAGTGCCGCTTCGGCAAAGTCCTGGACCCAGCGCTGCTCCTGATGATCCGGCAAGCGCCCATTATTCACGAGTTCATGACGTGCCCTGTTGGCCAGATATCCCCACATTGAGGAGACCGGATAAATACGTTCAGGCGTAATACCGCCTTTCATCAACGTGCCGGAAATTAACGCCCGCACCTGCTCTTCATCATCGCTGTTGCGGTCTTTCTGATCGAATTTGTTAACCAGTGCATACAGCGGTACTGACTTGCCAACCGCCATAATGGCCTGACGGACTTCCTCATCCGAAATCGACTTCAGTTGGGTATAATCCATCACCGCCAGTACCGCGGAAGCCCGCGCCAGCTGTTCATTGAGCATTTGCTGTAAGTGTGGCTGCCCGGCCTCATTCGGCCCGGGAGTATCCAGCAGCGTCAATTGTCCCGGATAACTTGCCAGCCCGGCCAGATGCACGAACTCAACCTCAATAACCGGAATATGCTCAATTGCAGCATAGGCGGCAAACGGAAACTCCACCTCCAGCGCTTTAGATAAACGCACCAGATCGTTCAGGCTCTTGAGAAAATAGAAAATAGGCTGTGCGCCAAGGTAATACCGTTCAAATGCCACGCCGTTTTCAATATGTTGGAGCAGGGCATTCATATCCTTATCTATTTCCAGCGTCTGAGCCAGACGCTGACGATCGCATCCCCGCACGCGCTGCTGTAATATTTTCATTAAGGCGTCAATTGGCGCGACATGCAAAAAATGCAGCACCGGCTCTTTCTGTCCCGGTGTATGGCGGATAAGGGTTGGTAACGCCGTCATCGGTCGATTACGATTAGGTAAAACCTCAGTTCCGACAATCGCGTTAATCGTTGTCGACTTTCCCGCCTTCATCGTACCGACGATCGCCAGAACCATTTCCAGACGGGTAATCTTTCGCAGTTCATTGTTAAGCGTTGCCTGCTGGACATCCATGCCACGCGCGCTGAAATGCAGGGGCTGAACAACCTGTCCGCTATGCTCTCCTTTTTTCAGCATGACATCATTCGCCGAGGTCATTGGCAATTTCTGCAATTGCCTGAGATGTTCAAGAGAGAGCATCAGTAAGCGTTCAGCTTCCTGACTTAATTCATAAATTGTCTGTGTGTACATGGAAAATCTTTCCTTAACGCAAATAGCATTACTTTTATTTAGCCAAATCGTTTTATTTATAGATCTTCGGCTTTTATAATTACGTGTGGAAATAATTAAAATTAAAACAACCAGCTGATATTATTAAAATAAAATTTATCGTATGACTGCTGGCCTGATGCCTCTCACTTACTATGTTAAGTAAGAAAGATAAACAGAGTAGTTCAGTTTTAAAAAATGCCAGCTTAATTCCCCTACCAAATTTAAGGGGATCGCAAAGTATTCACTCACAATGACTTAGCTAGTCTGTAAGCCATGCTACCTATGAATATCGGGTGTTTCGCCTCACCTTATCTTAAATAACTAAACGTAGCAATTTCCCTTAAAAAATATTCCTTCTGGTTTTCATAGACGTGAAAGCAACCTGACGCTACAACAGATAGTTGGGCATAATTGGCCTGTAGCCCCGACAAAAGCAGGGATTTTATGTATAATTGCGGCCTTTTTCGGCAATCTGCCAATTTTGGGCGCTTTTGCCCCTGCTGACTTTTGAGGAAATCCACATGTCATTACCACACTGCCCACAATGCAACTCCGAATACACTTACGAAGATAACGGCATGTTCATCTGCCCGGAATGCGCTCACGAATGGAACGACGCTGAACCCGCTCAGGACAGCGACGAACTGATCGTTAAAGATGCTAACGGCAACCTGCTCGCCGATGGCGACAGCGTTACCGTAGTAAAAGATCTGAAGGTAAAAGGTAGCTCTTCCATGCTGAAGATCGGAACCAAAGTAAAAAACATTCGTCTGGTTGAAGGCGACCACAACATCGATTGCAAAATTGATGGCTTTGGCCCAATGAAGCTGAAATCTGAGTTTGTGAAAAAGAACTGATTTAACCTGCCTGATGGCGCTGCGCTTATCAGGCCTACACCAGTTCATTTGTCAGGCGGGAAGCCCATACTTCCCGCCTGGTTTATTTTTGCACACGGCATCTACACTTAACTGGTTTCTTTTACCTGAGGTAAAGATCATGCCGTTAAGTCCCTACATCTCCTTTGCAGGCAACTGCGCTGACGCCATCGCCTATTATCAACAGGCGTTAGGTGCCGAACTGCTCTACAAAATCAACTTCGGTGAAATGCCCAAATCGGCGCAGGACAGCGAAGAAGGTTGCCCTTCCGGAATGAAATTCCCCGATACCGCCATCGCCCACGCCAACCTGCGCGTTGCAGGCAGCGACATCATGATGAGTGATAGCGCCCCCGATGGAAATGCCCACTACTCTGGCTTTACGCTGGTGCTCGACACGCAAAACGTCGACGAAGGTAAACGCTGGTTTGATAACCTGGCAGCAAACGGAAAAATCGAAATGGACTGGCAGGAAACCTTCTGGGCCCACGGTTTCGGTAAAGTAAGCGACCAGTATGGCGTGCCGTGGATGATCAACGTCGTCAAACAGCAGCAGCCGCTATCCGAGTAATCCAACGGGAGGCAAGCCCTCCCGTACTGTCATCAAATATCGCTCAACTCTTCATCACTAAGTAACCTTCCTTTAACGAAAACGTCACATTAATCCGCCACGATGGGGCCACTTTTTTAGGGAGGCCGCAGCATGCAAACGGTTATTCGCGTCGAGAAACTCTCCAAATCCTTCAATCAACATCAGGCGCTTAATGCGGTTGATCTGAATATCTGTGCCGGTGAGATGGTGGCTCTGCTTGGGCCGTCCGGCTCCGGCAAATCCACCCTTTTACGTCATTTAAGCGGTTTGATCGTCGGTGATAAATCACCTGGTAGCCATGTCGAACTGCTGGGTCGCACCGTTCAACATGAAGGCCGCCTGGCGCGCGATATCCGCAAAAGCCGCGCCCACACCGGCTACATCTTCCAACAGTTCAATTTGGTGAACCGCCTGACGGTGCTGGAGAACGTCCTGATTGGCGCACTCGGCAGTACGCCGTTCTGGCGTACCTGTTTTAGCTGGTTTACCGCTGAGCAGAAACAGCGTGCATTGCAGGCGTTAACCCGCGTCGGCATGGCGCACTTTGCATACCAACGCGTTTCCACGCTTTCGGGCGGACAACAGCAGCGCGTCGCGATTGCCCGCGCGCTGATGCAGCAGGCCAAAGTAATCCTTGCCGACGAGCCGATTGCTTCGCTGGATCCGGAATCCGCGCGCATCGTGATGGACACCCTGCGCGACATCAACCAGACCGACGGCATCACCGTGGTCGTCACGCTGCATCAGGTGGATTACGCCCTGCGCTACTGCGAACGCATTGTCGCGCTGCGCCAGGGCAACGTCTTCTTTGATGGCAGCAGCCAGCATTTTGACAACGACCGTTTTGACCATCTCTACCGCAGCATGAACCGCGTCGAACAGAACGCGCAGGCTGCCTGACATCCCCACAATGAGGAATGGAAATGAGCTATAAGACCGTTGCCGCGCTGGCTTTTACCAGCATGTTTAGTCTCAGCACACTGCTCACCCCGGCCCATGCCGAAGAGCAAGAAAAAGCGCTGAACTTTGGCATTATTTCGACCGAATCACAGCAAAACCTGAAGCCGCAGTGGGAACCGTTCCTGAAGGACATGGAAAAATCGCTGGGCGTGAAAGTAAACGCCTTCTTCGCCCCGGACTACGCCGGGATCATCCAGGGCATGCGCTTTAACAAAGTCGATATCGCCTGGTACGGCAACCTCTCAGCAATGGAAGCGGTGGATCGCGCCAACGGACAAGTGTTTGCCCAGACCGTGGCCGCCGACGGATCCCCGGGTTACTGGAGCGTGTTGATCGTTAACAAAGACAGTCCGATCAACAACCTGAACGATCTGATCGCCAAACGTAAGGATCTGACCTTCGGCAACGGCGATCCCAACTCCACCTCTGGCTACCTCGTCCCCGGTTACTACGTCTTCGCCAAAAACAACATCTCCGCCAGCGACTTCAAACGCACCGTTAACGCCGGGCACGAAACCAACGCCCTGGCCGTCGCCAACAAACAGGTGGATGTGGCTACCAACAACACCGAAAACCTCGACAAGCTGAAAACCTCCGCACCGGACAAGCTGAAAGAGTTGAAGGTTATCTGGAAGTCACCGCTGATCCCGGGCGATCCGATCGTCTGGCGTAAGAACCTCTCTGAAGCCACCAAGGACAAGGTGTACGACTTCTTCATGAATTACGGCAAAACGCCGGAACAGAAAACCGTACTGGAACGCCTGGGATGGGCGCCGTTCCGTGCCTCCAGCGACTTACAACTGGTGCCGATTCGCCAACTGGCGCTGTTTAAAGAGATGCAGGGCGTGAAGGACAACAAAGGGCTGAACGAGGAAGAGAAAACCAGCAAAACCTCGGCGCTGAAAGCACAGCTCGACGACCTGGACCGTCTGACCGCCGCCCTGGGCGCCATGACCAGCGTCAGCAAAGCGGTGCAATAACCCTGATGCCCGGTGGCGCTTCGCTTACCGGGCCTACGATGTTTTGTAGGCCGGATAAGGCACCTGCGCCGCCATCCGGCAATAACCGATGCACGGAGCCAAACATGCAAACCATCACCGTTGCCCCGCCCAAGCGTAGCTGGTTCTCACTACTGAGCTGGGCCATTCTTCTCGCCGTGCTGGTGGTCTCGTGGAAAGGTGCCGAAATGGCCCCGCTCACGCTGATCGAGGATTCCGGCAATATGGCAACCTTCGCTGCCGACTTCTTCCCGCCGGATTTCAGTCAGTGGCAGGACTATCTCGGTGAAATGGCCGTCACGCTGCAAATCGCCGTCTGGGGTACCGCCCTCGCCGTGGTGTTGTCGATTCCCTTCGGTCTGATGTGCGCCGATAACCTCGTGCCGTGGTGGATTTACCAGCCGATGCGTCGCCTGATGGATGCCTGTCGCGCCATCAATGAAATGGTCTTCGCCATGCTGTTCGTGGTCGCCGTCGGTTTAGGTCCGTTCGCCGGAGTGATGGCGCTGTTTATCCACACCACCGGGGTACTCTCCAAGCTACTTTCCGAAGCGGTAGAAGCCATTGAACCTGGTCCGGTAGAAGGTATTCGCGCCACCGGAGCTAACAAAATTGAAGAGATTCTGTACGGCGTTCTGCCACAGGTCATGCCGCTGCTTATCTCCTACTCGCTGTATCGCTTTGAATCCAACGTTCGTTCCGCCACGGTAGTCGGTATGGTCGGCGCAGGCGGCATTGGCGTGACCTTATGGGAGGCGATTCGCGGCTTTCAGTTCCAGCAAACCTGCGCCCTGATGGTGTTAATCATCGTCACCGTCAGCCTACTGGATTTCCTTTCCCAGCGTTTGCGTAAGCACTTTATCTGATTAGCGAGGCATTGATTGCTATGCACTTGTCTACACATCCGACCAGTTATCCAACGCGTTATCAGGAAATTGCCGCGAGACTTGAGCAGGAGCTTCGTCAACATTATCGCTGCGGTGACTATCTGCCCGCCGAGCATCAACTGGCCGCGCGTTTTGATGTTAACCGCCACACCCTGCGCCGCGCCATTGACCAACTGGTTGAGCGCGGCTGGGTTCAGCGTCGCCAGGGAGTCGGCGTGCTGGTGCTGATGCGCCCGTTCGATTACCCGCTTAATGCCCAGGCACGCTTTAGTCAGAACCTGCTGGACCAGGGCAGCCACCCCACCAGTGAAAAACTGCTGGCGGTGCTGCGTCCGGCCTCCAGCCACATTGCCGATGCGCTCAGCATTAACGAGGGCGATAACGTGATTCACCTGCGCACCCTGCGCCGGGTAAACGGCATCGCACTGTGTCAGATCGACCACTATTTTTCCGACCTCACGCTGTGGCCGCTGCTGCAGGGCTTTAACAGCGGCTCACTGCACGACTACCTGCGCGAACAATCCGGTCTGACGCTCCTGCGTACGCAGACGCGCATCAGCGCCCGCCGCGCTCAGGCCAAAGAGAGCAAGGTGCTGGAAATCCCCAACATGGCGCCGCTGCTGTGCGTGCGCACTCTGAACCACCGTGAAGGCGAAGAACAGGCGGCGGAATATTCCGTCAGCCTGACCCGCGCCGACATGATCGAATTCACCATGGAGCACTGAATGCATTTCGATACCGCCACTCGCCAGCGTTGGATGCGCGCGCTGGCTTACAGCAATGCCGATGCCCTGAATGCGCGTATCAAGGCGCTCAAACTAACGCCGGACTATGAGCTTATTCGCGCCCCGGAAAGCGGACTGATGCAGATCCAGGCCCGTATGGGCGGCACCGGTAATCGCTTCTTTGCTGGCGACACCACGCTTACCCGCGCGGTTATTCGCCTGAAAAGCGGGACGCTGGGCTACAGCTACCTGCTGGGTCGCAATAAACAACACGCCGAGCAGTGTGCGGTCATTGACGCATTGCTGCAGGAACAAACGCATTTCCAGAACCTAATGGAAACCTTAATTGCCCCGCTGGAAGCGGAACGCGAGGCGCTGATTAGCGCCCGCCGTGCCGAAGTCAACGCCAGCCGGGTCGACTTCTTCACGCTGGTACGCGGAGATAACGCATGACACGATCTACGGCACTTCTAACCGCTTTTAATTTACCCGTTCAGGATGCTCAGCAGAGCTTTCGTCGTCTGCTGAAGGCCATGAGTGAACCGGGCGTCATCGTCGCCCTGCATCAGCTGAAACACGGCTGGCAGCCACTGGGTCTGGCAACCACTAGCGCGCTGCTGACCCTGGCCGACGGCGACACGCCGGTCTGGCTGGCGCCGTCGATGGATAACGATATCTCCCGGCAGAACCTGCGTTTTCACACCAGCGCGCCGCTGGTGGATCAGCCCCAGTTGGCTGCCTTTGCCGTCGCCGACGAACGTATCAGCAGCGAACAGCTAAACGCCCTCTCTGCCGGTTCCGCCGTCGCACCAGAAACCAGCGCCACGCTGATTGTGCAGGTTGCAGGTTTAAGCGGTGGACGCATGCTGCGTCTGACCGGGGCGGGTATCGCCGAAGAACGCATGATCGCGCCACAGCTGCCGGAATGCCTGATCCACGAGCTCACCGAACGTCCGCACCCGTTCCCGCTGGGAGTCGATCTGATCCTTACCTGTGGCGAACGCCTGCTGGCCATCCCGCGAACCACTCATGTGGAGGTGTGCTGATGTACGTCGCCGTCAAAGGGGGCGAAAAGGCGATAGCCAACGCCCATGCACTGCAGGAAAACCGACGCCGGGGCGATCAGACCATTGCTGAACTGAGCGTGGCACAAATCGAACAGCAGATGAACCTGGCCGTCGACCGGGTGATGACCGAAGGCGGCATCGCCGATCGCGAACTGGCGGCACTGGCGCTCAAACAGGCCAGCGGCGATAACGTCGAGGCCATCTTTTTGCTCCGCGCTTACCGCACTACGCTGGCAAAGGTCGCTGTCAGCGAACCGGTTAACAGCGCAGAAATGCGCCTCGAACGGCGTATTTCCGCTGTCTATAAGGATATTCCCGGCGGGCAGTTGTTGGGTCCAACCTACGACTACACCCATCGTCTGCTGGATTTTACCCTGCTGGCCAATGGCGAAACCCCGCCTTTGCGCAGCGCAGACGGCGCGCAGGATGCCTCCCCGCACATCTTTTCCCTGCTGACGAATCAGGGACTGGCAAAGCGCGAAGAGGACGACGACGCTCAACCCGATGACATCACCCGCACGCCGCCGGTTTACCCCTGTTCACGCGCTTCACGCCTGCAGCAGTTGATGCGCGGCGACGAGGGATATCTGCTGGCGCTGGCCTACTCCACCCAGCGCGGCTACGGGCGCAATCATCCGTTTGCCGCCGAAATCCGCAGCGGCTATGTGGCACTGGAAACCGTCCCGGAAGAGCTGGGATTTGCGGTGAACGTCGGCGAACTGTTGATGACTGAATGCGAAATGGTCAACGGTTTTGTCGCGCCAGCAAATGAATCCCCCCATTTTACCCGCGGCTACGGGCTGGTGTTCGGTATGAGCGAACGTAAAGCGATGGCGATGGCGCTGGTGGACCGCGCCCTACAGGCAGCCGAATACGATGAAACGGTCACCGGACCGGCACAGGACGAAGAGTTCGTGCTGGCGCATGCGGATAACGTCGAGGCGGCGGGTTTTGTTTCGCACCTCAAACTTCCCCATTACGTCGATTTCCAGGCCGAACTGGAACTGCTCAAACGCCTGCAACAGGAGGCCACCCGTGACCACTAACCTCTCCGGCTACAACTTTGCCTATCTTGATGAGCAGACCAAACGCATGATCCGCCGCGCAATTCTGAAAGCGGTGGCGATCCCCGGTTACCAGGTACCATTTGGCGGACGAGAAATGCCGATGCCCTACGGTTGGGGGACGGGCGGCATTCAGCTCACTGCTAGCGTGATTGGCGAGCCGGACGTACTGAAGGTGATTGACCAGGGCGCGGATGACACCACTAACGCCGTGTCGATTCGCAACTTCTTCAAACGCGTAACCGGGGTCAATACCACCGAGCGTACGGAAGACGCCACGCTGATCCAGACCCGCCATCGCATCCCGGAGACGCCGCTGGTGGAAGATCAAATAATCATCTTCCAGGTACCGATCCCCGAGCCGCTGCGCTTTATCGAACCGCGTGAAACGGAAACCCGCACCATGCACGCGCTGGAAGAGTACGGCATCATGCAGGTGAAACTGTATGAAGATATCGCCCGCTTCGGCCATATCGCCACCACTTATGCCTATCCGGTGAAGGTCAATGACCGCTACGTCATGGATCCGTCGCCCATCCCGAAATTCGACAACCCGAAGATGGACATGATGCCGGCCCTGCAACTGTTTGGCGCAGGCCGCGAAAAGCGCATCTATGCCGTGCCACCTTACACCCGCGTGGAAAGCCTCGATTTCGACGATCACCCGTTTACTGTGCAGAGCTGGGATGAACCCTGTGCCATTTGTGGCTCAACCCACAGCTATCTCGATGAAGTGGTGCTCGATGACACCGGCAAACGCATGTTTGTCTGCTCCGACACCGACTACTGCCGCCAACAGAGCGAGGCCCTCAGCCAATGACGCAACCGCTGCTTTCAGTCAACAACCTGACCCATCTCTACGCGCCGGGCAAAGGCTTCAGCGATGTCTCTTTTGACCTGTGGCCTGGCGAAGTGCTGGGTATCGTCGGCGAGTCCGGCTCCGGCAAAACCACGCTGTTGAAATCGATCTCTTCACGGCTGACGCCGCAGAGCGGTGAGATTTTGTATCAGAACCGCTCGCTGTACGGCATGAACGAGGCCGATCGTCGCCGTCTGCTGCGCACCGAATGGGGCGTGGTGCATCAGCATCCGCTGGATGGCCTGCGCCGTCAGGTCTCCGCCGGCGGCAATATCGGCGAACGCCTGATGGCCACCGGCGCGCGTCATTACGGCGATATCCGCGCCACCGCACAGCGCTGGCTGGAGGCGGTGGAGATCACCGCCTCGCGTATCGACGACCTGCCAACCACCTTTTCCGGCGGTATGCAGCAACGTTTACAGATCGCCCGCAACCTCGTCACCCATCCCAAACTGGTATTTATGGACGAACCCACCGGTGGGCTGGACGTTTCCGTACAAGCCAAGCTGCTGGACCTGCTGCGCGGCCTGGTGGTGGAACTGGATCTGGCGGTGGTGATTGTCACCCACGATCTGGGCGTGGCGCGTCTGCTGGCAGACCGTTTGCTGGTGATGAAACAGGGTCAGGTGGTGGAAAGTGGGTTAACCGACCGCGTGCTCGACGACCCGCACCATCCGTACACCCAGTTGCTGGTGTCGTCCGTACTGCAGAACTGATTTTTTTGTTGTGCCCGATGGCGCTGCGCTTATCGGGCCTACCTGGATCGCACTTTTGTAGGCCGGATAAGGCGCAACCGCCATCCGGCAAAAAATCTCGAGGCAAAAATGATTCGCGTTGAAAACGTCAGTAAAACTTTTGTCCTGCATCAGCAAAACGGCGTGCGTCTGCCGGTGCTGCAAAACGCCACACTGGAAGTGAAAAATGGCGAATGCGTGGTGCTGCACGGTCATTCCGGCAGCGGTAAATCGACGCTGCTACGCTCGCTGTACGCCAACTACCTGCCGGATGAAGGACATATCCACATTCGCCACAGCGATGAATGGGTGGATCTGGTGCAGGCCCCGGCGCGCAAAGTGCTGGAAGTTCGCCGTTCAACCATCGGCTGGGTAAGCCAGTTTCTGCGCGTGATCCCACGGATTTCCGCGCTGGATGTGGTGATGCAACCGCTGCTGGATCTGGGCGTATCTCGTGAGGAATGTGCAGCCAAAGCCGCGAGCCTGCTCACCCGCCTGAATGTTCCTGAGCGCTTATGGCATCTCGCGCCATCAACCTTTTCCGGCGGCGAACAGCAACGCGTCAACATCGCCCGCGGATTCATCGTCGATTACCCCATTCTGCTGCTCGATGAGCCCACTGCCTCGCTGGACGCCAAAAACAGCGCCGCCGTCGTCGCATTGATTGAAGAAGCGAAAGCCCGCGGCGCGGCAATTGTCGGCATTTTTCACGATCAAACCGTGCGCGACCGCGTAGCGGATCGCCTGCACCTGATGGGAACAACAGCATGATTATCAACAATGTAAAGCTGGTGCTGGAAGATGACGTGGTGCAAGGATCGCTGGAAATTGAAGGCGGAACGATCCGCACTTTTGCCGAAAGCCAGAGCAGCTTGCCTGAAGCGCTGGACGGTGAAGGTGGCTGGCTGCTGCCTGGGCTTATTGAACTGCACACCGATAACCTCGACAAGTTCTTTACCCCACGCCCAAAAGTAGACTGGCCCGCCCACTCGGCGATGAGCAGCCACGATGCTTTAATGGTTGCCAGCGGTATTACCACCGTGCTGGACGCAGTGGCGATTGGCGATGTGCGCGACGGTGGCGACCGTCTGGAAAACCTGGAAAAAATGATCAATGCGGTGGAAGAGACGCAAAAGCGCGGGGTCAACCGTGCCGAACACCGCCTGCACTTGCGCTGTGAGCTACCGCATCACACCACCCTGCCGCTGTTTGAAAAGCTGGTTGGTCGTGAACCGGTGACGCTGGTGTCATTGATGGATCACTCGCCGGGTCAGCGTCAGTTCGCCAATCGTGAGAAGTACCGCGAGTATTATCAGGGCAAGTATTCACTCACCGACGAACAAATGGCCCGCTACGAAGAAGAACAGTTAGCGCTGGCTGCGCGTTGGTCGCAGCCTAACCGCACGGCCATTGCCCAGATGTGTCGCGAACGGCAGATTGCACTGGCGAGCCACGATGACGCCACCCACGATCATGTCCTTGAATCGCATCAACTTGGCAGCGTGATCGCCGAATTTCCCACGACTTTCGAAGCCGCCGAAGCCTCACGCCGGCATGGCATGAACGTGCTAATGGGCGCGCCAAATATCGTGCGAGGCGGTTCGCACTCCGGCAACGTAGCAGCCCATAAGCTGGCCGAACTGGGGCTGCTGGATATCCTCTCTTCTGATTACTACCCCGCCAGCCTGCTCGATGCAGCATTTCGTGTGGCAGATGACGACGCCAACCACTTTACGCTGCCACAGGCCATTCGTCTGGTGACCCGCAATCCGGCGCGGGCGTTGAATCTTGACGACCGTGGCGTGGTTGCCGAAGGAAAACGCGCGGATCTGGTGCTGGCACACCGCAAAGGCGGAAACATCCATATCGACCACGTCTGGCGTCAGGGCAAAAGGGTATTCTGACTATGGGTAAACTGATCTGGCTGATGGGGCCGTCCGGCTCCGGTAAGGACAGTCTGCTGGCAGAATTGCGCCAGCAGGAACCGGCACAACTGCTGGTGGCGCATCGCTACATCACCCGGGCGGCCAATGCCGGGAATGAAAATCATATTGCGCTAAGTGAACCAGAGTTTTTTACCCGCGCCGGGCAGAACCTGCTGGCGCTGAGCTGGCATGCCAACGGTCTGTACTACGGCGTCGGCGTGGAGATTGACCTCTGGCTGCATGCTGGTTTTGATGTGGTGGTCAACGGTTCACGCGCCCATCTGCCGCAGGCGCAATCACGCTATGGCACGGCTTTAATGCCTATCTGCTTACAGGTTTCTCCGGCAATTTTACGCCAACGCCTGCAGTCACGCGGACGGGAGAGCGAAACGGAAATCGCCGCCCGCCTTGAACGCGCAGCGCGCTATGCGCCGTATGACTGCCACGTCCTGAATAACGATGGTAGTTTGCTACAGTCTGTCGATACACTGCTCGCACTGATGGGACGCAAGGAGAAGAAACATGTCTGTCTGTGAATTACGCCGCGCCACGCTGTACGATACCGATGCGGTTTATGCGCTCATCTGCGAGTTGAAGCAGGGTCAATTTGACCTGCAGGCTTTTAGCGCTGGTTACGCCGCTAATCTGCAAGATGCCAATATGCACTACCAGCTGGCGCTGCTCGACGGACAGGTCATCGGATTGATCGGTCTGCATTTGCAGTTTCATCTGCACCACGCTAACTGGATTGGTGAGATTCAGGAACTGGTAGTGATGCCGCAGGCGCGGGGGTTAAAGGTAGGCAGCCAGTTGCTGACCTGGGCCGAAGCCACCGCGCGAGAAGCGGGCGCGGAAATGACCGAACTTTCCACCAGCACGCAGCGCCTTGATGCGCATCGTTTTTACCGCCGCGAAGGTTATACGCAGAGCCATTTTCGCTTTACCAAGCCGTTGTAGGGGGATGCGATGAGTCTGACCATTACGCTTACAGGAACCGGCGGCGCACAGTTGGTACCGGCTTTTGGCTGCAACTGTGCCGCCTGCCAACGAGCACGTTTACAGGCGCAATACCGCCGACGCCCCTGCAGTGGCGTGGTCAAATTCAATAATGCGGTGACGCTGCTGGACGCAGGGATCCCCCATCTGATGGACGACTGGCCGGTAGGCAGTTTCCAGCAGTTCCTGCTCACTCACTATCATATGGATCATGTACAGGGACTGTTTCCGCTGCGCTGGGGGGTGGGAAAAACGATCCCGGTGTACGGCCCACCGGATGAACTGGGCTGCGACGATCTGTTTAAGCACCCCGGTATTCTCGATTTTAGCCAGACCGTCGCGCCGTTTGAGGTGTTCGATTTGCAGGGGTTGCAGGTGACTCCTTTACCACTCAACCATTCTAAGCTGACGTTCGGCTATCTACTGGAGACCGCGCACAGCCGCGTGGCATGGCTCTCTGATACTGCCGGACTGCCCGACAAAACGCTGAAGTTTCTCCACAATAACCAACCTCAAGTGATTATCATCGACTGCAGCCATGCCCCGCGCAGCGAGCCACCGCGCAATCACTGCGATCTGAATACCGTTATCGCCTTGAACGAGGTTATCCGTTGCCCACGGGTGATCCTGACCCATATCAGCCACCAGTTCGACCTGTGGATGATGGATAACCCGCTACCCGCAGGGTTTGAGGCCGGGTATGACGGAATGAAGATTGTGCTGGGGTAATTTCCCGGACAATAAGACTTGTTAACAGATCTCTTAAATCCTATATTAAGACCAGTTAAATGGTCTTCAGGAGCGATTATGCCGCATATTATTTTAAGCGATACCACCGCGAGCGTGAGTGAGCTGAAAAAGAACCCGATGGCGACTGTGAGCGCAGGAGATGGGTTTCCGGTCGCAATCCTGAACCGTAACCAGCCCGCCTTTTATTGCGTGCCAGCGGAGCTTTACGAAAAAATGCTTGATGCACTGGACGATCAGCAACTGGTTAAATTAGTCCATGAACGTAGCCAACAACCCCTGGTGGATGTGGATCTGGACAGCTTTTTATGAGTTATACGGTAAAGTTCAGGGAAGATGCGCTGAAAGAATGGCAAAAACTTGATACAGCCATTCAGCAGCAGTTTGCCAAAAAACTAAAGAAATGCTGTGAAAACCCGCATGTCCCCTCAGCAAAGCTCAGGGGAATAAAGGATTGCTACAAAATCAAACTACGAACATCAGGGTTTCGTCTTGTTTATCAAGTTATTGACGACACTCTGGTCATCGCTGTCGTTGCCGTCGGTAAACGCGAGCGCAGTGAAGTCTATAACCTTGCCAGCGAAAGATTGCGCTAACGGTCGTAATCTTCTTCCATTCTGCGCTCTTCATCTTCTAACTGACGCCGTTCCCGATCGAGCTGGCGCTGACGCTCATCCAGTTGTCGACGCCGGTCTTCAAACTGACGTCGCCGGTCATCATACTGCCTGCGCCGATCGTCACTCATCTGGCGTTCCCAGCCACTGTCGCGGGCGTCGTCGTAATCCCGCCCGTTATCGGGTTTGTATGCGTCGTTAATCGCCTGCTGAATATTGCCGATGGCGTCATCGATAATATCGGCCTGCGCCGAAACAGTGGTCACCATTAGCAGACTGAAAAGAAAGAATGTCAGGGAGCGTTGCATCAAACCCGCCTCATCAAGAAACTCACCCCACGGTAATCAAAGCGTATTCGCGCGGGTAGCGGAGGAATCTCAATTACACGAATGCCGCAGCGCCTGCGCCAGCTCTCCTCGGGTAAAAGGTTTACGCAGCAGCGCCACGTCAGGCAGCGCCGGGTTATGCGCCGGACGTAAATCCTGACCGCTAATCAGCAGAATATTCAGCTGGGGATAATGCTTCAGGGCATGATTGACCACATCCGCGCCACTCAATCCGCCTGGCAGCATTAAGTCGCTGATAAAAATATCAATCTCGGAGGAAGCCGCCAGCATATGCAGCGCCTGCTCGCCGTTGGCGGCCTCCAGCGTCAGATAGCCCAGCAGATGCAACTGCTCACATAACGTTTGGCGCACGTCGGCCTCATCTTCGAGCACCAGTACCAGCTTTTCACCGCTGTTCGCCGCATGTTCCGCTATCGGCTCAGCCTGAATCTGTACCGGCACAACGGCGCGGGGAAGCTGTAACCGGACCGTGGTTCCCTGCCCCGGCGCGCTCTCAATTTCCACCCGACCACCGGACTGGCGTACAAAACCGTAGACCATCGACAATCCCAGACCGCTGCCGCTGCCGGTCTGTTTGGTGGTGAAAAATGGCTCGAAGACCTGAGCTTTCACTTCCTGCGACATCCCACTTCCCTGGTCGGCTACCTCCAGCATCACCATATCCTGCTTGCGCCCATCGCTGCGCGTAACCCGTTGATTCCATGTACGGATTTTTATCGTACCCGCCTGCCCGTCCATGGCATCACGGGCATTCATCACCAGATTGATAATGGCGTTTTCCAGTTGGCTGACGTCAATCCACGCCGGCCAGGCCGGAGACTGGGCTTCAATTTCCAGCGTCAGCGTGGACGGGAGCGAATGGCGCATCAGTTCGCCCAGGTTTTCCAGCAATGTTTTCAGCTCCACGGCATGTGGATGCAAAGACTGTTTGCGCGAGAAAGCCAGCAGCCGCTGGGTCAGCAGCGCCCCGCGCTCGGCGGCTTTCAGCGCCCGATTGATCCGTGGCGCGTCGGGAGAATTCGGATCCACCAAATCCAGGCTGCCGATAATCACCGCCAGCAGGTTATTGAAATCATGCGCTAATCCGCCCGTCAGCTGTCCTACCGCCTTCAGCTTTTGGCTGTGCAACAGCGCTTCCTCCAGCCCCTGACGCTCGGTGCGGTCGATTTCCATCTGCGTGGTTTTTTCTTTCAGCAGCCGGGTGGTGTGCTCCAACGACGCCGTATTACGGGCAAAGACGCTAAAAGCACGCGCCAGCTCGCCCAGCTCATCACGCCGTTGCAGGGCCGGGACACTGACGTCTGATTCACCGTGCGCCAGCCGGCTCATCGCCCGCGAAATGGCCGTCAGGTTAGAACCGAGATTGCGGTAGATATACCACCCGGCAAAACCGGTGATCACCACCGCCAGTAGCGCAAACGCCAAAATAAACAACGCGCCGGATTGCAGTTCCCGATGACTTTGCGCCACCCGCTGTTCGGAGATTATCGCCACCTGCGAGACATACTGGTTGATATCGCTGTTGAGGATCGCCACCAACGCTTTGATGTGGAACATATACCAGTTGATCGCCAGATCGCTTTGTTCCAGTGCGGCAGAAAGCGGCTCCAGCTTATGCAGTTCCTGATTAAAATCATTGAGAATACGGCTAATCAGCAGGTTACTGGCTTGCAGAGGCAGCGCGAGCATCACCTCGTCCAGTTGTTTGACCACCGATCGCGGTGTAGGTGTTTCAATAGCGGCGATAATTAAGCGATCCATCTGATCCAGCAGCGCGTCATCCTGTGCGTCAGTCAACTTTTGCAGATGGCGTAAGTAGCTTTGATTCTGGTACAGCGAACTGAGTAGCGCGTTGCGCTCCAGATGCCGCCGCTGTCCGCGCTGCAACATACCTTCCACACTGCTTTGCAGCTCATTGCTGCGTTGAATAATACGCTCAACCAGCACCGGCTCCTGCTGCGCCAGCGGCGCAGCGGCCAGTTGTTCCAGCGACTGCTTCAGCGACCGCTGCGTCTCCTGCAGCCGTTCCGCTTCGCCTTTGTATTCCAGCGCCCCCACCACCTGCGACAGCCGCACCGCCGCCGTCGCCACGTTCGCCGTATCGCGCGCCAGGTTCATACTGCCGGTCATGTCGTCAACGGTTTGCTGCTGCACCTGCTCCTGAATCTGGCTGGCATGCTTAAACCCCAGCACCGCTACGCCGCTGACCATCAACGTGACCGCCACCACCAGCAGGTTGAAAAACAGTAATCGCCCGCGCGCGCTGGCGAAAAAGTGACGTCCTGGTTGCGGCATATCACGCTCCGTGAAGAAAAATCGCAATATGACAAATATGAACGGCTTCTGACATTTTGCATTTACATTCCTGTGATGGACTGCTGATATCGGCCACCCCGCAGGAGATCCGCTATGAGCAGGACACCGGTTCTGGAGATGCGCAACATTGCCAAAGCGTTTGGCAAATTTTACGCGCTGAAAGGGGTCGATTTAACGGTCTGGCCGGGTGAGATCCATGCCCTGATGGGCGAAAATGGCGCAGGAAAAAGCACCCTGATGAAGATCCTCGCCGGTGCCTATACCGCCACCAGCGGCGAGATCCTGATTGACGGTCAGCCGTTCCACATTCGTGGGCCAAAAGATGCGCTCAGCGCGGGCATCACGCTGATTTATCAGGAGATGCAGCTCGCGCCAAACCTGACGGTGGCGGAAAATATCTTTCTTGGCAGCGAACTGTCGCGTGGTGGTCTGGTTCAGCGCAAAGAGATGGTGATGCAGTCGCAGAAGGTTATCGACCGACTCGGCGCCCAGTTTAAGGCCAGCGACCGGGTAATGACGCTGACCATCGCCGAGCAGCAGCAGGTGGAAATCGCCCGCGCCTTGCACCGTAACAGCCGCATTCTGGTTATGGATGAACCCACCGCCGCCCTCTCCTCACGTGAAACCCACCGCCTGTTTGAACTGATCATGCGCCTGCGCGATGAGGGGATGGCGATTATCTACATCAGCCACCGCATGGCGGAAGTGTACGAACTCTCGGATCGCGTCAGCGTCCTGCGCGATGGGCAGTATGTCGGTAGCCTGACCCGCGACAAGCTTAATGCTTCGGAACTGGTGCGCATGATGGTGGGCCGCCCGTTGAGCGATCTGTTCAACAAAGAGCACGATATTCCTTTGGGTAAAGCGCGCCTCAATGTTCATCACCTGACTGATGGCAACAAAGTGCAACCATGCAGCTTGCTGGTGCGCTCCGGGGAGATTGTCGGCCTTGCGGGTCTGGTGGGCGCCGGACGTTCTGAACTGGCGCAGCTGATTTTTGGCGTACGTAAAGCCATCGGCGGCATGATTGAAATCGACGGTGAACCGGTGGTGATCCACTCCCCACGCGAGGCGATTGACCACGGCATTGGTTTTCTGACCGAGAACCGCAAAGAACAGGGGTTATTTTTAGAACTGGCGGCAGCGGAGAACATCACCATGGCGACGCTGGAGCGCGACGCCACCTGGGGCATGCTCGATCGCAAAAAAGCGCAGGCGATTTCCGATGATGCGATTCAATTACTCAACATCCGCGTGCCGCATGCTCAGGTACGAGCGGGTGGGCTGTCCGGCGGTAATCAACAGAAATTGCTGATCTCGCGTTGGGTGGCGATCGGCCCCCGCATTTTGATCCTCGATGAACCCACGCGCGGCGTGGACGTCGGCGCCAAAAGCGAGATCTACCGGATCATGAACGATATGGCGCGCAAAGGCGTGGCGATCCTGATGATCTCCAGCGAACTGCCGGAAGTGGTCGGGATGAGCGATCGCGTGTATGTCATGCGCGAAGGCAGTATTGCCGGCGAGCTGGACGGGAAAAGTATTACCCAGGAAAACATTATGACGCTGGCAACCGGCGTGAACGACTCCCACCATCAGGCGGTGCCCCATGAATAATCCAACCACTCCCCAGCAGGTGGCGAAATCCGCCTCCGCGAAAAAAATGCTGATGAGCGATCTGATGCAAACGGTCGGCATCTTACCCATTCTGATCCTGATTGTGGCGGTGTTTGGCTTTATCGCGCCAAACTTTTTTACTGAGAGCAACCTGCTGAATATTACCCGCCAGGCGTCGATCAATATCGTGCTGGCGGCTGGCATGACTTTCATTATTTTAACCGGCGGCATCGACCTTTCGGTTGGTTCGATTCTCGGCACCACCGCAGTAGCGGCGATGGTCGTTTCTCTTATTCCTGAGTTTGCCATGCTGTCGATTCCGGCGGCGCTGATGCTCGGCATGATACTGGGGTTGTTTAACGGGGCGCTGGTCGCTTTTGCCGGACTACCGCCGTTTATCGTCACGCTTGGGACTTATACCGCGTTACGTGGCGCGGCTTATCTACTGGCGGATGGCACTACGGTTATCAACTCCAACATCAGCTTTGAGTGGATCGGCAACAACTATCTCGGCCCGGTACCGTGGCTGGTAGTGATTGCACTGGCGGTGGTGGTGGTGTGCTGGTTCATTCTTAGGCGCACCACGCTGGGCGTCCATATCTACGCGGTTGGCGGCAATATGCAGGCAGCACGTTTAACCGGTATCAAAGTATGGCTGGTGCTGCTGTTCGTCTATGGCATGAGCGGTTTGCTCTCGGGTCTTGGTGGAGTGATGAGCGCCTCGCGGCTGTACAGCGCCAACGGCAACTTAGGCATGGGTTATGAGCTGGACGCCATCGCGGCGGTGATCCTCGGCGGCACCAGCTTTGTCGGCGGGATAGGCACCATCACCGGCACGCTGGTGGGGGCGCTGATTATCGCCACGCTGAATAACGGCATGACGCTAATGGGCGTCTCCTATTTCTGGCAACTGGTGATCAAAGGGGCGGTGATCATCATAGCGGTGCTGATCGACAAATACCGTACCCGACACCATCAAAGTGCATAGACAGGATTGCCGGATGGCGGCGCAATCGCCTTATCCGGCCTACCCATCCGTAGGCCTGATAAGCGTAGCGCCATCAGGCTTATAACAACAATACCCTACGAGTGAGGAATACAGCATGAGATTGAAGCCATTAGTGACCGCGCTCTGTGCTGGCGCACTGCTTGCTAGCGCTCCGTTTGTGCAGGCAAAAGAACTGAAATCGATCGGCGTCACGGTGGGCGATCTGGCCAACCCGTTCTTCGTACAAATAACCAAAGGTGCGGAGCTGGAAGCGCGCAAACTGGCGGGCGATGGTGTTAAAGTGACGCTGGTGTCCAGCGGCTACGACCTGGGCCAGCAGGTATCGCAAATCGACAACTTTATTGCCGCCAAAGTCGACATGATTATCCTTAACGCAGCGGATTCCAAAGGCATCGGTCCGGCGGTAAAACGCGCGAAAGACGCAGGGATTGTGGTGGTTGCTGTTGACGTGGCGGCGGAAGGCGCTGACGCGACCATTACCTCCGATAACACCCAGGCGGGTGAAATGGCCTGTAAATACATCACCGACCGCCTGAAAGGCAAAGGCAACGTCGTCATCATCAACGGGCCGCCGGTTTCCGCCGTCCAGAACCGCGTGGAAGGCTGTCAGACCGAGTTCAAACGCCACCCGGACATCAAGGTACTGTCGCATAACCAAAACGCCAAAGGCAGCCGCGAAGGCGGGCTGGAGATCATGACCGCACTGCTGGCGGCGAATCCGAAGATCGACGGCGTATTTGCGATTAACGATCCGACTGCGATCGGTGCCGATCTGGCGGCAAAACAGGCGCAGCGTAGCGAATTCTTTATTGTTGGCGTAGACGGCAGCCCGGACGGTGAAGAGGCCCTGAAGCGCGAAAACTCACTATTTGTGGCGACGCCAGCACAAGATCCGCAGGTGATGGCTGCCAAAGCGGTCGAAATCGGTTATGACATATTGCAGGGGAAACCCGCCCCGAAAGAGCCCGTGCTGATCCCAGTGACGATGATCGATAAAAACAACGTCGGCAGCTATAAGGGTTGGACGGTTAAATAAATCCTGAACTGACTGATGCTCTCCTGCCACAAAGAGAGTCAGAGAGTCAAAGAACCAAGAGCGCCCGTCAGGGCGCTTATCTCATAAATACTGAGAGTAATAAATATCCATTTCTTCCTCGATATTATGACTCAGTATAAAAGAAAAAATCATAACCGCCGTGTAAATAACCGGAATACCAATAACTAAAGGTGTAAACGTATACCAGGGGTGACTTTGGAACAGTTCCAGTGGTACGAGACTTACAAATCCCATACACCATAAAATAATTGCGCACAATTTTATTATTCTCCAATAATCATCGAAATCCAGCTTATCAAGTGCCGGACAAGATCCTGGATATTTAGCAGCTATTATGCCGGATTGAATAGTATCTGCAGATGTACTGGCGAATAACTGATGGCCTTGACCATATTTTGCAGCATCCGCAGCCAACGCTAATACAACCCAGCGCTGAACTTCTGTGCTTTGCCCAGTGACGGCCTCCAGTTCATATCGGCTATCGGCCAGAATACTCGTTTTTGCGTTTTCTATTCCACTAAACAATACGAATTTTGACTGCTTATCCAGTGAGTTGAACCATAGTTTTTTAATCTTACTAACATCCACTTGCTGTGCAGAAAGATATGTACTTACGATTTCATCAAGATAGTAAGGGGTACTGTCCATCATGCGTAATAAATATAAAGGTGTGTCTTTATCTTCAAGCAGTTTCGTACTGGTAAAAATAAAAGCATTAGCACTTTCGAAAAAATCATAATTATTTTCATCGTGCAATTCAACTGCAATAACAAGGCTATTTTCAGACATATTTAAATCAACCCAATCATTTATTAAAAAATAATCAGGACATTCGTAAAGAATATTGATTTTTCCGACCTTATCGTTGGGAATACCCAGGCTTGCCAGCACCACCTTGAAACTATTGCCGATAGTGTCATCCGCTCCCTTAACATATATCCAGGTATTAAAAGGCCGATAATCCCTGACAAGAGAATATTTGAGGGGCGCTATCAACTGCCTTAGCACCTTATCAACTCTGGTGTCATCCATTGAGTCAACTTCAATATCAATTCGTAACGGCGTTGCAGAACCTGCTGGCGCTTCACCCTCTAGTTTCTGAATTTTTAATGCCAGTTCAGGTACCGGGAGAATGGATGAATAGTCTAAAAGAGGCAATGCCCGTATTGCCCAGTTTTTCCACCTATTCATACCATACTGCTCAAGATAACCCGCATAGTAACATGGAAAAGATATAACACCGTAAGTGATTACCACCACACACCAGATTGCTAACACTATTAGCGACGGGATACCTATTGCATTCCATATCAGATCATCAGGAACCTTCTTGTCCTGCAACCAGCTGAATATATTGTACGTTATAAAAAACAGAGATATTGCACAGCTAATGAACAGCACAATATTAAGCGGGAATTTTTCTGGTTCTGGATACGGATTCTTGTTTGGTCTCTTCCATTTATTCATTTGCTTGTCCCCGCCGTTGGCAGTGTGGTTTTTATTGCACAACCGCATGCAGCCCTACACCCATCCACAACAACGCCTCTACCGTCCATTGTCCAGGTTGGTTCAAAATCAAGTATGGGAAAGGTCCCTTTATGCGCAATACAAAAAACAGTATCCCCCATTAAAGCGACAGGAATTCCCATAAACTTGCTGCCAGAAGCTTTGTTCACATATCCACCGTTTTCCAGCAGGTCATTTAGTCTGATTACACCTTTCATATTATTTTCCCGCATCCATATCGCAGTACATCCGGGTCCAGCCCTTATAGCCCACCACTTCTGGTTCTTTGTCCGGCAGGTTTTGATAGTTGGCCTTATATCCCTCCGTTAAATGGGCCAGGGATGCTTTCATAAACACCACTGTTCCCCAGTCAGCACCTGGAGATTCAGGACGGGTATGACCATAATAATATTTTCCTTTAGATTTTTTCTTTCCGTCTGTATATATAGAGAGATAGTCGGTATCATCGAAGTATTGATAATCGATACCCGGACCACCCGGCTTTAAACGCGGGTCGTCAAAAGGGTATGAACTCATATACAAATGATTTTTCGAGGTGGTAATAAACGCCTGGTTATTGACCACCACCACTCTTTTTATTTCTTTTCCTTCCGGATAGTCACGCATAACCCCATCGGAGTTTCTTTCCAGCGCCCGGGAAGAGGCCATATAGTCTGCTACCTGCCACGTTTGTCCGTAATCTTTAGATATCTTGTAAGCATCTGGCTCCCATCGTGGTATCAGAATATACTCATCTGATGGGTGAATATATACACCGGAAAAGATCTGATACGTTGAATAAACGCCATTTACTAATTCTTTATGTATATTCCTCCTGGTATCATGATACCAGAGTGCCCCCTCGCAATCGAAGCCCTTTAGTTCCAGATATCGGTTATCATCATAGCGATAAATGACCTGTGTGGGTATTTTTTTTGTACAGGCAGCCATAGCGCATAGCAAGACTGCTCCGATTATTATTTTTAACGCACTTCCCTTATTCATAATTCATCCTTAAACGTTAAGCGGTTTGGGCATATCCCATTGCAGATTGGGAGTCTCGGTATTGTATATTTCATTATGTCTGGCAGGTTGAACCGTTGTTGAATGACAATATTCGTTAACCACACCAAATTGACCCTTTGGTAAAATATCATCCGGCCTGTTCATGAAATCTTTCGTACGGTCTTTGCTTAACTTTCCAGTATTATAATAATCAACAGTCCTTGGCAGACCATTAAGCTTCATACGCCAGTCCCCACGGCGAAGCAGTTTTACCCAGAACTCACCATTTTCGTAATCAAATGCCCCGCATATCCCCACCGCCAGATCGAAGGCCATCGCTTTCGCGGGGGCATCTTTCGACATAACAATAGAGGAATGCTGGCTGTAACCAACCTGCTCTGATTTCATCCATTCTTTTTCCAGCTCATCCGGCGTTTTTTCATAAATAAGCTGCACGGTCTTATTGTATCCCCCGCCCAGGACAACGCCTTTGGTATAAGGCTTAGCATATTTTTTGGCGAACATCGCGAGTTCTGCGGGCGTTAATTCCTGCCCCGGCTGTAAATAATCGAAACCTGCGCCGCTGAGATTTTTGAAATCTGTCTCAGTGCGCGCAATAACCGTGGCTTTTGCCGAAAATGAGATGTCCTGATCGGGTGAACCCGGTACTATCGAATATTTATACTGACTTCCCGCGCCCTGTAACTGGTGTCTGAAGGTGACGGGGAGCTGCTCACCATTCACAACAACATCCGCAAACGTATATTGTCTGGTCGCCAGCGTATCCTGATCAAAACAATCCTTTTTTAACGCCGGCATTTCAAAAGGCACGCTCAGTGGGCTGCCGCCTATTTCCGGACCATTTTCGCAGAAAACCCGCTGGCGCAGATTGTCTATACCGCTGGCAATGTCATGGGGGACTCCCCGCCAGCCCAAACCCTGCACGTTAAGTAATGAAACCACGCTGTCATTAGGGCAAAAATAGTTATATACCTTGCCAAAGTTATTACGGGTATAAAGTTTATTCTTGCGCCATTGAGAATTGGTTTTACTCAGACAAATTGCGCCTTCTAATTCATCAATCTCGGCCTGCGTGTGATATTCCCCCTTGCCATATCTGCCGTTTGTCGCCATCAAATGACAGAAATTTTTAAACGTCTGCTGGCGGGCGCGATCCGTCTGGTGATGTCCGGGCGTCATACCTTCAGCAGCCGTTTTTTCCAGGGCGTAGGGAGAATGGTTGAGGATCACACAATCGGCAGGATCGGCACCTGCTGCTTTGACCAGCATATTGGCGAGCATGGTAATAATCGTTCCCTGGGAGTGCGCAATAATATTAATGGGATCGAATTTTGTTGCCGGTTCTCTTCGAATCATCAGGATTAAATCGGCCAGCCGCTGCGCGGCAAAAAACTGATAAATTCGGTGCGGGTTATCATAAATAGGATGCGTAAAATCCCCGCCATTCAGATGAAATGAAGCAAATCCTGCCGTAGCGTTCGCAGGGCCGCCGGAGCCAGGGCCTAGCATATCCGGAATAGTGGTTGTCGCATTGGCAAAGGTCCCCCCGCCTTTGGCGTACACATCGTCCAACACGTTGCCGAAATTATCATTCTGAAATTTCAACGTGGTTTGAGGAATGTGTCCTAACTTTGCCAGCGTTGCGTTGTCATCTTCCTGGTAGGCGTTATAAGGCAGCTTTGCGGCGTCTCCTGATTTAGCCCGCTCATCGCGGTAACGCCGCTGATCGTCAATATACGTTGCATGATCGACGGGTTTATATCCCCAGTAAAATGGGATCACCGGACTGCGCCCGGGCATTTTCACCTGCTGCTGCTCGCCATCCCCCATATCCATTTTGTACTGATGCCATTCATGCGGATACATATCCGTGCGGCCCATACGTTCATTCAGGCCGGCAATAATCCCCTGCTCCTGATTTTGATACGCCTCGCCCACATCGTTGACGCCATGAACAAGGATCACAATACAGGGCATAGGGTTTTTAACCGCCACTTCGCAGACGGCCATTTTTCCGCCGGTGGATTTAGGCACGCCTTGTACACCTGTCGCCACGACCCGCGGATTAAAGGGACTGTTACTCATTTGGCAAAATCTCCATTTTCATTTCATCCATTTCCGTCATATCCAGTAACGGCGTCATGCCTTCATCGTCGGTAACACCTTCAATGATTTCACCGGAGGCCTTAGTCAGTCTGAATTTTGTCTTTTTCAGAACATCGTCCGTATTTCCATAACCATGTAATTTAATTCGGCGGTGAAACTGGTCTTCCTGAAAAACGGGGGATTTATCTTTAACGGATTCCGGCCCGCTCCAGTCAAGGGTGGTGCCTTTGAGCTGCACTTTGGCGGGAGAGAATATTTTTACTGAGCCATCTTCATTTATTCGAATACCGCCCCCTCCACACAGCAACTGAATATTCTTTTTGGCGCTGATGGTTACGTTGCCGTTCATACTTTGAATATGAAAATGCTGATCGGAAAGCAGACCCATTTCCCCGCGCTGCGCCTGGACGGAAATATCATCTTTTGCGGCGATAATTTTGATCCCGATCGCTCTGCTGAAAAGCGATAACCCCTGCCCGACTGCCATGGAGAGTTTCTTAAAAACGTTAAAACTGCCGTTATTGGCCGCGTTCAGCGACAGATCTTTGTTTGCCGACAGCGCCATGGTTTCCGGTGTGAGCAGAGCCATACCGTGATCGGCATAGGCCACCAGCCCCGAGCGGGTGAGCTGTTGAAGCGCAGCGTTAAGCTGCTGCTGTTGCTCCATTTCAACGTTTAACGCTTGCGCCGTCAGGGCGCTTTGCTGAAGAGAAGTTGCCAGCACAAGGGCAGCCTGTAGCTGTTGAACGACTGCGTTCATGTCGAGCTGCTGACCCTGGGCTTTTGGCTGCGCCTCTGTCGTCAGCAATATTCCCTTTGCGGCTCTCAAAACAGCCCGATCATCGGTGCGCAGTTCTGCACCTTCACCGCGCGGCTTACCACCCGCATCAACAAGATGTCCCATGTTCAGCTGGGTTTTAGCGTACTCGGTACTCAGCTTGACGTGTTCCTGCCCGCGTCGGTCTTCCATCCGCAGCTTATTGAGACCCGCAGTGCGGATGACGTTGCGGGTATTGTTGCGGCTGGTGACGGGATCCGGCTTTGGCGCATGATGCAGCGCATGAGCAATGAAAGGTCTTTCCGGATCGCCACCTTCAAACGCAATGGCGACCTCCGCACCCTGAATGAGTGGAAAGTGATGACCATAAGTATCGCCGGCATAAACTCGCGCCAGACGAACGGGCATACTTTCATAGCCTTGCCTGTGCTGGTCGAGGTCAAAATCAAACTTCACCCAATAGCGCCCCTGCAGATCGATGTGGGCATATTGGTCATTGTCTATTCGGGATGAAACAATTGCCGGAACCGTACCCGCGATACGCGGTCGGGGTAGCGGCTGCGGTCGAAAGCAAACGCGCTCATTGTAAGGAATACCGAACAGTTGGGATTGCAGGGCTGCATCACGCCTGCCCGTCACTCGCATTGCCGTTACCACAAAGCCCGAAGTGAACGCCTGCGGAATGGTACCGTCGATGTTAAGCACCATACCTGGCACGATCGACGGACTGGTGGTCACGCCGCTTAAAACGGACTGATTATTAAGAATAATTTCGTGATGCAGTTTGGCGTAGAACCAGCTCGATTCGCCCGGTTGTTCCTCCGCAAATTTCGATCCCGGCTGGTGATGAATATCCGCATAACGATAATCCATTCCATACGTCGTCGACGTCTGTTCAGCTTCCTCGGCATCAGCATTGAGTATTAGCGAATTGGCAAGCCGGTAGTCAAAGTTCTTTACTTTAACGGCTGCGGAAACAACGTTGTGCTTGGATACCAGCTTATCGATCGAATAATCATTTGCTGTCAGACCCGCATGAGATGCATGCATAATCTTTTGATCGAAGATATACCGGCTTTGTGAATCACTGAAGATAAGCACCATAATGTGCGGAACGGCATGATGATTTTCAATTCTGAACCAGATCCCAACTTCTGACAGGATGCGGCTGATAAACGCTAAATCTGATTCCTCCCACTGGACGATCATTTCCCGGTTGGGATACATACAAACAAGATTATCAAAGTCGATTTCATAATCGGCAAAAGCATGTTCTTTGAGGAGCTGCGTGACCAAATTCGGCACATTTATGTTCAGGTAAATAGCCGATCGCTTGCGTCGAGAGAGTAATGCAAGCTTATGCTCCAGCCTGATTTCGTACAGTGATTCGTCCGCTGAAGTGCTAATAAGTGAACATGATGTGATCATCCCTTCTATTTGCCGCTCATTGATCCACATAGCAGAATCCTGGATATATTTACTCCATTTATTATTAGGGGCTCTGATTTGTAGCGAGGCTTCAATATTAAGAAGTGATTCAGGAGGGATATCTTTAAGCTTAGAGGTGAATGTGATTTTATAACTATATGGTTTACTTAAATTTTCATTTCCGTCGATTGATTCAACATCAAGCACACCTAAACTGACCGTCCCCCTGAGGGTTAATAAGTATTTATTTATACTATCATCTGAAACTATACCTTCCAGATTATAGAATCCTGAACCTTTTTTCATTATTGCATCCCTTACCAAAAGAAAGTAACACATAAGAAATAAAGTCCAGTCAGCATATCAATAATAATAAAAAAGGGATATTTTTTACTAAAAACAAATCTGGAAAGTGAGTTAATTATCATTAATTAAACATGTAATATAACCCTGACATATAAATAAACGGTTAACTGGTGCGATTTTATATTCAATAGCATCGTTTTTTAACAAAACGGTTTATATAGTGCAGCATTCGTTTTTTTCATGGTAAGGCAACAATCCAGCAGACAAATCCAAATGGTTCCAAAAACTGAGAAACGCCAAAAAAAATAAATTATTAAGTTAATGATTTACAATAACATTTATAGAAAAATCCTGTTTATTTATTATTTTATTGAATGAATCACATCCTCTCTTAAAAAAACACAATAAAATATAACTATTCCCTGTTCTGCTGTGAGGGAGAGGTAACCGGATGGTGTCCCATTTGATCTATGGGAAAGCTTTTGATTTTCGCCCTCCTCCTTTGAGAGAGGGCCGCATAAAGGTCATCTTATCAGCCACAGGAGAATCAATGAAACGCTCCGCAATAAACGAAATCCTTGGCCACACACGCCAGTTTTTTTCCCTGCACGACGTGCACCTTCCCCCTTTCGCCAGTTTCCCACCTACGCAATGGCGAAAACTTGATGCTTCCGCCTGGAGCGAAGTCTTTGACCTCAAATTGGGTTGGGATGTCACCGCATTTGGCGGCAACAATTTCGCCGCTCAGGGCTTAACGCTATTCACCCTGCGCAACGGCTCGCCAAAAGGTATGCCATACGAGAAATGCTACGCCGAGAAAATCATGCATGTTCGCGATGCCCAGGTTACGCCGATGCATTTTCACTGGCGCAAGCGTGAAGACATCATCAATCGCGGTGGCGGCAATCTGATTGTCGAACTGTGGAACGCCGGTATCAGGGAACAAACGGAGGACAGCGACGTTAATGTGGTCATTGATGGCTGCCGACAAACCCATGCCGCGGGCAGCCAACTACGCCTGACACCGGGTGAGAGCATCTGCCTGCCGCCGGGCCTGTATCACAGCTTCTGGGCGGAAAAAGGTTTTGGCGACGTACTGGTTGGCGAGGTCTCTTCTGTTAATGACGACGACCACGACAACCATTTTCTGCAACCGATTTCCCGCTACAACGACATTGAAGAAGACGAACCGGCGCTGCTAGTGCTGTGCAACGAATATCGCCTGTTCCGCTAACCAAGGAGCGCATTATGCCGTTGATCTCTCTCGCCGATGGGCTTGCCCATGCCCGCGAGCACCGCTATGCCTTAGGGGCATTTAACGTTCTGGACTCACACTTTCTGCGTGCGCTATTTGCCGCGGCAAAGCAGGAACGTTCGCCGTTTATCATCAATATCGCCGAAGTGCATTTTAAATATATCTCGCTGGATTCTCTGGTCGAAGCAGTCAAGTTCGAAGCTGCGCGGCATGACATTCCAGTGGTGCTGAACCTTGATCACGGCCTGCACTTTGAGTCGGTGGTGCGGGCGCTACGCTTAGGTTTCAGTTCAGTGATATTCGATGGATCCACGCTGGAGTATGAAGATAATATCCGTCAAACCCGCGAAGTGGTGAAGATGTGCCACGCCGTCGGCGTATCGGTGGAGGCAGAACTGGGCGCTGTGGGCGGTGATGAGGGCGGTGCGCTGTACGGTCATGCCGACGAGTCGCTATTTACCGACCCGATGATGGCGCGTGATTTCGTCGACAGAACCGGGATTGACGCGCTGGCTGTCGCCATTGGCAATGCGCACGGCAAATATAAAGGCGAACCCAAACTTGACTTCCCGCGTCTGGACGCCATTCGCCAGCAGGCGGCGATCCCGCTGGTACTTCACGGCGGTTCCGGGATCAGCGACGACGATTTCCGTCGGGCAATCGAGCTTGGCATTCACAAAATCAACTTCTATACCGGCATGTCGCAGGCGGCGCTGTCGGCAGTGGAGGCGCGGATGGCGAATCGTCAGCCGCTGTACGACGAATTCGCCGAACTGCTGCTCGGCATTGAGGAAGCCATTACCGATACCGTTTCAGAACAGATGCGTATTTTTGGCAGCGCGGGGCAAATCTGATGGAACGTAAAGGCATTATCGCCGCAGGCAACATGCTGGTCGATCATGTACATCAGATTGTGCAGTGGCCGGAGCGTGGCTGGCTGGCGGAGATCACCCGTAGCGAACGCGCCACCGGCGGTGCGCCGCTGAACGTGCTGCTAACGCTGGCAAAAATGCACACCGGACTGCCGCTGCAGGCGGTGGGCTTAATTGGCAAGGACAGCGATGGCGATTACATCATGGCGATGCTGGAACAGTATCACGTTAATCGCCAGCATGTTCAGCGCACAACATCAGCCCCTACATCAATGTCGCAGGTGATGACCGACCCGAGCGGTCAGCGCACATTTTTTCATTCGCCCGGCGCTAATCGGCTGCTGGATCTGCCCGCTTTTGAGCAACTGGATACTTCGATGAAAATCTTCCATCTGGGCTATCTGCTGCTGCTCGACAGCCTGGACATGCCAGATGAAGAGTACGGCACGCGAAGCGCACGACTACTGGCACAAATGCGTGAAAATGGCTTTGAAACGTCGCTGGATCTGGTTTCACGTAAAGGCGATCCACGCTACCAGCCGCTGGTGATGCCCGCGCTGCGCCATCTCGACTATCTGGTGATCAATGAACTGGAAGCCGGGGAATTCAGCGGGCTGGAAATCCGCCAGCCCAACGGCGAGTTGCATATCCCGCACATCGCTACCGCCGCCCGTGAACTGCTGGATGCGGGTGTGCGCCAGCGGGTGGTGATCCACTGTCCGGAAGGCGCATGGGGGGAAAGTCCGGATCAGGCTGGCGCCTGGGTCCCGTCACAATATCTGGCGCAGGAGGAGATCGTCGGCAGCGTCGGGGCAGGAGATGCGTTTTGCGCCGGATTTTTGTATGGCTGCCACGAGTGCTGGTCGCTGGCGGACAGTATCAGGCTGGCACACGCCTGTGCGCGAGCCAGTTTGTTGTGCGCCAATGCGATAGACGGCGCGAAAACGCTGGCAGAGTTAAAGGCCGCAATGGCTGACGCCTGATGCGCTGCGCTTATCAGGCCTACGAGGTCGTTATCGCTTTTGTAGGCCGGATAAGGCGTTTACGCCGCATCCGGCAACTGCACACGATCACGCCGCCTTATCGTGATGCTGCACGTCGGCGGCGAATACATAGCCCAGCCCGCGCAGGGTTTTGATCAACATCGGTTGGTGCGGGTTAATCTCTATTTTTCGCCGCAAGCGCATGATTAACACATCAATGGTGCGGTCAAACACCTCAACGCTGTCGCTGCGCGTCAACTCCAGCAATTGCTCACGGCTGAGTACCCGACGGGCATTTTGCGCCAGCGCCAACAGGAGACTGTATTCACCCTGCGTCAGATCCACCTTCAATTGCTGAGGATTACGTAACTGACAACCTGCGGTGTCCAGATGCCAGCCATTAAAGGATAACCCCGTAGTTTGTGGGCCGCTGCTTTCGGGTGTTAACACACCGACACGTCTGAGCACGGCTTTTACCCGCGCCACCAGCACCCGGGCATTGAACGGTTTACCGATGTAATCGTCAGCGCCCATTTCCAGCCCCACAACCACATCCGATTCACTACCTAACCCTGTCAGCATCACCACCGGCAATCCCGGCCTTATTTTTTGCACCTGCTGCAGCACCATCAGGCCATTAATATCGGGCAACATCATGTCCAGCAATACCAGCGCGATATCCGGCTGAGCATCAATGCAGCGCAGCGCATCCTGCCCGGTGTGACAGGCGGTCACCGCAAAGACGTGTTCACTCAGCACATCCTGGAGCAGTGTGCAGATTGCCTCGTCATCATCCACAACCAGTATGGCTGGCTTCATCGTTCCTCCCCATTTCTGGCCAACTTAAATGAGTGTGATTGATTCTGCACAGAGTGACAGCGATAAGGCACAAGGACGTGTGGGAAACATAACCTCGGTCACACTGCCGGGGCGTCACGTACTGGAGATTCGTCACGTCAAATATGACGACAGCCTGTTTTTCGTCAGGGTTTTGCGCAAATTTCACCCGTATTATCGGCTGATGCCCCTGATAAAAACATGGCATAAAAGATGCATAACGAAAACGACAAGCGCGTATGCGCGATTTGATTAACTGGAGCGAGACCGATGAAAAAAGTCGTCACGGTTTGCCCATATTGCGCATCAGGTTGCAAAATCAACCTGGTGGTCGATAACGGCAAAATCGTCCGGGCTGAAGCGGCGCAGGGGAAAACCAACCAGGGTACCCTGTGTCTGAAGGGCTACTATGGCTGGGATTTTATCAATGATACCCAGATCCTAACCCCTCGCCTGAAAACCCCCATGATCCGTCGCCAGCGTGGCGGCAAACTGGAATCCGTTTCCTGGGATGAAGCGCTTGATTACGTCGCCACTCGTCTGAGCGCCATCAAAGCGAAGTATGGCCCGGACGCCATTCAGACGACCGGTTCATCTCGCGGTACGGGTAACGAAACCAACTATGTAATGCAAAAATTCGCGCGCGCCGTTATTGGTACCAATAACGTCGACTGCTGCGCTCGCGTCTGACACGGCCCATCGGTTGCAGGTCTGCACCAATCGGTCGGTAACGGCGCAATGAGTAATGCTATCAATGAAATTGATAACACAGATTTAGTGTTCATCTTCGGGTATAACCCGGCGGATTCCCACCCTATCGTGGCGAATCACGTGATTAACGCTAAACGTAACGGGGCGAAAATCATCGTCTGCGATCCGCGCAAAATTGAAACCGCGCGTATTGCCGACATGCACATCGCGTTGAAAAACGGCTCGAATATCGCGCTGCTTAACGCTATGGGTCACGTCATCATCGAAGAAAAACTGTACGACCAGGCGTTCGTCGCCTCGCGTACGGAAGGCTTCGAAGAGTACAGCAAAATTGTCGAAGGCTACACGCCGGAGTCCGTCGAAGATATTACTGGCGTTAGCGCGCAGGATATCCGTCAGGCTGCACGTATGTATGCTTCGGCGAAAAGCGCGGCCATCCTGTGGGGCATGGGTGTTACCCAGTTTTATCAGGGCGTGGAAACCGTGCGTTCACTGACCAGCCTCGCAATGCTGACCGGTAACCTCGGTAAGCCAAGCGTCGGTGTTAACCCGGTTCGTGGCCAGAACAACGTTCAGGGCGCATGTGATATGGGCGCGCTGCCGGATACCTATCCGGGCTATCAGTACGTGAAAGATCCGGCTAACCGCGAGAAATTCGCCAAAGCCTGGGGCGTGGAAAGCCTGCCTGCACATACCGGCTATCGCATCAGCGAGCTGCCGCACCGTGCGGCCCATGGCGAAGTTCGTGCGGCCTACATTATGGGTGAAGATCCATTACAGACCGACGCTGAACTCTCCGCAGTGCGCAAAGGCTTTGAGGATCTGGAACTGGTCATCGTGCAGGATATCTTCATGACCAAAACCGCCGCTGCCGCAGACGTTATTTTACCGTCTACGTCATGGGGCGAGCATGAAGGCGTCTTCTCCGCGGCTGACCGTGGCTTCCAGCGCTTCTTTAAAGCCGTTGAGCCGAAGTGGGATCTGAAAACGGACTGGCAGATTATCAGTGAAATCGCCACCCGTATGGGCTATCCGATGCACTACAACAACACCCAGGAAATCTGGGACGAGTTGCGTCATCTGTGCCCGGATTTCTACGGTGCCACTTACGAGAAGATGGGTGAACTGGGTTATATCCAATGGCCTTGCCGCGACACCTCAGAAGCCGACCAGGGTACGTCTTACCTTTTCAAAGAGAAGTTCGACACCCCGAACGGCCTGGCGCAGTTCTTCACCTGCGACTGGGTAGCGCCAATCGACAAACTCACCCCAGAGTACCCAATGGTACTGTCTACGGTGCGTGAAGTCGGCCACTACTCTTGCCGTTCGATGACCGGTAACTGTGCGGCGTTGGCCGCGCTGGCGGATGAACCGGGCTATGCCCAGATCAACACCGCCGACGCAGAACGCCTGGGTATCCAGGATGAAGAGCTGGTGTGGGTGAACTCGCGTAAAGGTCGGGTCATTACCCGTGCGGCAGTCAGCGATCGTCCAAACAAAGGCGCAATTTACATGACCTACCAGTGGTGGATTGGCGCATGTAATGAACTGGTAACCGAGAACTTAAGCCCGATTACCAAAACGCCGGAGTACAAGTACTGTGCCGTTAACGTTGAACGCATTGCCGATCAGCGCGCCGCCGAACAGTATGTGATTGATGAGTACACCAAGCTGAAAGCCAGCCTGCGCGAAAGCGCGATGGGTTAGTCCATTTTCGTACCTGTTCTGCAACAGCCTCCGCCCGGAGGCTGTTTTTTTATCCATACGATCTCTTTATACTGTTCATTCCGTACCCTAAATAAAACTCAAAATGAAACAACTCATTGCATTGATGTTCTTGATGACATTCTTTGCCCATGCCAGTGATACTGAGCCAGGAAGCCAGTACTTACAGGCCGCTGAGGCAGGAGACCGACGCGCACAATACTTTCTCGCCGATACCTGGTTTAGTTCAGGCGATTTGAGCAAAGCCGAGTACTGGGCGCAAAAAGCAGCCGACAACGGTGATGCGGATGCCTGGGCCTTACTGGCGCAAATTAAGATAACCAACCCGGTCAGTCTGGATTATCCACAAGCCAAAACGCTGGCCGAAAAAGCGACCGAGGCAGGCAGTAAGGCGGGGGAAATTACGCTGGCGAGAATTCTGGTGAACACGCAGGCTGGACGCACAGATTACCCCAAAGCGATTAGATTGCTGCAAAACGCCTCGGAAAATCTGGAAAACGACTCCACTGTCGATGCGCAAATGCTGCTCGGACTGATCTACGCCAATGGCGTGGGTATTCCTGCCGACGATGAAAAGGCCACATGGTATTTCAAGCGCAGCTCGGCCATTTCTCGCACCGGGTATTCCGAATACTGGGCTGGGATGATGTTCTTAAACGGTGAGCAGGGTTTTATTGAAAAGAATAAACAGAAGGCGCTGCACTGGCTGAATCTGAGCTGTACAGAAGGGTTCGATACCGGCTGTGAAGAGTTTGATAAGTTAACAAACGGGTAATGGTTTGTAGTGCCGGATGGCGGCGCTAGCGCCTTATCCGGCCTACAGATCACAGCTTCCCGTAGGCCGGATAAGCGTAGCGCCATCCGGCAATCTTTCATTAATTACTGATTGGCGGTCTTATCAAATTTGCCCAGCACGTCGCGCTCATAAGCCAGCGCTTTCTTGCGGTCAAACTTGTGTTCCCACTTGGCGATTACCAGTACCGCCAGCGCGTTACCCACCACGTTCAGCGCAGTACGCGCCATGTCGAGGATACGGTCAACACCGGCGATAAACGCCAGACCTTCCAGCGGGATCCCGACGCTGCCAAGCGTAGCCAGCAGTACGACGAAGGAGACGCCTGGCACGCCCGCAATCCCTTTCGAGGTTACCATCAGCGTCAGTACCAGCACGATTTCCTGCCACAATGACAGGTCAATACCGTACAACTGGGCAATAAAGATAGCCGCAATACTCTGGTACAGCGTTGAACCATCCAGGTTGAATGAGTAACCGGTCGGTACCACAAAGCTGGTGATTGATGCCGGTGCGCCGTAGGCTTCCATTTTCTCAATAATACGCGGCAGTACGCTCTCAGAACTGGCGGTTGAATACGCCAGAATCAGCTCATCTTTCAGGATACGGATTAAGATCCAGATACTCAGACCACAGACACGCGCCACGATACCCAGCACCACCAGTGCAAAGAACAGGATGGCAAAATGCACCAACAGCACCAGCTTCGCCAGCGGCCACAAGGAGGCGAAACCAAAGTTCGCGACCGTGACGGCGATCAGCGCAAAGACACCGACCGGCGCGTAGCGCATAACCATGTGGGTCACTTTAAACATGGTTTCTGAAATAGAGCGGAACACGGTAACCAGCGGTTCACGGTGCGTGGCAGGCAGGGACGACAGACCTAAACCGAACAACACCGAGAAGAAGATAATCGGCAGCATGTCACCTTTCGCCATCGACGCAACGATGTTGGTCGGCACCAGTGACAAAATTGTGCCCATCAGGCCATGTGCATGACTCTGCACCTCTGCCGTTGTGCTTTGATATTTCGAAATATCCACGGTTGCCAGTTGCGACATATCAACGCCGGTACCTGGCTGGAATACGTTCGCCAGCGTAATACCGAGGATAATCGCCACGGTGGTGATCACTTCGAAATAGATAATGGTTTTGGCGCCAATACGGCCCAGCTGTTTTGCATCCCCTACCCCGGCGATACCGACAACCAGCGTGGAAATCACAATGGGCACGACGATCATTTTAATCAGGTGGATAAAGATATCACCCGCCGGTTGCAACAGGTTTAACACCAGCCATTCGCGGCTGTCACTATGGTAATGCAGGTAACTCCCCAGCAAAATGCCCAGCACCATGGCGATGAGGATCTGCCATGCCAGGCTGACTTTCAAATTTTTCATAACAACGGACTTCCTCGATGGAGCGCTATTCCGCATATAAAAATGCGAGAACAGTACATACTGAAAGGGTATGATTTGTGTTGCGTTCGTTTATAGAGTTTTTTAACGCTTATTATCATTATCATTTGCACGCTATCTCGCGCAAGCCTTTCAGAACAGGGGGTTTAGCTGAAATTATGCATAAAAACACGAGTTTATATCGGTAATCATGAATAACTTTTTGTTATAAAAGAATTTTTATTTGATAAAAAATGAAGAAGTTCTTCCATGAGTTTTTTTTGCCCACTTGTTCAACTGCCTGTTTTTTAAACAGGCAAAATGATGCAAATCACAAAAAAAACAAATTTATTTTTGCCGATTCTGCAACAATTTCGCCATATTAATGGAGTCGATCAACTGCGCACGATTCACCCTCGGCGAGTTTAAATCCATTACTTTTTGCCACACTGAAATCGCCTGTACGTAATCAGCCTGCATAAACGCATCGGAAGCCAACAGCATCAGCGCGGTGACTTCGTTACCGTCCAGCGCCAGGGATTTATCGATCATTTCGCGCGTTTGCGGTGTCATATGCTGCCCGGCCTGGTAATACAATACCGTCGCCAACGCCGAATAGATTTCGGCGTTTTCCCCCCGAAAACGCAACGCCTGCTCATAGGCCAGCAGTGCATTGTGATACGCATTTTGCCAAAGATAATATTCCCCTAGTTGCGCCCATAACACACCGTCCTGTGGAGTGGTACGAATCTGCGACTGCAAAGACAGCAGCTGTTTTTCCTGAATATTTTCATCAGAGAACGCGTGTAATGGGTCGGCCAGTCGTGCTTGCTCCTGACGGACAGCCTGCCATTTTGGTGTTAACAGATAACCGCCGATGCAGGCAATCACCATCATCGCAACCGCGGCAACCAGCCGTTTCACCGGCATCGGACGAAACGGTACCACGCCGCGTTCAGACTGACTCATCGCTCATCCTCCTCGGTACGCTGGCGCGCTCTCACTCGCCAAATCGCCACGCCCACCAGTAGCAATAACACGCACGGTAGCGCCCATAGCAGCAGTGTTTGCTCATTCAGTGGGGGGTTATAACGCACAAAATCACCGTAACGCGCGGTCATCCAGGCGGTGATCTCTGCTTCGTTTTTCCCCTCTTCAACCATGCTGTAAACCTGATGACGCATACTGACCGCCACTGGCGCATTGGATTCCAGTAAGTTTTGGTTTTGGCACTGTGGACACCGCAGTTGGCTGGCAATAGACAGCGCTTTCTCCTGCTGTTGCGGGTTGGCAAACGTCCATGTATCCACAACCTGGGCATGCGTAGAGAACGTGATGAAAAACAAGACGATCGTTAAGAGTAAAAACTTTCTGCCGGATGACGCTGCGCTTATCCGGCCTACGGTTTGCGCACCTTGTAGGCCGGATAAGGCATTTACACCGCCATCCGGCAACGCTGTGATTGATTTACGCATCACGCTTCCTTCCCCGCCAGCCGCTGAGCAGCGCGGCAAATACCATCAGCAGTCCTCCCCCCCAAATCCAGCGCACGCCGGTCTGCACGTACAAGCGCATGGCATAACGGTCCGCTCCGGTTTTTTCGCCCATCACCGCGTACCAGTCATGTAACAGATTCCAGCGGATCCCCGGCTCCATCATCTGTTGACGGCGCGCGGCATAGAAGCGCCTTTCTGGCTGCAGGCTGCCAATGCGTTTCTCATCCTGCCACAGTGTGATCTGCGCTTTTTCACTGGTGTAGTTACCTTTGGCTTCCAGGTCGAGACGCTCAAAACGGAAAATGTAACCCGCCAGTTCAACCTGCTGCCCAGGGCTCAGGTTCAGGCTTATCTCCTGACGGCTACCGCTGGAAAAGACGATCCCCGCCGCAAACACCAGCACTCCGGCATGCGCCAGCAGTGCCGGAAGTTGGATGCGGAAAGACACTTTGCGGCTTCTGACCATTGCCAGCACAATAACCAGCAGCATCAGTAGGCCAAAGGGCAGCGTAGCGCGGTTAAAGTACGGTGCGCCCACGGAAAGCCGCCCCCAGCCGAACAGCCCGTAAATCATCGGGTAGAGCGTGCCAATCAGCACAATCAGCAGCACCGCGCAAAAAAGCAGTAGCGCAACCAGAATCAGCATCTCGCGCGACCAGCCGCCAAAACGCGCACGTTGACGGATATTCTGCCCGCGCCAGGCATACAGCCCGAGCGACGCCAGGCTCAACACGGTAAACAGCGCAAACAGCGGCGCGGCGCGGACGTTATCCAGCGCGAAGGCATGTACCGAAACGAGAATGCCGGAACGCACAATCAACGTCCCCAGCAGCGATAAAATCAGCGTGACGATCGCCAGCAGCAGCGACCAGTGACGGAAGATCCCGCGCTGGCGCGTGATGTACAAGCTATGCAGCAGCGCGCTGGCGGAAAGCCAGGGTAATAAGGAAGCGTTTTCTACCGGGTCCCAGAACCACCAGCCGCCCCAACCCAGCTCGCAGTACGCCCACCAGGAACCAAGGATAATGCCCAGCGTCAACGCACACCAGCCGGGTAAAGCCCAGCGCCAGCACACCCAGGCGCTTTGTGCGTTAAAGTCACCGCGCAGCAGCGAGGCCAGCGCCACGCCTGCCGCCACCATTAACCCCCCGTAACCCAGGTACAGCAGCGGCGGATGGAGGATTAACCCGAGATGTTGCAGCATCGGATTAAGGTCACGCCCTTCAATGGCTGGCGGGAAGATGCGCACAAACGGATCGGACCATACCACCACAAACAGCAGCAGCAGGGCCGTTATCATTGAAAGGATGCTGAGCGTCAGCGGAAACAGCGCGTCGGAATCACGCCGATAGCCAAAAGCGAACAGCGCGCTCCAGCCGGAAAGAAACAGCACCCACAGCAGCAGCGATCCTTCATGACCGCCCCATACTGCCGCCAGTTTTAATCCCCACGGCAGCAGACTGTAGCTGTGCTGAGCAACGTAGACCACCGAAAAGTCGCTGGTCAGAAAGCAGAATACCAGAATGGCAAAGGCCAGCAGCAGCAGGGCAAATTGCATCCACACGCCCACGCTTGCCAGGCGCATCACGCCCTGCCAGCGCTGGCGGACACCCACCAACACGGCAAGCGGGGTCAACACGTTGACCCCGAGGCTTAATAACAGTGCCAGAAAACCGGCTTCAGGAAGGAGAACGTCCAGATATCACCTTACGCAACGGTTAGCTGACCCGCATAGAGAATAAAAAAGCGCAGCAGCAGTACGCCGGTCAGGCTGGCGCCGCACACTGCCAGCACGCCATGAAACGTCGAACTGCGGTTGGCCCAGGGTTTTAGCAGCATCGGCAGTATCAGCCCAAGCCCGGCAACCCCCAGCCAGAACCACCAGGTCCAGAATCCGCCGCCCAGTGCCGCCGCCAGCGCGCGCATTTTGCCGTCATCGCCCAGCGCCAGACCGACGAAAAACGCCGCCAGCAGGAAGATCTCCAGCCATACCACCGGGACTTCCATGCGATGCACAAAGTGCGCTTCCGTACTGTGCGGATTGCTACGATGACGTAACGCCATGGTGATCAGCGCCACCGCCGCACCGGAAGAGATCCCGGAGAACAGGAACAGCACCGGCAGGATCGGGTTATTCAGGAACGGGTAGGATTTCAGCGCCGACAGCAGGAACCCGGTATACGCCCCGAGCAGGACTGCCAGCACCAGCATCAGCGTCTCCAACGCGCGATGGAACGGCGTGATTAGCGTCAGGAGTTTTGACACTATCGTCAGTCGCGGCACGAAGCGTTGTTGCAGGGCAATCACCTCTTTTTCAAAGATTTTTGCCAGCCACAGCACCAACACTACCATGTACAACTGGAACAGCATGACCCCCATCGACATCACCGACGTGAAGCTGTAGTGGAACATCAGTTTCCAGAAGGTCCATGGACGCGTCAGGTGGAACACCAGAATCAGCAAACCGAAGATAATCGCCCCCGGCCCTAACACCAGCGTGGTGCGCAGCAGCGTGCTGTCTGAACCGCCCGCCTCCGGATGGAAACGACGTAGCAGAATTGCCAGCGTGACCAGTCCGGCAGAAATACCAATCAGGAACAGATAGATGGCAATGGGCCAGTCCCATACCAGTGATTCGAAATGAAATGCAGAAGCGGATGTCATTGGCTCACCTCCCCAAATTTAAAGGGAACGCGGTAGACCTTCGGTTTTGTGCCCAACGCCAGCTTGTAACGGTAGGTGGTTTTCTGCTGCAACAAGCGGGAGATATCGCTGTTGGGATCATCCAGATTACCAAACGTCAGCGCCTTCGTCGGACATGACTCAACGCAGGCGGGCTGTTTGCCCGCTTTCAGGTTGGTTTTCCGGCAGAAATCGCATTTATCCGCCGTTTTGCTCACCGGATGGATAAAGCGTACACGATAAGGACACGCGGCGATGCAATACTGGCAGCCAACGCACAGATCCGGGTTTACATCCACAATGCCGTTGGCGGCATCGCGATACGATGCCCCCGTCGGGCAGACGTCAACGCAGGGAGCATGGTCACAATGCTGGCACGAGTGACGGAAGAAGCGATACTTCACATCAGGAAATGTCCCTTGCGGCTCGCTGCGAATAATCGTCAGACGCGATACGCCTTCCGGCACGTTGTTAACTTCCCGACAAGCATCCATACAGGCCGTACAGCCAATGCATAAAGACTCATCATGAACCATACCGTAACGCACACCGTTGATGTTCAGCGTCTTCGCCACAACGCGCCCCGCCGTCCCGCTCACTGCCACCAGCGCGCCGACGCCGGTGATAAACTGGCGACGAGAGCAACTCATGGATGCTCCTTAAGCAACGGAACCGACGCTGGGTTAAAGTTCGGATTGTTACGTTGATCGCTGTGGCAATCGACGCAAATCTTGATCCGTCCTTTATCGCTTAGCGTCTGCATCGTGTCTTGCTTCGGATGCAGTGAGTGACAGCTGGCACACGCCACTTTGGTTACGTGGACATCGTGCGGCCAGAACGCTTTTTGCAACTGCTCAGGCAGGTGACAGGACATACAGACGCTGTTCTGCTGCTCCACGTTGTACATCGGCTCATTAAAGCGCATCACATCCTTCACCCCTTCACGGTGGTTCGGTGACGGCTGGCCGTGACAGTTGGTGCAGGTAACCGGCAGTTTGTTATTCGGGTTGATGACTTCTGCATGCTTACCATGCATGCCTTCGGTATCGGGCTTATGACAATCCAGACAGGCGGCATCCGGATTACGCTGTTGGGTAACCGTCCAGCGTTGATCTGACTCCTGCGGGGTTGGCGTGGCGGTTATCCCGCTCAGGCTCCAGAACAGACCTGACGCCAGCACCCCAGCAGTTAATAACGAACGTAATACGCTCATATTCACTCCGTTGAGTTATCCGCCCCTTGCGGGGCGGAATGGGGTTATTGGCTTAACAGACCGTTTTTACGCGCCTGATCTTCCCACTGCGGAACCACCGTTTTGATGAAGTCCTGCTTCTCAGCGTTGATTTGCTGCATGTTCAGACCAATCGCCGCCTGGGCTTTCTCTTTGGTAGAAATATCCGGTAACGGGATTTCATGCGTGATGCCTTTGGTCGCCAGCAGACGGACCAGTTTGGTACGCGCATCAGCGGCTTTATCCATCGCACTACCCAGCATCCGCAGACCTTCTTCCGGGGCGTGCATATGGATACCGTGAGAAGCAATCGACAGATCCCAGCGCCATTGCGCGTGGCGAATGTCTTCCAGAATCGGCTTCATTTCGGCTTCCGTTGCGCCCGCATCCCATGCGGCTTTCGCTTCGAAGTGGGCATGTACCAGCTGATCTTCAACCTTGATTTTCAGGTCATGAATCGCTTGTTTACGCTCGGCGACCACTTTTTGCAGAGACGCTTTGTCCTGGGTGTGGCAGTTGGCGCAAGTCTGTGGGAAGTTGTCGAACGGGTTACCAATCTTATGGTCGGTGTAGATTTTGCCTTCTGCGTTCTGCACTTTCGGCATGTGACAATCGATACAGGTCACGTTGTTCTTACCGTGAATGCCTGCGCTCCAGGTTTCATACTCCGGGTGCTGCGCTTTCAGCATTGGGGTTTTAGACAGAGAGTTGGTCCAGTCGGAGAACGCGATAGCATCGTAATATTTCTCCATATTCTCGACTTTCATACCGTCGTCCCACGGGAACTTAACGGCTTTGTTTTTACCGTCGAAGTAGTACTCCACGTGGCACTGGCCGCAGACCATGGATTGCTGATCAAAGCGACCGGCTTTCTCAAACGGTTTGCCGATAGTTTCCATCGCGCGTTCTGCATAAGGGCGCGACAGCGTCAGTTCTGGCTTGCCTTTGGCAAAGTCTGGTGACGCGGTGTTATGGCAATCGCCGCAGCCAAGGTTGTTAACAATTTCAGGGCCGCCACGCGCCCATTTACCGTGGAAGTAGCCATCTTCACCGTCTTTCTGGATCAGACGCGCCACATCCGGGCTTTTACAGCTCCAGCAGGCCATCGGCAACGGACCATCTTCTGCCGTTTTGGGTGCGCCGGTACGTAACGTTTCACGCACATCGGTAACCGCATACGCGTGTCCACGCGGTTTGTTGTAATCGCGGGAGAAAGGATATCCCGCCCACAGGATCACCAGACGAGGGTCTTCTGCCAGCGCATCTTCACGGGCTGACTGTTCAGACGTGGCTTTCCAGGAGAGGTATTGATCGGGATGCTGAGGGGCGAAGATTTCATTCTTCGCTTCAACGGTGACGGTCTTTGCGGGTACAGAGGTTTGCTCAGCATGAACGGCAGTAATAAATAAAAACGGTAATATCAGGCTGAAGAAACGGCGTACGCGTGATTTTGTCCTTGCCATAGGGGTCTCATCCAGATGTCGCCATTATCTGCAATGGCGGTTCTTTTATTGTTTTCCATAACAGCAACCACACAATACTGTCATGACATTGCTCCACCCTATTTGTAACAAGAAACCCCACAAGAAATGTTGTTTTTAATCAATTGTAAGTGTATGTAAAATACCACTTTAGAGTTATTCACCCCCTCGACCCCCTCACTCTTTTGTCTATACCCGACACAGATCACCTTTTCAAAACTCTCTATATAACCGCATGTTATCGCGAGGTTTAATCAATTTTTGCTAGTTTTCTTCAAAATTCAGTTTGTCGCTAATTTGCACAATTCGGTTATTGCGTGATCTGTCGCCCAAATACTAAACAAAACTCTCAAAGCCCCTACATTTAACGTTTGTGCGACATATTATTAACATCCTACAAGGAGAACAAAAGCCATGAGCCAAATACACAAACACGCTATTCCCGCAAATATTGCGGACCGTTGCCTGATAAACCCGGAGCAGTACGAAGCGAAATACCAACAGTCCATTACCGATCCCGACACATTTTGGGGCGAGCAGGGAAAAATTCTTGATTGGATCACGCCGTACAGCCAGGTAAAGAACACCTCTTTTGCCCCTGGCAACGTATCTATTAAATGGTACGAAGACGGCACGCTGAATCTGGCCGCAAACTGCCTTGATCGCCACCTACAGGAAAATGGCGATCGCACCGCCATTATTTGGGAAGGCGATGATGCAACCCAGAGTAAAAACATTACCTATCGCGAACTGCATCGCGATGTCTGCCGTTTTGCTAATACCCTGCTTGATTTGGGGATTAAAAAAGGCGATGTCGTAGCTATTTATATGCCAATGGTCCCGGAAGCCGCGGTGGCCATGCTGGCTTGCGCCCGTATTGGCGCAGTGCATTCAGTCATCTTTGGCGGTTTCTCACCAGAAGCCGTTGCCGGACGTATTATCGATTCCAATTCACGTCTGGTGATCACCGCCGACGAAGGCGTACGCGCCGGGCGCGCTATCCCGCTGAAAAAGAACGTTGATGATGCGCTGAAAAACCCGAACGTGAAGACCGTTGAACATGTGGTCGTTCTCAAACGTACCGGTGGAAAAACGGAATGGCAGGAAGGTCGCGACCTGTGGTGGTCCGATCTTATCGAGAAAGCCAGCCCGGAACATCAGCCAGCAGAAATGAACGCGGAAGATCCGCTGTTTATCCTGTATACCTCTGGTTCAACCGGTAAGCCAAAAGGCGTGCTGCACACCACGGGTGGATATCTGGTTTACGCGGCAACGACCTTTAAATACGTGTTTGACTACCATCAGGGCGATATTTATTGGTGTACCGCTGACGTGGGTTGGGTAACCGGGCACAGCTACCTGCTGTACGGTCCGCTGGCCTGCGGCGCCACCACGCTGATGTTCGAAGGCGTGCCAAACTGGCCAACCCCGGCGCGTATGTCGCAGGTTGTGGACAAGCACCAGGTCAATATTCTGTATACCGCGCCGACTGCCATCCGCGCCCTGATGGCCGAAGGCGATAAGGCTATTGAAGGGACTGACCGCTCCTCGCTGCGTATCCTCGGTTCCGTTGGCGAGCCGATTAACCCGGAAGCATGGGAGTGGTACTGGAAGAAGATTGGCAACGAAAAATGTCCGGTCGTTGATACCTGGTGGCAGACCGAAACCGGGGGATTTATGATCACCCCACTGCCGGGCGCTACCGAGCTGAAAGCCGGTTCCGCCACCCGTCCATTCTTTGGCGTACAGCCTGCGATTGTCGATAACGAAGGCAATCCGCTGGAAGGCGCGACCGAAGGCAACCTGGTGATCACCGACTCCTGGCCGGGTCAGGCGAGAACGCTGTTTGGCGATCACGAACGCTTTGAGCAAACCTACTTCTCTACCTTCAAGAACATGTACTTCAGCGGCGACGGCGCACGCCGTGATGAAGATGGTTATTACTGGATAACCGGTCGTGTGGACGATGTGCTGAACGTCTCCGGCCACCGTCTGGGAACGGCTGAAATCGAATCGGCGCTGGTGTCACATCCGAAGATTGCCGAAGCCGCCGTGGTCGGCATTCCACATAGTATTAAAGGCCAGGCCATTTACGCCTACGTTACGCTGAATCACGGCGAAGAGCCGTCACCTGAGCTGTACGCCGAAGTTCGCAACTGGGTACGTAAAGAAATTGGCCCGCTGGCAACCCCGGACGTGCTGCACTGGACCGACTCACTGCCGAAAACCCGCTCCGGCAAAATTATGCGCCGCATTCTGCGTAAAATCGCGGCCGGCGATACCAGCAATCTGGGCGATACCTCAACCCTCGCCGATCCTGGCGTGGTAGAGAAACTGCTCGAAGAAAAGCAGGCCATCGCGATGCCATCATAATCATAACCGTGAAATGCCCGATGGCGCGCTGCTTATCGGGCTTACAAATCCTATCCCTACCCCTCCCCTGACCGGGAAGGAAATATAAAAACCTCCCCAAAGGATTTCGTGTTGCCGGACTGCGACAGCAGACAGGTCGTGCCTGCTGCGCGAAAGACGAAGGGGGACCTCTGGAGAACTCTGTGATGAATGACCAAATTTATCAGCGGATAGAAGACAGTGCGCGTTTCAGGGAATTAGTTGAAAAACGGCAACGGTTTGCCACCATTCTGTCCATCATCATGCTGGCAGTTTATATCAGCTTTATTTTACTGATTGCCTTTGCGCCTGGCTGGCTGGGTACACCGCTACACGCGGGAACCAGCGTCACCCGGGGTATTCCGATTGGGGTCGGTGTGATCCTCATTTCCTTCATCCTGACCGGGATCTATATCTGGCGGGCCAACGGCGAATTCGATCGCCTGAACAATGCGGTTCTGCACGAGGTTAAAGCATCATGAAGAGAGTCCTGACGGCGCTTGCCGCCACGCTGCCCTTCGCCGCAAACGCGGCGGATGCTATTAGTGGTGCAGTTCAACGCCAGCCAACCAACTGGCAGGCGATTGTTATGTTCCTGATTTTCGTCATCTTTACGCTCGGTATTACCTACTGGGCGTCTAAGCGCGTACGTTCGCGTAATGACTACTACACCGCCGGCGGTAACATCACCGGTTTCCAGAACGGGCTGGCGATTGCGGGCGACTATATGTCGGCGGCATCGTTCCTCGGGATTTCCGCGCTGGTATTTACTTCCGGGTATGACGGGCTGATTTACTCGCTCGGCTTCCTCGTCGGCTGGCCGATCATTCTGTTCCTGATTGCTGAACGTCTGCGTAATCTCGGTCGCTACACCTTTGCCGACGTGGCCTCTTATCGCCTGAAGCAGGGTCCCATCCGTATTCTGTCGGCCTGCGGATCGCTGGTGGTGGTCGCGCTGTATCTGATCGCCCAGATGGTCGGTGCAGGTAAGCTGATTGAACTGCTGTTTGGTCTGAACTATCACATCGCCGTGGTGCTGGTTGGCGTACTGATGATGATGTACGTGCTGTTCGGCGGCATGCTGGCAACCACCTGGGTGCAAATCATCAAAGCGGTACTGCTGCTGTTCGGCGCCAGCTTTATGGCTTTCATGGTCATGAAGCACGTCGGCTTCAGCTTCAACAATCTGTTCACTGAAGCAATGGCGGTACACCCGAAAGGCTCCGCGATTATGAGCCCGGGCGGTCTGGTAAAAGATCCGATCTCAGCTCTATCGTTAGGTCTTGGATTGATGTTCGGTACGGCAGGTTTGCCGCATATTCTGATGCGCTTCTTCACGGTCAGCGATGCTCGCGAAGCGCGTAAGAGCGTGTTCTATGCCACCGGTTTTATGGGTTATTTCTACATCCTGACCTTTATTATCGGCTTTGGCGCGATCATGCTGGTAGGGGCTAATCCGGTGTACAAAGACGCCGCGGGCGCGCTGATCGGCGGTAACAACATGGCGGCGGTGCATCTGGCTAACGCGGTGGGCGGTAACCTGTTCCTCGGCTTCATCTCAGCAGTAGCCTTTGCCACCATTCTGGCGGTGGTTGCCGGTCTGACGCTGGCGGGCGCATCGGCAGTGTCGCACGATCTGTACGCTAACGTGTTCCGTAAAGGCGCAACCGAACGTGAAGAACTGCGCGTCTCGAAAATTACCGTACTGATATTGGGTGTGATTGCCATCGTGCTCGGCGTGCTGTTCGAAAATCAGAACATCGCCTTCATGGTGGGTCTGGCGTTCGCCATCGCGGCCAGTTGCAACTTCCCGATCATCCTGCTCTCTATGTACTGGTCAAAACTGACCACCCGTGGCGCGATGTTGGGCGGCTGGTTAGGTCTGCTGACGGCGGTGGTGCTGATGGTTCTTGGTCCAACCATTTGGGTCCAGATCCTCGGTCACGAAAAAGCCATTTTCCCGTATGAATATCCGGCGCTGTTCTCGATAAGCGTTGCGTTCCTCGGGATCTGGTTCTTCTCTGCTACCGATAACTCAGAAGAAGGTAACCGCGAACGCGAGCAGTTCCGTGCTCAGTTCATCCGTTCCCAGACCGGGTACGGCGTAGAACAAGGTCGCGCGCACTAATCGTCCTGCTCCTCCGGCCTTCGGGCCGGAGGATTGCATCCTTTCTCAAAACATCACTCTCGCGACCAGCGGCGCAACTAATACCATCACCACACCGGAAAGCATCATCACCAGACTGGCAACCACACCCTCCTGCTGACCGAGCTCATAAGAGCGCGCCGTGCCTGCCCCGTGCGATGCAGCGCCAAATCCTGCGCCCTTCGCCATCCCTTCACGAATGGAAAGGCGTAAAAACAGAACATCGCCGACCGCCATGCCGAATACGCCGGTCACCACCACGAACAACGCCACCAGGTCCGGCTGCCCGCCCAACGGCTCTGCCGCCGCCAGCGCAAACGGCGTGGTGACGGAGCGTACCGCCAGACTGCGTTGGATCTCATCAGGTAACATAAACAGACGCGCCAGCCACACGGAACTGGTGACGGCTACCAGCGTTGCCGTCACCACGCCCGCCGTCAGCGACATCCAGTGACGCTTAATCACCGCAAGGTTGTCATAGACCGGAACGGCAAACGCAATGGTTGCCGGGCCTAGCAGCCACAACAGCCAGTGCGATTCACCAATATAGTTTTGCCAGGAGATATGCCCGAACACCAGCATCAGCACCAGTAACGCTGGCGTGAGAACCAGCGGCATCAGCGGCAATTTGCGAAAACGGCGATACAGACGCTTGTTGGCAAAGTAGATGCCCAGCGTAATCACCAGACACAGCACGCTTAGCTGGAAATTACTCACGGTTTAACCTGCTCATTTCATAGCGATACACTTTATCGACCACCCACGCCGTGGCGCCGAGCACCATCAGCGTACTTAGCGCAATTACCGCGAATATGCGCCAGCCATCGACCAACAACAGCTGCGTATAGTTGACGACGGCCACCACCGCCGGAACAAAAAACAGCAGCATTTCAGCCAGTAACCAGCGAGCGCCTGCGCGAATCCAGTTGAGCGGGATAACCCGGCAGACAATCAACGCCAGCATCAGCACCATCCCTACCAGGTTGGCAGGAAGCGGCAGATGCAGCCAGGAGACAAGATATTGAGCAAATACAAAGAGACCTGCGTACAACAGAACCTGAACGGGGATCTGGAGTCGTTGAATGACAGCAGGCGTCACGCGGCTTATCGCCACAGCCATGAGGGTATGTCCTTAAAAAATAGAGAGCGCCAGTATAGAGAGCCCCCGTCCAGGACTGAAATGAATTAAACTCATTGCAGGCATAGTCTTAAGGAATAATCATGGATATCAGAACACTGCGATATTTTGTTGAAGTGGTGCGTCAGCAGAGCTTTACCCGCGCAGCGGAGAAGCTTTTTGTCACCCAACCCACCATCAGCAAAATGTTGAAGAACCTTGAAGACGAGCTGAACTGCACGCTGTTAATCCGCGACGGACGACGGCTGTTGCTGACCGATACCGGACAGGTTGTTTTTGAGCGCGGTCTGGCGATTTTGGCCGAGTTTCGCCAGCTTGAAGCCGAACTTAGCGACATTAATCATCTGAACAAAGGGCTATTGCGCCTTGGTATCCCGCCAATGGTCGGTATGTTGATGGCAGGTCCCATCAGCCTGTTTCGCCAGCGTTATCCCGGCGTTGAGCTTAAAATATCGGAGTTTGGTGGCTTAACCGTCCAACAGGCAGTCATGAGCGGTGATTTAGATGTCGCAATGACGGCCCTTCCGGTCGAGGAAGAGAGTGGACTGGCAACCTTGCCGCTTTTCAGCCATCCGCTCTGCGTGCTGGTCCCGCGCTCGGGCCAGTGGACAACCTGCGAATCCATTTCCCCCGAGGCGCTGGCGGAACACCCGCTGCTTATCTACAACGAAGATTTCGCCCTGAGCCGTCAGTTACTGGAACTGTTTAACCAGCACGATGTAAAACCCCGCATCGCGGTACGTAGCGGGCAGTGGGATTTTCTGGCGGCCATGGTGCAAGCCGGCGTCGGTATCGCCATTTTACCGGAGCCGATTTGCCAGCGCCTGGATAAGCAAACCCTGCGCTGGATCCCGCTGGAGAGTGATTTACGCTGGCAACTGGGTATGATTTGGCGCGAAGGCGTGTATCTGTCGCACAGCGCCCAGGCGTGGCTGACATGCTGCGAAGGGTTTTGGTTAACGCAAGAATCGTAAGTGCCGGATGCGGCGTAAACGCCTTATCCGGCCTACAATTCGATTCCGTAGGCCTGATAAGCGTAGCGCATCCGGCACAACCGTTTATTGGTTCTCGATCAGCAACGCTTCCAGCAAGTCCAGATCGTGTAACAGTTTTTGCAGCGTTTCATTGCTGATTTCGCGCGTGGCGCGCAGGTGATAAAGCTCTGCACGTTCTGAACGCAGTGCCGCCAGGCGGAAACGTCGCTCGAGGTTCTCTTCCTGTAATGAGCTTTCCACATCGTTACGTCCATCGACGCGACGGCGCAGGTTACCGATTACACGAGAGCTCACCTCGGTCAACAGTTGATTATCAATATTCTCTTCGCTGTCCGCCGCCAGGCGCTCTTCCATTTTCTGGATAGCAACAATCGCGACTTCTGCCGTCGCAGCGCGGGCTATCCGCTCTTCTTTCAGTTGCTGCGAGTGATCTGCCACTTCCAGGTGTTGCAGCAGAATCGGTAGCATCACTACACCGACAAACAGCGAGAACAGGATCACGCCCGCGGCAAGGAATACTAACTCGTAGCGCGCCGGGAAACCGCTACCATCCGGCAACAGCAGCGGGATGGAGAGCACACCGGCAAGCGTAATCGCCCCGCGAACCCCCGCAAAGGAGGCGATCAGGATTTCACGCGTTGTCCAGGAGCCAAACTCCATCGGCTTTTTCTTCAGGAAGCGCAGACTGAATTTTTTCATCGTCCACAACCAGCCAAAACGCACCAGCATCAGCGCCACATAAATCAGCACGATATCGGTAAACAGCATCCAGGTTTCAACGTTCGGATCGGCTTCTGCCGCCACCAGAGAAGACTCCAGAATCCCCGGTAATTGCAGCCCTAACAGCAGGAAGACCATGCCGTTAAAGACGAACTCCAGCATCGCCCAGGTGCTGTTAGCACGTAAGCGCATCGCCAATGGCGCACGACGCATTACGCCTGAACGGGTTATCGTCATCCCGGCTGCGACCGCCGCGAGGATCCCGGAAACACCAATGTGTTCGGCAATCAGGTAAGAAGCAAACGGCAGCAGGAACAGCAGAACAATTTGCGTTGCCGGCTCATCGCCGCCCCAGCGGCTAAGAAAGCGCAGAGAGCGGCCATACAACCAGCTGACGACAAAACCCGCCAGGATGCCGCCAATCGCTACCTTAAAGAACTCAACCGTCGCACCACCAACGGTAAACACCATCGTTCCCATTGCCACGGCCACGGCAAATTTCAGCGATACCAGGCCAGACGCATCGTTCATCAACGCTTCGCCCTGCAGGATGCCCATGATTTTCTTCGGTATGCGCCCCTCACCTACAATGCCAGAAAGGGCAACGGCATCGGTTGGCGATAACACGGCGGCCAGCGCAAAAGCGGGGATCAGCGGAATCCCCGGGACCAGCCAATAAATCATAAAACCAATGCCGACCACCGTAACCAGTACGAGCGCCAGAGCCAGACCGAAGATCTCTCGTCCGTGCTCCAGAAACTCCCGCGTTGGCGTCTTCCAGCCATCGGCAAACAGCAACGGCGGGATGAACAGAACCAAAAACAGTTCAGGGTCAAATTCCACATGCAAACCAAACGTCGGCCACGCCAGCAACGCGCCGATGGCGATCTGCATAAGGGGTAAAGGGAGTTGGAAGGGCAATACGCGAGTAAATACCCCCGATAGCGAGACCACAAGGGTCATGATGAGTATGGTAAAAAAGATTTCCATGCGTTCCCTGTTTGCGATGTTTCTTATGATTAGTGGTGAGAGGCGTCGTGCCTCAATTCTATCTACTCGAGAGTAACGCAAAAGACAACGAGTGTGTTCTGAAAATAAAAACGGGCGGCAAAAGCCACCCGTTTTGAGGATCTTTATCGAATAAGAATCAGATAGCCCAGCCGCCCGCGTAGAAGGCAACCAGCGCCACGGCAATCACCACCGTGCCGATATTCAGCTTTCGCCATTCGCCGGAAACAATACGGCCAATAACCAGAGTGGCAAAACCGATCATAATACCGGTCACGATATTACAGGTCAGCACGATAAAGACGGCGGTAATCAGTCCTGCCATCGCGTCGACGAAGTCGGTAAAGTCGATTTTCGCCACGTTGCTCAGCATCAGCAAACCAACATACATCAGCGCCGGTGCCGTTGCGTAAGCAGGAACAAGGTAAGAGAGCGGAGAAAGGAACAGGATCAGCAGGAACAGAACACCAACGGTGATCGCCGTCAGACCGGTTTTCCCCCCTGCCGCGGTACCCGCTGCAGATTCAATGTAAACCGCCGCCGGAGCTGCCCCTACCAGACCAGAGAACACGCTGCTCAGGGAGTCGGTGGTCAGCGCTTTGCCGCCATCGATAATCTGACCGTCTTTATCCAGCAGATTCGCCTGTCCGGCTACGGCACGGATGGTTCCGGTCGCATCGAAGACGGCGGTCATGACCAGCGCCAGCACGCTCGGCAGAACGACAGGATTCAGTGCGCCCATAATATCCAGGCTGCCGATCAGCGAGTTGCCGTTTTCGTCGCTCAGAGACGGCATGGCAAAAATACCGGAGAAATGCACGGCAGGATCGAAAATCAGACCAACGACAGAAATACCAATAATGGTCAGCAGGATGCCACCCGGTACTTTCAGTTTTTCGAGGCCGATAATCACCGCCAGACCAATCAGCGACATAATGACCGGGAAGGTGTCGAAGTCACCCAGCGCAACCGGCAGGCCATCCAGCGGGTTCTTAATCACCAGACCAACACCGTTTGCCGCAATCAGCAGCAGGAACAGGCCGATACCAATACCTGTACCATGCGCAACGCCCTGTGGCAGATTGCGCAGGATCCAGCTACGAATACCTGTCGCGGAAATGATGGTAAACAGAACCCCCATCAGGAACACCGCGCCCAACGCAACAGGCACGCTAATATGCTGCCCCAGCACCAGGCTGAATGCGGTAAACGCCGTCAACGAAATGGCGCAACCAATCGCCAGCGGCAGGTTTGCCCACAGACCCATCACAATAGAGCCGACACCGGCTACCAGGCAGGTTGCCACAAATACAGCGGCTGGCGGGAAACCGGCTTTACCCAGCATACCTGGAACCACGATAACAGAGTAGACCATCGCCAGAAACGTCGTTAATCCGGCAACGACTTCCTGTCGAACGGTACTGCCACGGTGCGAAATTTTAAACCAGGCGTCGAGTGAACCGCCGGTACGCGCTGAAGGCGTAGACATAGAAAACATCCCCTGAGAGTTTATTTTTCGTCATTATGCGTGCTGGACAATCCACTGCCTGCTTAACGTTTTCTCCCTGTGCCAGGTTTGCGTCAGTAGGGGTGTCGCAAAAAAGCAAACGTTTAGCTCTGCGCATAAAAACGGGTGGTAAAAAAAAAGCAAACGATTATCTAGCGATCATGTACTGGTTTTCAACTGAACTTTGCCGCTTTTTACTCATTTCTTCTTATAACGCACAATAAATAGCCAGTCGATGCGCAAACGTTATCGTCAATGCGCAATCTGGCAACAAATTTCGCGCAGTTATTACAACCCCGACGGTAATCTTTCACGTTAACTCGCGCAAAAAAATGGATGAAGATGCGGAAAATTTTTCGGCTAAAAAACCATCAATTGACTGGCAAATAGACGGGGGTGGCATACACTTACCTTATCAACACAAGCCGGAACCTCCCCTAATGTGCTCGACTGAGGGGTGTTGATGTCGGGGGAAACCCTCCCGTGAACCAGCGGGATAGAGTGAAAGACAAAGACCGGAACCAAACTAAAGCGCCCTCTGTGGCGCTTTAGTTTTATATCCGTATTTAAACCCATCAATCATCTTCCAGCAGGCGCGCCCCGGTCCCCTGCTCGCCAAGCTGGTCGCCTGGGTTACGCAACGGGCAATCACTACGCGACAAACAACCGCAACCAATGCATCCATCCAGTTCATCACGCAACGCCACCAGGGTATGAATACGCCGGTCCAGTTCTTCACGCCATTGCGACGAGAGCTGTTTCCACTCTTTGGCGCTGAGCGAATGTCCTTCGGGTAATACCCCTAGCGCGTCGCCAATCGTCGCCAATGGTATACCGATACGCTGGGCAATCTTGATAATCGCAACATAACGCAACACATCACGTTTGTATCGCCGCTGATTGCCGCTGTTGCGCATGCTGCTGATTAACCCTTTGCTTTCATAGAAGTGCAGAGTTGATACCGCGACACCGCTACGTTTTGCGACTTCACCTGGCGTGAGTAGCGCTTTTATCCGGGGTAATTTCTTTTCCATAAATCGCTTTACCTAAAGTTAACTTGAGGAATTATACTCGCCCACAGACAAAACGACGAATCGAATACTGAGAAAGAGGCAGCCCTATGTCCCATCAGCAGATAATTCAGACCCTTATTGAATGGATTGATGAACATATCGATCAACCGCTGAACATTGAGGCGGTGGCGAAAAAATCAGGTTACTCGAAGTGGTATTTACAGAGGATGTTCCGCACGGTGATGCGTCAGACGTTGGGTGACTATATCCGTCAGCGCCGACTTTTGTTAGCCGCCGTGGAACTACGGACGACCGAACGACCTATTTTCGATATTGCGATGGATCTCGGCTATGTGTCGCAACAAACATTCTCACGCGTGTTCCGCCGCGAGTTTGATCGTACTCCCAGCGACTACCGTCATCGCCTGTAGGATTATTGCCCGCTCTGCGTCAGTATGGCGGGCGGGCTCTGTAGCCAGTGCATAAACTCCTGCGGCGGTAACGCTTTCGCAAAATACCACCCCTGACAATACTGAACGCCACGTTCAAGCAGCCATTCCATTTGATCTGCCGTTTCCACCCCTTCAGCAATTGTCTTCAGATGTAAGCTTTGCGCCATCTCGATGATATGTTCGGCAATCAGGTGGCTGGTACTGTTGGTCGCCAGCGTACTAATAAAAGATTTATCAATCTTCAGGATATCCACGTTCAGTGCCGCCAGATTGTGCAGATTAGAATATCCCGTCCCAAAATCATCAAATGCCACTTCATAACCGGCCTGGCGGAATGCCTGGATTACCGGGGTCATTTTATGCACATCAATAAATCCACGCTCCGTCACTTCGACTTTAATTTGCTGGGCAGCGACTGAGTAATCACGCGTTTTCTCAGCGATCAAAGCAATCAGTCGGGATGAATGGAAATCAGAAGCAGAGAGGTTAATTGAGATATAAATCTGGGGATGCGCAGAAAGAAAATACCCTAAATCATTGAACACTTCTTCGACCACGTAATCCGTGATCCTTTCAATCATGCCTTCTTTTTCAGCCAGCGGAATAAATTCCGTCGGGCTCATGACCTCACCTTTGCAACCAGGCCAACGCATCAGCGCCTCGGCTCCCACACATTTACCATTCTTGATATCGATGATCGGCTGGTAATGCAGACGTAGCTGGCGTTTTTCCAGTGCACGCCTTAACAAACGACGAGGGGAATGGTACTGCTGGCGCGTACGCCACCACATCAACAGCATCAGAATGCTGCAGATCACCCCAAAGGGGATCGTGAGTGCGGCTTCGTGATAGAAATTTTGATGGACGCGATCGCGGGTCGTCGAAACAATAATCGCGATCGGGCGCTTCTCAGAACGAACGATGGTATAGAACCGATCGTCCAGTTGGAAGGTAGAGGCTTTACCGCGCACCAGCGGCAGAAATTGCTTAACATGCGCCTGATTGCTGGCGGAGAAGAAAGTATCCGTTATCGTGTCATAGACGCCCCACAATAGGCCAGGGTCATCTGACATGACTTCGCTGTAAGATAATGGGTTAATGACAACGACGTAGTTTCCTCTTTGCATATACGTCATGTTGTAGCCAGAGAAAAAAGGCGTATCGCGATAGTAATAGATCGAAACATCCGGCGTACGTTTATAGTCAGCGGTTGGCATAATATAGGGAACTGACGGCGTCATCGACGTAGAGCACAAAAAATGATCAGCTTGCGCATAAATTAGCTCGCTGATATATAAACGTCCGCGAATAATATTCAGCATGCTTTTCTGATGGGCAGGGGTACACATCTTGCCCTGATACAGCTGAGCCATATCACGCGCTAAATCAGCTTGCTGGATCACCAGTTCCGTTTTATTTAACACCAGTTGAGCAAATGAGTGGAGTTGAGTGCGGGTTTCAGACATCGCCCGGATATGAGCAAACCATAGCGCCAGCACCACGGGGAGCAATACCACCGTGAGCGTGCCGAGGAGCTTCAGCATCTTGCTTTGCGCACTGAGATTCATGTCAGCCCTATTTCCCTGTTTCGTATATGCCAGTACCCATCAAGGCAGGATGCTATAAACACCAGCTGGTTAAGTTGCATGAATCTATCAACATTATCAACAGACGTCTCTATGTAAAAGTCTGATAATAGTGGATGATGATATTATTTTCCCGTAAGGCAAACTTAAAGTTACGCTTATTTTGCAACATCATTATCAAGAAAGAGTAATGTTTTACACGCGTTATACTGGCTGCACGTATAAAACACATTAACTTTTTTAACGATTAATTTCGGATAAAGAAAACAAGTAACATGAATGCATCTTACATAACGCATAATTTATTATTCGTTTATGAATCAAAATAACCACACACTTGCCATGGATTAAGGCCGGCAAAAATAACGTCAGATACTGGTGAACAAACGAGCAGTTGTGATATAGTTCACAGAAATAATGTAACAGAAACATTGTTTCATTCATGTTATTGCCCGTCGATAGCCAGAGTAGCACACCCTCTGTGAACAACCCCGCGCTGTCCTGGGCATCAAGACTTTCTGAGGACGCTTTTCATGGCAACAATAACAACTGGCGTGGTTCTTCTGCGGTGGCAACTGCTCAGCGCAGTACTGATGTTTTTAGCCAGTACGCTCAATATTCGTTTTCGTAAATCAGACTATATTGGGCTGGCCGTTATCAGCAGCGGTTTAGGGCTTGTTTTTGCCTGCTGGTTTGCAACCGGATTACTCGGTATCACCCTGGTAGATGTATCCACTATCTGGAATAACATCGAATCTGTGATGCTCGACGTGATGAGCCATACTCCGCCAGACTGGCCGATGGTGTTGAACTGATAACAACAGTGTGTCCGACCAGAGTATACCCGGTCGGACACGGTTTTAAGCGATAACGATTTTACTGACGTTCCGGTAACCGCTTACCACTCCATCCGGAACCCTGCGTTCACCTGCCAGTTCATATCAATGTCGCCTCCAGCCGATCTTTCCAGGTCAACGTACAGTCGGGAATTATTGTTCTGAGTAAGATGGATATTGGTTCCAATACCGTAGTTTATCCACGAGTCACTTCCTCCCTCGCGGACCGTCATGGACGCGTCTTTACCCCACACAGTGACATCACGATCGCCGGCAAACTCATGCAGCAGATCCAGCTTCACATAAATATCGCTGTCCGGGCGTTCTTCAAATCGATAACCCCCCCGCAATCCGACACGACCAATCACGCTGTCGATATCATTCTGACGAACCCGTAACCCGCTGCTGGTGGTATAACGAGCTTCATCCAATCGGGTATACACGAGCTGCGCTTGCGGTTCGATGAAAGAGGATTCTCCCAGACTAAACTCACGACCGTATTCTGCGCTGGCGCTAATTGACCACGTGCTGCTATCCGCCCCCCCCATATTGCCATACACATTTCGGTAGTTAAAATCACTCTCATGGCGGCTATATTTCAGCACCAGATCCAGGTAGTCCTGTTTCTCCGGACGGTTCCATGCAGCATAAAGTGAACCACCGTAGCTCTTGTTATCGCCCGTGCCATAAGCAAAGTCAGCGTTACCTCTCATGTAATGCGCCGCAATGCCTCGCGTCCAGACTGATTGTTCACCCTCTACTTTATTGTCATAACCAAGTTGCCAGAAGCTATACAGGTTTTTGAAGTAGCTGCCATTATCGCTTTCCATTTCGCCGCCTTTATAGCGTATCCACAGACCATTTTGCTGTTGGTTCTGGCGTAATTCCCCTAAACGCTTATTCAGGCTGTCGATTTCGAGACGGGCGGTGGCCGCCGCGTAGTTTAACCCGGCATTGGCAATCGCGGTGTTGCTACCCGCACTGGCTTTCGTTGAAATCCCCGTGATATACCAGTTTGTGCCATACTGGCTTGCCGGATCGCCTTCCCGAATATCAGAGCGCAGTAGCGGTTTATAGTCATATACATACTCGTTAGTGATATCGATTTTATCGTACGCTTCGAACGTCACATTGCTGGCGGCATCAGCAACCCAGATATCTTCTTGCAGATTGCTGAGCTTATTAATATTTAACGCCTCAATGGCATGAGTTCCCCCCGTGCTACTCTTAACGACTTCGATAAAGTCGCTACCATTACGCCGCTGCTCATCTGTTTTATTTGTATTTACATCAATCAGGAAAATACCGTTGTTGCCTTTCAGATCGTGAATCTTCACAGTTTCGTTGATGCTCTGATTGGTATGCAGGTTAAAACCATGCAGGTTTATCGTCCCGCCATCTTGCAAGGTGATAGCACTGATCTGAGCGTCTTTACCATCCGGGATCCAGTGGGCATTATTCATCAGCGTCAGATTCAAATCTCCCGCCCATGTATTACTGTCGATGTCCAGAACATTCGCTTCATGCCCATGCCAAAATGATTCTGCACCATTGAGCGTAATATTCATCTGGCTGGCATGAGCATATATTTTATCGCCAAAGTCGATATTTCCCAACAAATTGACCTTGTACTCACCTGACTGATTAATATTAACGACACCACCATCTTTAGCACTAACCGCATCACTTTTTGATGAACCATCAGGATAACCGCTGTTGTTTTCCAGCAGTTCTCTGAAATTACTGGCGTAAGTATTAATGTAAATATTACCACCGTTTGCCGTAATAGTTGAACCTACTCCACGTGCATAGATTCCATTATTTGCCAGCGTGGCATCTTCCCCATCGTTGGTGTGTTCAACCTCTGAACGAACATACACATTGCCGTTTACAGTGATATCCGCACCGCTTCCCGCATACAACGCAGTATTGTTATGGGTATATTTAGAGCCAATTAAGAAAGTATTTTTCAGACTAAAGTTATCAACTTTGACGTTGGTGTCCTGACCTTCGGCGGATAAGCCAAAAAAGGCCAGCCCGGCGCGGTGTTCCTGTTGCGTAGTTCCGCTAATATTAACGTTGTAATTACCAATTTGATACTCTCCCGCCTGGTCTTTGGTGATACTGCCAATCTTCACCTCAAGGCCATTACCTTCACCTCGCACAGGGTTATCAATATTTACCGTGATGTCATAGTTTTTATCATCAGCAATCGTATCCCGAATGATGATCCCTTCCTGACCACCATTAACATCTATATAATTCAGTTCATAGTTTTTTGCACTCGCAAATCCAGCGCAAACCAACTGTGCTGCGGTAAATGATAGTGCAAAGGGTATTATTGCTTTAGGGTTTATCTTCCTTTGATACATAGTAAGCTCCATAACAAATAGTTTATCAAATCACTTATTAATACCCCACCAATAAAAAGCAGCAAATAATAAATGAATTTTCATCAATGAAGAATCGATAAGCTAAAAGCATTATTTAAAGCCATGTATTAATTTGTCAATATTTACCATGCAGTAAAATACAATTTTTCCATTAAATTAATTGAATATTACTCTCAGGAGAACTATCTCAAGCAGAAAAAATTAAACATGCGACATATATTCATTAGTTATTATCGTAACATTTACTGTTATTGTTCGGTAATACCTACATTAATTTTTATTCCCCGTAACCACCAATAAATATTACCGAATATTAACGTGAATCAGTTCGTATAAAATGAATGATAAAGCTGCGATGATAAACCAGAAAATACCGAATAATTAATTCTGAATAAGAGATGTAAAAAAACCCCGTCGCAACGAGGTTTTCATCAGTACGAACGTTAATGCGTTCAGCTATCTTAGAACGGAATATCGTCGTCGAAGTCCATCGGCGGTTCGTTAGACGGCGCTGCCGGAGCGGACTGCTGCGGACGAGACTGTGCGCCACCGCTGAACTGGTTGCCGCCCTGCGGCTGCTGAGGCTGACCCCAACCACCCTGCTGCTGACCACCACCTGCTGGCGCGCCGCCGCCCTGACGACCACCCAGCATTTGCATGGTGCCGCCAACGTTAACAACGACTTCAGTGGTGTATTTTTCTACGCCGGATTGATCGGTCCATTTGCGGGTACGCAGTTGGCCTTCAATATAGACCTGAGAACCTTTACGCAGATATTCGCTGGCAACTTCCGCCAATTTGCCGAACAGCACAACACGGTGCCACTCAGTCTGCTCTTTCATTTCGCCGGTCGCTTTATCACGCCAGGATTCGGAAGTAGCCAGCGTAATGTTGGCAACTGCGCCACCATTCGGCATATAGCGTACTTCCGGGTCCTGGCCCAGATTACCGACGAGAATCACCTTGTTTACGCCTCTGCTGGCCATGATCGTGTCTCCTGAAAAACGTTACTGAATAAGTGTAAGCGCGGGATTGTAGCATTTCCAATAGCGCTTTTACTACGTTGCGAAGTTGATTCCAGTAAACAACCTCAGCCAGACATTGTTGCACAGACACCTGTGTTTTGCATTCCAATACTGTATATCCATTCAGGTTAGGTTGTGTCATAATTAACCGTTTGTGATCGCCGGTAGCACCATGCAGCCAGGCAAAAAAGCGTTTAATCCGGGAAAGATGAATGGATAAGATCGAAGTTCGGGGCGCCCGCACCCATAATCTCAAAAACATCAACCTCGTCATCCCGCGCGACAAGCTGATTGTCGTCACCGGGCTTTCGGGCTCAGGCAAATCTTCGCTCGCTTTCGACACCTTGTATGCCGAAGGGCAGCGTCGTTACGTTGAATCCCTTTCCGCGTACGCACGTCAGTTTCTGTCGCTGATGGAAAAACCGGACGTCGACCACATTGAGGGGCTCTCTCCTGCCATCTCAATCGAGCAGAAATCGACGTCGCATAACCCGCGATCCACGGTTGGGACAATTACCGAAATTCACGATTATCTGCGCCTGCTGTATGCCCGCGTTGGCGAGCCACGCTGCCCGGATCACGACGTGCCACTGGCGGCGCAAACTGTCAGCCAGATGGTAGATAACGTGCTGTCCCAGCCGGAAGGCAAGCGCCTGATGCTGCTGGCACCGGTAATTAAAGAACGTAAAGGTGAGCACACCAAAACGCTGGAAAACCTGGCAGGCCAGGGCTATATCCGCGCGCGTATTGATGGCGAAGTGTGCGACCTTTCCGACCCGCCTAAACTTGAGCTGCAAAAGAAACACACTATCGAAGTGGTGATTGACCGCTTCAAGGTACGTGACGATCTTACCCAGCGACTGGCCGAATCGTTTGAAACCGCACTGGAGCTTTCCGGTGGTACGGCAGTGGTCGCTGATATGGATGACCCGAAAGCAGAAGAGCTACTGTTCTCCGCCAACTTCGCCTGCCCGATTTGTGGCTATAGCATGCGCGAGCTGGAACCCCGACTGTTCTCGTTCAACAACCCCGCCGGCGCGTGTCCAACCTGCGATGGTCTTGGCGTACAACAGTATTTCGATCCTGACCGGGTGATTCAAAACCCGGAACTGTCGCTGGCCGGTGGCGCCATCCGTGGCTGGGATCGCCGTAACTTTTATTACTTCCAGATGCTTAAGTCGCTGGCAGAACACTATAAGTTCGACGTCGAAGCCCCGTGGGCCAGCCTGAATCCTGCGGTTCACAAAGTGGTGCTATACGGTTCCGGCAAAGAGAATATCGAATTCAAATACATGAACGATCGCGGCGATACGTCCGTGCGTCGTCACCCGTTTGAAGGTGTGCTGCACAATATGGAGCGCCGTTATAAAGAGACGGAATCCAGTGCGGTACGCGAAGAATTAGCCAAGTTTATCAGCAACCGACCTTGCGCCAGCTGTGACGGAACCCGTCTACGCCGGGAAGCTCGTCACGTGTTTGTCGAGAATACGCCACTGCCAGCGATTTCCGACATGAGCATCGGTCATGCAATGGATTTCTTCAACAACCTGAAACTTGCCGGTCAACGGGCGAAGATTGCTGAGAAAATCCTCAAAGAGATCGGCGATCGTCTGAAGTTCCTGGTCAACGTAGGCCTCAACTATCTGACGCTGTCCCGTTCAGCGGAAACGCTCTCCGGTGGCGAAGCACAACGTATTCGTCTGGCAAGCCAGATTGGCGCCGGTCTGGTCGGTGTGATGTACGTGCTGGATGAACCGTCTATCGGTCTGCATCAGCGCGATAACGAACGTCTGCTGGGTACGCTTATCCATCTGCGCAATCTGGGTAACACCGTGATTGTGGTTGAGCACGATGAGGATGCCATTCGCGCCGCCGACCACGTTATCGACATTGGCCCAGGTGCAGGCGTTCACGGCGGCCAGGTGGTTGCTGAAGGAACGCTGGAAGACATCATGGCCGTACCGGAATCGTTAACCGGCCAGTACATGAGCGGTAAGCGCAAGATTGAAGTACCGAAACAGCGCGTAGCGGCTGACCCGGGAAAAGTGCTGAAGCTGACTGGCGCACGCGGCAACAACCTGAAAGATGTTACCCTGACGCTGCCGGTGGGTCTGTTTACCTGTATTACCGGCGTGTCCGGTTCCGGGAAGTCGACGCTGATTAACGACACCTTGTTCCCGATTGCCCAAACCCAGCTTAACGGCGCCACGCTGGCAGAGCCCGCGCCATACCGGGATATCCAGGGTCTGGAACATTTCGATAAAGTCATCGACATTGACCAAAGCCCGATTGGTCGTACGCCGCGTTCTAACCCGGCAACCTACACCGGGGTATTTACGCCTGTGCGCGAACTGTTTGCCGGCGTGCCGGAGTCACGTGCACGCGGTTACACCCCGGGCCGTTTCAGCTTTAACGTCCGTGGTGGACGCTGTGAAGCCTGTCAGGGCGATGGCGTGATCAAAGTCGAAATGCACTTCCTGCCAGATATCTACGTGCCGTGCGATCAGTGCAAAGGTAAGCGCTATAACCGCGAAACGCTGGAGATTAAGTACAAGGGCAAGACTATCCACGAAGTGCTGGATATGACGATTGAAGAAGCCCGTGAGTTCTTCGATGCCGTTCCGGCGCTGGCGCGTAAGCTGCAAACGCTGATGGACGTTGGTCTGACGTACATCCGCCTGGGGCAGTCCGCAACGACCCTCTCAGGCGGTGAGGCGCAGCGCGTGAAGCTGGCGCGTGAGTTGTCAAAACGCGGTACCGGACAGACGCTGTATATTCTCGATGAGCCGACCACGGGTCTGCATTTTGCCGATATTCAGCAACTGCTGGACGTGCTGCATCAGCTCCGGGATCAGGGCAATACCATCGTGGTGATTGAGCACAATCTGGACGTGATTAAAACCGCAGACTGGATTGTCGATCTCGGTCCGGAAGGCGGCAGCGGCGGCGGGGAAATTCTGGTCTCCGGCACGCCGGAGACGGTCGCTGAATGTGAAGCCTCACACACGGCGCGTTTCCTCAAACCACTGTTGTAATTACGCAACACTTATCAGGCCCACAGAACAGGCGTAAAGCTTGTAGGCCTGATAAGGCGCTTGCGCCGCATCAGGCAACGGTTGTGCCTGATGGCGCTACGCTTATCAGGCCTACAAGACCGTTCAGGGCTGCGCCAGCAACCTGCGTTTATCTTCCGGCAAGGTGTTGATGGCCTGCTGGTAAGACGCGTCCACCAGATAATAAATCTGTGAACCTGGCAGCGAGCCGTCAAGATACACCGTGCTCCAGTGCGCTTTATTAAGATGGCGGCTGGGTCGCACGTCTTTATGTTGCTGACGCAGCAATTCTGCCAGTTCAGGGCTGGTTTTCAGAGACACCGCCGGGCGACCTTCAACCTCTTTGACCATCGCAAAGAGTACATCTTCAACTTTGATTTGCGTGGCTTTCCAGTCACTGTGCACGCTCTGCTCCGCGCCTGTTTTTGCCATGCAGTATTGCAGCAACTCCGAATTCGTCATTTTTATTCCCCTTACCAGCAAATCGCCTAATAAGAACATCATTTATTCAGTGTGCAGCAAGTCCGCAAAAGGTAAAAGCCGGTAACGTAAATTTGTTTAAAAAACCACCAATCCGCATTCAGTGACCTCAGTACTCTGAATTTACGATCACCTCTTCACCAAACCCTCCTGCCTGTGGCAGCGGCTTATAGGTAGAGTTAGAGGCGCGTAAAATACGGATACCGCGGATTCCTACGTCACGGGCGGCGGTGATGTCATTGTCGGAGTCGCCGTAGAACATGCGGATGCTTTTATCCTGTAGCCACTGTGTTTTGGTGTTTTGACCGGGTTTATCACCGGCAAAAATGACTGGATTCATATTGCCGGCCGGGATGTGAAAGTTATCGGCCAGCGTTTTAGAGACCGTTTCGGTCTTCGTCGGGCTGCGTCCGGTCACGAAAAAGATACTGTCTCCACGACGCACGTGCATATCAATCAGCTGCCGCGCCACTTCTTTCGGAATGCTGAATTCATCCCAGCCGTTGTTCATTTTTTCCCAGAAGGCCGGATTCTTCAGGTAATCCTCACTGTCCGGAGAGTACGTTTTTTTACCGCGCCAGAAGCCCGGGCTGGAAAAGAGAACCGTATCATCGATATCAAAGCCAACGGCCATCGGCGGGCGGCCCGTCAGACTATTTTCAATTTGAGCAACAGAGACCCAATGAATGGGAGCCTGCTCAGCGAGTTTTGCAACGTTAGTACCGGGATTGAGCTGAGAAGGAGAGGAAACTAACGCCTGAGCGGGCTGATTCAACGTGAACAATAAATAAACGGCACTCAGTGCCAAAGTAATCTTGCGCATATTTTTCCCTAAGTAGTCAGTTAGTTATCATTTTTTATTTAACAACTGGTCAAAAAACTATCTGACCTTACCCCTTGGGGGAAGGGAAAGGAAGGATTTTCTCTGGTTTTGTCCAGGAAAAGGAGCATGATCACACAGGAAAGTGTGCCTGATGGCGCTGCGCTTATCAGGCCTACAAACGAAAATCCATGTACCCTTGTAGGCCGGATAAGGCGTTTACGCCGCCATCCGGCACACACAAAGCCGATTACATGACGGCGGCAAATGCCTTTGCCACTCGCTGCACGTTACCGTGATTCAACCCGGCCACGCACATACGACCACTGGCAATCAGGTACACCCCGAACTCATCGCGCAGGCGATCGACCTGAGCGGCGCTGAGTCCGGTATAGCTGAACATACCGCGCTGTTGCAGCAGGTAATCAAAGTTACGACCGGGGATCTCCGCATTCAATACGTTAACCAGCTCCTGACGCATCGCCAGAATACGGGTACGCATCTCTTCGACTTCCGCCAGCCAGCTGGCTTTCAGCGCGTCATCACCCAACACCGCGGCAACCACCTGCGCACCAAAGTTTGGCGGACTGGAGTAGTTCCGGCGCACTGTCGCTTTTAGCTGTCCCAGAACGCGGCTGGCGGCATCGGCATCTTCACACACCACTGACAGCCCACCGACGCGCTCACCGTATAAGGAGAAGATCTTCGAGAATGAGTTGCTGACCAGAGCAGGCAATCCGGCGCTGGCAATGGCGCGGATGGCGTAGGCATCCTCTTCCATTCCACCGCCGAAGCCCTGGTAAGCAATATCCAGGAACGGGATCAGATCACGTGCCTTCAGGATCTCAATGACGCCATCCCACTGTGCGGGAGTTAAATCCGCACCCGTCGGGTTATGACAGCACGGATGCAGCAGCACGATGCTACGCGCGGGTAAGATATTCAGCGCTGCCAGCAGGTCGTTGAAACGCACACCGTTGGTCGTGTTGTCATACCAGGGGTAAGTACTTACGTCGAATCCAGCGCCTTCAAAAATCGCGATATGGTTTTCCCACGTCGGATCGCTGACCCACACGCCAGAATCAGGGAAATAGCGCTTCAGGAAGTCTGCGCCCACTTTTAACGCACCAGACCCCCCCAGCGTCTGAATCGTTGCCACGCGCTGCTGCTGGAGAACCGGATGATCTGCGCCAAACAGCAACGGCGCAATAGTATGGCGATAAGCGTTCAGACCTTCCATCGGCAGATACAGCGAAGCGCCATGCGGTTTGGCATTGAGTCGGGCTTCCGCTTCCGCCACCGCTTTAAGCTGAGGAATAATCCCATCTTCGTTGTAATACAGGCCAATGCTGAGGTTCACTTTGTCGCTACGTGAATCTTCTTTGAACCGCTCCATAAGCGATAAAATCGGGTCGCCAGCGTAGGCGTCAACTTTTTGAAACACGTGTGGTTCTCCAGGTTTACAGACAGAGGATTAGAACACAATAAACCGGAAGCAGGAGAAGATCGAGAGGATGTTGAGAGGAATATTGCCGGAGGGCGGGGTAACCGCCTTATCCGGCACATTATGCGCTTAATCGATATACTTCATCGCCACGCGCGACGTCAGGCGCGTAATAAGTTCGTAAGCACTTACTTTCGTCATTTCAGCAATGCGTTCAACGGGCAGGCCTTCACCCCACAGGATCACCGAATCGCCCGCTTTGTCCTGCGCCTCGGGGCCTAAATCGACGCAGATCATATCCATCGCGACGCGACCGACGATCGGCACTTCACGGCCATTAACCAGCACCGGCGTCCCAGACGGCGCTGCGCGCGGATAACCGTCGCCGTAACCCATCGCTACTACGCCGAGACGCGTATCGCGCTCGCTCTGCCAGGTTCCACCATAGCCAACCGGTTCGCCCGCTTTGTGCTCACGCACCGCAATCAGGCTGGAGGTCAGCGACATCACCGGCTGGCAGCCAAAATCGGCGCCGATAGAGTGGTTTTCCAGCGGCGATACGCCGTACAGAATCAGCCCCGGACGCGCCCAGTCGAAGTGGGACTGAGGCCACAGCAAAATACCACCCGACGCGGCAATTGAACGCTGCCCCGGTTTGCCCTCGCAAAAGCTGTTGAAGATATCGAGCTGTTTTTCCGTCGCACCGCATTCAGGTTCGTCTGCGCGGGCAAAGTGGCTAACGATATTGACCGGCTGGCGCACGTTTTCACATTGCGTTAAGCGCTGATAAAACGCTTCGGCCTGCTCAGGGCGCACGCCCAGGCGGTGCATTCCCGTGTCGAGCTTCATCCAGACGGTGACCGGTTCAGCCAGTTCTGCGGCTTCCAGGGCTTCAAGCTGCTCCTGGTTGTGGACGGCAGTATGCAGACGCTGCGCGGAGATCGTCGGCAGATCGGCGGCATCAAAAAATCCCTCCAGCAGCAGGATGGGCTGCGTGATCCCTCCCGCTCGCAACCGCAGGGCTTCTTCAAGACGAGCGACACCAAAAGCGTCCGCATCGGGGAGCGTTCGCGCGGTCTCTAACAGACCATGGCCGTAAGCGTTCGCTTTCACGACCGCAACCAGTTTGCTGGCAGGAGCCAGTTCACGCAGACGTTGCAGGTTGTGTCGCAGAGCGCGGCGGTTAATAACTACAGTTGCCGCTTGCATTTGTATTCCTTAATAAAAGAATCTCCTCAATCATTCGTGTTGCAGCAAGGCGACAAGCCTGAGAATCACCGGGAGCTTAGTAAACTAAGTGACCGGGGTGAACGGGCGTAGTCAACGCATCTGCAGCATGAAGGATGACGGAGATTTATTCGTCGTCGTATTGTGGGCCCGCATAATTGTCGAATCGCGACCACTGGCCGTTAAACGTCAGGCGCACCGTGCCGATCGGACCGTTACGCTGCTTACCAATAATAATTTCGGCAATACCTTTTAAATCGCTGTTTTCGTGATAAACCTCATCACGATAGATAAACATGATTAAGTCGGCATCCTGTTCGATGGAGCCGGATTCACGCAGATCCGAGTTAACCGGGCGCTTGTCGGCGCGTTGTTCCAGTGAGCGGTTAAGCTGCGACAGCGCTACCACCGGCACATGCAGTTCTTTTGCTAACGCCTTCAGCGAGCGGGAAATTTCAGCAATTTCCAGCGTACGGTTATCGGAGAGCGACGGCACGCGCATCAGCTGCAGGTAGTCGATCATGATCAGGCCGATACCGCCGTGTTCACGAGCGATACGACGAGCACGCGAGCGCACCTCCGTTGGCGTCAGGCCGGAAGAATCATCAATATAGATGTTTCGTTTCTCCAGCAAAATACCCATTGTTCCGGAAATTCGCGCCCAATCTTCATCATCCAGTTGACCGGTACGGATTTTGGTTTGGTCTACGCGTGACAGCGAGGCCAGGGTACGCATCATGATCTGTTCTGAGGGCATTTCAAGACTAAAGATAAGAACCGGCTTATCCTGCAACATCGCCGCATTTTCGACGAGGTTCATTGCAAATGTCGTCTTACCCATCGACGGACGCGCGGCGACGATAATCAAGTCTGACGGCTGCAAACCCGCCGTCTTTTTGTTGAGGTCATCATAACCGGTGTTTACCCCGGTGACGCCGTCGTGCGGCTGCTGGAACAACTGCTCGATACGCGCGACGGTGGCGTCGAGCACATCGGTGATGTTTTTCGGGCCTTCGTCTTTGTTGGCGCGGCTTTCAGCGATTTTAAAAACGCGTGATTCCGCGAGGTCCAGTAGATCTTCACTGGAACGGCCTTGCGGATCAAACCCGGCTTCCGCAATTTCGTGCGCAACCGCAATCATGTCACGAACAACGGCACGTTCGCGGACGATATCCGCATAAGCACTAATGTTCGCCGCACTTGGCGTATTTTTAGATAACTCAGCCAGGTAAGCAAAGCCGCCGACGCTGTCCAGTTGTCCCTGAACCTCCAGCGATTCTGCGAGCGTGATCAGGTCGATAGGTTTTCCCATCTCCTGCAGTCGATGCATTTCCGTGAAGATGTGCCGGTGCGGTCGGGTATAAAAATCTTCCGCCACCACGCGCTCGGCCACATCGTCCCAGCGTTCGTTATCCAGCATTAAACCGCCCAACACCGACTGTTCCGCTTCAATCGAGTGCGGCGGTACTTTCAGCCCGGCGACCTGGGGATCGCGCTCACGAGCATCAGTCTGTTGTTTGTTGAAGGGTTTATTTCCTGCCATAGTGAATGGAGTTACCGAGATAATGATTGGGTCGAAAGATTACCACATTTCTTTTGGAGGAAGCATGGCAACGCGTATTGAATTTCACAAGCATGGTGGTCCTGAAGTGCTTCAGGTCGTCGAGTTTACGCCTGCAGATCCGGCGGAAAACGAAATCCAGGTCGAGAATAAAGCGATTGGTATCAACTATATCGACACTTACATCCGCAGTGGTCTTTATCCACCGCCTTCTCTGCCCAGCGGTCTGGGAACCGAAGCCGCAGGCGTCGTCAGCAAAGTGGGGAGCAAAGTGGCGCACATTAAAGCTGGCGATCGCGTGGTTTACGCCCAGTCTGCGCTTGGCGCTTACAGCTCAGTACATAACGTTCCGGCCGATAAAGCCGCCATTCTGCCTAATGCCATCTCTTTTGAGCAGGCAGCAGCCTCATTTCTGAAAGGGTTAACCGTTTTTTATCTGCTGCGTAAAACCTATGAAATCCAGCCCGACGAGCCGTTTTTATTCCATGCGGCTGCTGGCGGCGTCGGGATGATTGCCTGCCAGTGGGCAAAAGCATTGGGTGCGAAGCTGATTGGTACCGTCGGCAGTGCGCAAAAAGCGCAAATTGCGCGGCAGGCCGGCGCATGGCAGGTTATTAACTATCGTGAAGAAAGCATAGTTGAGCGAGTGAAAGAGATAACCGGCGGTAAAAAAGTGCGGGTGGTGTATGACTCGGTGGGGAAAGATACCTGGGAAGCCTCACTGGATTGCCTGCAACGCCGGGGATTGATGGTCAGCTTTGGTAATGCTTCCGGGCCGGTGACTGGCGTGAACTTAGGTATTCTGAACCAGAAAGGTTCGCTGTACGTGACCCGTCCTTCACTCCAGGGGTATATCACCAATCACCGTGAATTAACTGAAGCCAGCAATGAGCTGTTCTCGCTGATTGCCAGTGGGGTGATCAAAGTGGATGTCGCGCCGGGTCAGAAATTTGCGTTAAGTGACGCGCAACGGGCCCATGAAGCACTGGAAAGCCGGGCCACGCAGGGCTCGAGTTTACTGATCCCGTAATGCTCCGACTTCCCCTAAATAATTCAAGCAGCAGGAAGGCGGCAATTGAATGAATCCCCAGGAGCTTACTGGAGTAAGTGACTGGGGTGAATGAAAGCAGCCAACACACCTGCGGTTTGAATTATGACGGGGAAGTAAAGAATTAGGGCTTCCCGTAGGAAGCCCTTTCTTTTTTTAGTTCGGCTGTATGTAGGGTACAGCTCGATGAATTCGTTAACCGCGCAATAGTGACAGATTTGATAATCAATTCCTATTTGGTTCTAAAGGCAATGTTGCAGGTTGTGACGCACCGCTCAATACCTTAGTAAAATCGACGGTTATTGCGCTGATACTGTGGGACTTTTGGCGCTTTTATCGCCTTGATAATCCACACCACGGCAACGGCCAGCAGCAGCCAGGGTAAAAGTTTTATCATCAAGGCAAAGAGTCCGCCCAAAAACATCACCACAGTGGCAACCACCAATGCGGCCAACACCCCCAGCAAAGATACGCCGGTGACCATCAGCATGATAAAAAACCCAATCACAAAAAGTAGTTCCAGCATGGCTCTCTCCCGAAATGAAATTCTCTCCATTGCATTACAAGAAACATGCCAAAATTAATGCATTGATTTATAAAGAAAACGCCCCGCGACAAAGCGCAGGGCGTGGTGAAATTAACTAACTTTTGGTGAGAACTTAACGCTTGTCTGCCACCAGCTTCAGCGCGTGCTCCAGTACGTTAATATCTGCCCCGGCTTTATGCGCATTTTCGCTCAGATAGCGACGCCACTGACGAGCCCCAGGGATCCCCTGAAACAGCCCCAACATATGGCGCGTCACATGTCCCAAATAGGTTCCCTTACTCAGTTCACGCTCAATGTACGGGTACATGGCGCGCACCACGGTAACCGGATCGGTATCTTCGGTGGTAGCTGCAAAAATCTCGCGGTCAACGGACGCCAGAATTCCTGGGTTTTGATAAGCTTCACGCCCCACCATCACGCCATCCATATGTTGCAGATGCGTTTTCGCTTCTTCCAGTGATTTAATGCCGCCGTTGATCGACATCGTCAGCTGCGGAAAATCGCGTTTTAGCTGATAAACACGGTCATAATCCAGCGGTGGGATTTCGCGGTTCTCTTTCGGGCTTAACCCCGACAGCCAGGCCTTGCGGGCGTGGATGATAAACATCTCACATTCGCCGTTACCGGAGACCGTGTTGATGAAATCGCACAGAAATTCGTAGCTGTCCTGGTCATCAATGCCGATACGGGTTTTCACCGTGACAGGTATCGACACCACATCGCGCATCGCTTTGACGCAATCAGCGACCAGTTGCGCATTCCCCATCAGGCAAGCGCCAAACATCCCGTTTTGTACGCGATCGGAAGGGCAGCCGACGTTGAGGTTAATCTCGTCATAACCTCGTGCTTCAGCCAGCTTTGCGCACTGGGCCAGCGCGGCAGGATCGCTCCCGCCCAGTTGCAATGCGACCGGATGCTCTTCTTCGCTATACGCCAGGTAATCGCCTTTGCCATGAATAATTGCCCCGGTGGTCACCATCTCCGTATAGAGCAGCGTCTGGCTGGACAGTAAGCGCAAAAAGTAGCGGCAGTGTCTGTCCGTCCAGTCGAGCATCGGCGCGATAGAAAAACGATGAGCGGGAAAAGCGGTAGACTGAGATTCAGGCAGCATGGCGAATATTCAAGCATCCGGTTAAAAAAGGGGCGCTACTATAGCATAGACCGTTGCGATAGTGAGCCACATCATCGTGGATAGCGCCCTTCGTCCGCGTGGATCGTCATTTCCGCCCGGGTTTTCCGTCGTGTGGACCAAAAAACTGTGGAGGATGGTCAACCCAGCGATCCTCGCGCGTGGCGGCATAAACCGGATTAAGCGGATAATAAATGCGATTGTATTTTTTGTTCGCCTCACCGACGACCAGCAGACGTACCTCTTCACTGGTGTTATTGATAAAAGTGTGGCACACACCGGTTCCTGCCGGAAAACCGACGCTATCGCCGGGTTCCAGCTTCCATAAGTAACCATTTATCCAGGCTTCCGGGTAGCCTTCCAGCACGTAGATGAACTCTTCTTCATCGCTTTCAGCGTGTGGATAAGAAGTACGACGCCCCGGCGGCAGACGTTCGTGATGAATGCCTAATCGCCCTAACCCCAACCTGCGGGCCAGCGGCGCGCCAATAGAAAAAATCTCATCGCTGCCTGGATAGGTGGAGTCATCAGGCCCCTCAACTTCACGCCAGTGGCGAATACAATCGGGTCTTTTCATGTTAATTTTCCAGTGTTGCGATGCGTCAGGTATAGCACACAGCGGTGGATCTCGGCGTTTTAAGCAGAACATGATAAAGTAAGGGATTAACCTTCCACGCAAATCGAGGCGCCAAATGGACAAAACCACCACGCAGGAGTTATTGGCTCAAGCTGAAAAACTCTGTGTGCAACGTAACGTGCGGCTAACGCCACAACGCCTCGAAGTGCTGCGCCTGATGAGCCTGCAGGAAGGTGCGATCAGCGCCTATGACCTGCTTGATCTGCTGCGGGAAACCGAGCCGCAGGCCAAACCCCCTACCGTGTATCGTGCGCTCGATTTTCTGCTGGAACAAGGGTTTGTGCATAAGGTGGAATCCACCAACAGCTATGTCCTTTGCCATCTGTTCGATCAGCCAACCCATAGCTCGGCAATGTTTATTTGTGACCGCTGTGGCGTGGTAAAAGAAGAGTGTGCGGAAGGCGTGGAAGATATTATGCATACGCTGGCAGCTAAAATGGGATTTGCTCTGCGCCATAATGTGATTGAAGCCCACGGCCTGTGTCCGGCATGTGTGGAAGTTGAATCATGCCGCCATCCTGGCGAATGCCAGCATGACCATACAATTCAGGTGAAAAAGAAAGTCGGGCGGTAAATAAAAGAGCGTACGTCCTTGTACTCTCAGGAGGGAGGGGTTAATTACCAGCGGTAATCGTTGCGTTTTTCCCAATCTTTAACTTCTTTCTCCGCCTGATCTTTCGCGTACCCGTATCGTTCCTGGACTTTACCTACCAGCTGGTCGCGTTTACCTTCAATGACCGTCATATCATCATCGGTCAGTTTGCCCCATTGCTCTTTCACTTTACCTTTGAACTGTTTCCAGTTACCGCTGACTTCGTCTTTATTCATCATCAAGTCCTCATCGTTAGGTTGTGAATAGCGCGAGTGCCATGTCCAGACACATGCTGTTTTCTCTGGACGTGAGAATAAGTGTAGTCAGTGATTCTGAGCTTTATTTACTATTCGGAATTTTTAACCATTCCTTTCAGGCAAACCAGGTACCATTACGCCAGTGACGCCGCCAGATAAAGGCCAGCGATAGCCCGCGCAGCGCGAGAAAAACGGTTAACGCCAGCCACAAACCATGATTTCCGAGCCACGGCAAAGTCAGGAGCGTTAAGGTGAATCCCACTGCGGCAACGGCCATACTGTTGCGCATTTCTGCAGCCCGCGTCGCGCCAATAAACATCCCGTCCAGCAGATAACACCACACCCCCACCAGCGGTAACACCACCTGCCAGATGAGGTAACGATCGGCTAACTGCTGAATCTGTGGCAGGGAAGTCAACGATACAATGATGTGCTCGCCGAACAGGGCATAGACCAGCGAAAAAAGGATCGCCACAATTCCCGACTGCCGACACGCCGCTCGCCAAACATCCAGCAGTTGACTGCCATCCCGCGCGCCATAAGCCTGACCAGAATGGGCTTCCACGGCATAGGCAAATCCGTCCAGCGCATAGGCGGTGAACGTCAACAGAGTCATCAGAACGGCGTTGACTGCAATAATATCGCCCCCGAGACGCGCCCCCAGCACCGTAATCGCACCAAAACAGAGCTGCAACAACAGCGAGCGCAGCATGATGTCACGGTTAAGCGCCAGTAAACGGCGGAAGTTGCCACGCCACGCCTGCTTCAGCATTGCCAGCGAAATTCCGCGCATATGCAGGACCTTACGTACCATCATCAGACCGATCAGCAAAGTGGCATATTCGGCAATCACCGTCGCCAGCGCCGCGCCCTGTACGTTCATATGCAGGCCCATCACCAGCCACAAATCGAGCATGATGTTAAGCACATTGCCGACAATCAGCAGGATAACCGGCGCACGCGCATACTGAACGCCAAGCAGCCAGCCGAGCAGCACCAGATTAGCCAGCGAGGCGGGTGCGCTGAGCCAGCGGATTTCAAGGAAACGCCGGGCTTGTTCCAGTACCGCTTCACTTCCCCCGACAATATGCAGCGCGACATCGATAATCGGAGTGCGAAACAGCGCGATAAGCAGCCCCGCTCCCAGCGCCAGCATCAGCGGCTGAACCAGCGCGCGCGCCAGTGCCTGCGGATTTTTCGCACCGAACGCCTGGGCTGTCAGACCAGTGGTACTCATACGCAAAAAAAGCAGCAGCATAAAGAGAAAACTGGTCGCTGTTGCGCCAACGGCAACGCCACCAAGGTAGACCGGGCTATCCAGATGACCAATCACCGCGGTATCCACCAGTCCCAGCAGGGGAACAGTGATATTGGAGAAGATCATCGGTAAGGCGAGGTGCCAGAGTGCTTTATCAGAGGAGGTAAAGAAAGGCATACAGGAAAGCCTGATGAAAAGAAGTGAAAACTAACTGTGGCGCAGAATGCGCCACAGTATTAATACATGATTACAGCCATTCACCGTTACGAATCACGCCTACCGCCAACCCTTCAATGGTGAAGTTTTGCTCGCGCAGATCGACAACGATAGGTTTAAATTCACTGTTTTCCGGCAGAAGTTCAACCTTGTTGCCCTGCTTTTTCAGGCGCTTAACAGTGACTTCATCATCAATACGGGCAACAACAACCTGGCCGTTACGCACGTCCTGCGTTTTATGCACAGCCAGTAAATCGCCATCCATAATCCCGATATCTTTCATCGACATACCGCTGACGCGCAGCAGAAAATCGGCGTTCGGTTTGAACAGTGATGGGTCAACCTGGTAATGGCCTTCGATGTGCTGCTGTGCCAGAAGTGGCTCACCGGCCGCGACACGACCAACAAGCGGTAAACCTTCCTCTTCTTCCTGCAGCAGGCGAATACCACGCGATGCGCCAGAAACGATTTCCAGTACACCTTTACGCGCCAGTGCTTTCAGGTGTTCTTCAGCCGCGTTTGGGGAACGGAACCCCAAACGCTGCGCGATCTCCGCACGCGTCGGTGGCATACCTGTCTGGCTGATGTGATCTCTAATGAGATCAAACACCTCTTGCTGCCTGGCCGTTAACGCTTTCATTCCGCCCCCTGGGTGTATATACAGTTATGCTGTGAGTATATACAGCTAAAGGCGAATTTGGAACCGCAAACTGCACAAAAAACAGGAGATTTATGAAGTTGTGGAACCTTTATCGCAAATGCGACCACAACAGGATGCCCCAGGTGATCAGAGCGACAAAAATAGAAAGCAATACTGCAGCCGATCCCATATCTTTCGCCCGGCCAGAAAGCTCGTGATACTCCGAACCAATTCGGTCGACGACCGCCTCAATGGCGCTATTCAGAATTTCAACGATCATCACCAGCATCACCGAACCAATCAGCAGTACGCGGGTAATCGCGTCAACGTCCAGCCAGCAGGCGATGGCTACCCCCAACAGTACGGCAACGCTTTCCTGACGGAATGCCGCCTCATTGATCCATGCGGCGCGGAAACCTTGCCAGGAATAGCCTGCTGCTTTGATAATCCGAGTAAATCCAGTGGTATTATTGGCCATCAAAAGAACCTTTTTACATAATTAGCGTGAGTATTATTGTATCGTTACCCTGTTTGTTTCAGGGCATAAGCAAAGCTGCGCGAAGTATGACGGGATACCACAGAAATTCACTAAACTTTCTGATATCCTTGCAGCGCATTTGCATTATTAACCAGAGGCTTTACATCGTTTATGTCCGGCTGGCCACGAATTTACTACAAATTACTGAATTTACCATTAAGCATCCTGGTAAAAAGCAAGTCTATCCCGGCGGAACCCGCCCCGGAATTGGGACTCGATACCTCTCGTCCCATTATGTACGTCTTACCGTACAACTCAAAAGCTGACTTGCTGACACTGCGTGCCCAATGTCTGGTGCACGACCTCCCTGACCCCCTGGAACCGCTGGAGATAGATGGGACTTTGCTGCCGCGCTACGTGTTTATACACGGCGGCCCGCGTGTATTCACCTATTACACGCCAAAAGAAGAGTCCATCAAGCTGTTCCATAACTATCTCGATCTGCATCGCAGCAACCCCGATCTGGATGTACAGATGGTGCCGGTGTCGGTGATGTTTGGGCGTGCTCCAGGGCGCGAGAAAGGCGAAGTCAATCCACCGCTGCGCATGCTGAATGGCGTACAGAAATTCTTTGCCGTCTCCTGGCTGGGACGCGACAGTTTTGTCCGCTTCTCACCTTCCGTCTCCCTGCGCCGCATGGCAGACGAACACGGCACAGATAAAACTATCGCGCAGAAACTGGCACGCGTGGCGCGTATGCACTTTGCCCGCCAGCGCTTAGCGGCGGTTGGCCCTCGCCTTCCTGCCCGCCAGGATCTGTTTAATAAACTGCTGGCCTCAAAAGCCATCGCACGCGCGGTGGAAGATGAAGCACGTAGCAAAAAAATCTCCCATGAAAAGGCGCAGCAAAACGCTATCGCATTGATGGAAGAGATTGCCGCGAATTTCTCCTATGAGATGATCCGCCTGACGGACCGTATCCTGGGCTTTACCTGGAACCGGCTGTACCAGGGAATTAACGTTCACAATGCCGAGCGCGTACGCCAACTGGCGCACGACGGACATGAAATCGTCTATGTGCCGTGCCACCGCAGTCATATGGACTACATGCTGCTGTCGTATGTTCTGTACCATCAGGGGCTGGTTCCACCGCATATCGCGGCAGGGATCAACCTGAATTTCTGGCCGGCAGGTCCGATTTTCCGCCGTCTGGGCGCATTCTTTATTCGTCGTACGTTTAAAGGCAATAAGCTCTATTCCACCGTATTCCGCGAATACCTGGGCGAGTTGTTCAGCCGTGGTTACTCGGTTGAATACTTTGTCGAAGGTGGCCGCTCACGTACCGGCCGTCTGCTTGACCCGAAAACCGGCACGCTGTCGATGACCATCCAGGCGATGCTGCGCGGCGGTACGCGTCCCATTACACTGGTGCCTATCTACATCGGCTACGAGCATGTGATGGAAGTGGGAACTTACGCAAAAGAGCTGCGTGGCGCGACCAAAGAGAAAGAGAGCCTGCCGCAAATGCTGCGCGGTTTGAGCAAGCTACGTAATCTGGGTCAGGGCTACGTTAACTTTGGCGAACCTATGCCATTGATGACCTACCTGAATCAGCATGTGCCGGAGTGGCGCGAATCTATCGATCCTATCGAGTCTATTCGCCCGGCCTGGCTGACGCCGACAGTGAATAACATTGCTGCCGACCTGATGGTACGCATTAACAACGCGGGCGCGGCCAACGCCATGAACCTGTGTTGTACCGCGTTACTGGCTTCCCGTCAGCGTTCTCTGACGCGCGAGCAGCTAACCGAACAGCTCGATTGCTACCTGAGCCTGTTGCGCAATGTGCCGTATGCTTCGGATACGACAGTGCCGACACAAAGCGCCAGTGAACTTATCGACCACGCCTTGCAGATGAACAAGTTTGAGGTTGAGAAAGACACGATCGGTGACATCATTATTCTGCCGCGCGAGCAGGCGGTACTGATGACCTACTACCGCAACAACATTGCGCACATGCTGGTTCTGCCTTCGTTGATGGCCGCGATTGTGACTCAGCACCGCCGGATTTCACGCGCCGCATTGCAGCAGCATATTGAAGCGCTGTACCCGATGCTGAAAGCAGAGCTGTTCCTGCGTTGGGAGCGTGATGAGCTTGCCGGGGTAATTGACGAGCTGGTCAACGAAATGCAGCGTCAGGGTCTGATAACCCTGCAGAACGATGAGCTGCATATCAACCCGGTTCATTCTCGCACGCTGCAGCTGTTGGCTGCGGGCGCGCGTGAAACGCTACAGCGCTATGCCATTACCTTCTGGCTGCTGAGTGCGAACCCATCCATCAACCGCAGTACCCTGGAGAAAGAGAGCCGCACCGTGGCACAACGTCTTTCCGTGCTGCACGGTATCAACGCGCCTGAGTTCTTCGATAAAGCTGTGTTCAGCTCCCTGGTGCTGACGCTGCGTGACGAGGGCTACATCAGCGATACCGGTGATGCCGAACCGGAAGAAACGATGAAGATCTATCAGATGCTGGCCGAGCTGGTCACATCCGATGTGCGTCTGACCATCGAAAGCGCAACGCAGGGCGAGTAAGCATAAAAAAACCGGTCGAAATGACCGGTTTTTATTGTGCAGGCTAAGCCAAACTCAAAGGTGCCAGTAGCTCATCGCCAGCCCTAAGAACAGCACCAGCCCCACATAGTTATTGTTCATAAACGCTTTAAAGCAGGCATCCCGTTCACGATCGACAATCAGTTTCTGCTGATACACAAACAGCGCGCCCGCCACCAGCAGTGACCAGTAATAGCCCAGCCCCAACCCGTTTAACCAGCCCACCATCGCCATCAGCGCCAGCACACCAACCTGCAGAATGCCAATAATCAGCTTGTCGTTCTGACCAAACAGAATGGCGGTTGATTTAATGCCAATCTTCAGATCGTCATCACGATCGACCATCGCATACTGGGTGTCATAGGCCACCGCCCAGAGAATGTTGGCGAGGAACATCAGCCAACAGCTCAGTGGTACAGACTCACTCACGGCGGCAAACGCCATGGGAATAGACCAGCCAAACGCCGCCCCCAGCACCACCTGCGGCAGGTGCGTATAGCGTTTCATGAAGGGATAAACCCACGCCAGTGCTAACGCGGCAACGGACAACAAAATCGTCATCGTGTTAAGAGTCAGAACCAACAGGAAGGCGAGCAACACCAGCACAACAAACAGTGTTCGGGCCTCTTTCTCCGTGACTGCACCGCTCGGTAGCGGCCGGTTTGCGGTCCGTTTGACGTGTCCGTCAAATTTCCTGTCGGCATAATCATTCACCACGCATCCGGCAGCGCGCATCAGCCACACACCGGCGACAAACACCGCCAGTATCCACAATTGCGGTACGCCGGGGGTCGCTACCCACAGCGCCCACAGCGTAGGCCAGAGCAGTAGTAAGGCACCGATTGGCTTATCCGTACGCATCAAGCGGTGAAACGCCAGCAGCTTATTCTGCGTCAGACTCCACTCCATCTTTATCTTCCTCTCAGTACAACGGCGATGCAGGCAAAAAAAGCTCGGTAAGCATCAGCGGCTTACCGCTCAGCCGCAGGCGGGAACGACGTCCCCACAACGCTGCATCGCGGCCAATCTCAATAAAATCGCGGGTCAATGTCGATGATGTAAACAAATAGCGCCCGAGCGGGGTTTTCCCCAAATTTTGTAAAGCCAGTTCGGGGCCGCACAAGGTGGATTCCGGCACGACAGTCCGACCGGCAAGCCACGGCTCACCATCCGCGCATAACAGGATTTCCCGCAACCAATAGCGGGATTCTGCCGGCAGCAACGTCAACTCTTCAGTGACCTCATTTTGCCCAACGAATCCTTCTCGTATCAATGTTACGGTGACCTGTTTTCCCTGCTGCTCAAAACGTTTGGTCATGGAATCTTCCAGTAACAACCAGTCGAGCAATTGGGGGTCAAGCGACGGGATCGCATCAAAATAACGCAGAGCACGCAGTTGCGTTAACGCGGGGTGTGGCATGCCTTACTCTCCGATTCATAACCTGAAGGCATTGTATCGCAGAAAAGGCTTTGCGGGGTGAGCAAACACGATTAAGTGATCGGTAGGGCAACATAAGTGTAACAAGTAGCATCGAAGGATAAAAAAAGGTGCGCCAGGAGACGCACCAGTTGTTGCAAAATCAACAATGTGGGGAGATGGTTACCCCTTGCCTTTTACACTGCTGATAAAGGTGGAACGGGCAGATTTGGATCCCAGACGTTCAGCTTCATCAAGCAGCTTCAGCGCTTTATCGACATCGCCTTTCGCCACGGCATCCTTAATGCCCTGGTTAAAATAACTTTCCGTGTCATTTAACATCGGCTCGCTTTTCTTCACTGGTTGCGGTGCCGGTGCGGCTACCGCGGCAGCCGGAGCCGCATAGGCCACCGCAGGCGCTGCGGTATTACCCACCGTGACAGGGCCAGGGCCGGATGAGCCAAACAGCGGCCCGACCAGCACGCTGGAGGAGGAGCTGGTTTTGACTTTCAGTTTCAGCAGACCGTCGGTGGTATGACGGGCGATCGGGTCAGGAATATCCGGAACAGCGTTGCCCACACCCTTGGCATAGGCTTTTGCCGGGTCAAGCAGGGTCGTGGTCTGCTGGAGATCTTTATCTGTGGTAAAGACCAGAACATAAAGTTTTTGCTGGCCCAGCGCTGGCGTCAGACGCATTACCCCTTCCAAACGATCGGCACTCATCACGCCGGGCTCCTGGTAGGTGAAATAGCTGCTGGGGAAGAACGCAGATGGCGTCATGTTCTGATCAAGAATTAAGACGTTTGGCGCAAATACACTGGTTTGTTTGTTGACTTCACTGGTCAGCGTCAGGGTTAACTCACCAATATTTGCGGGTACGCTGTACGCAGCAACTGGGCCAGTAATACCAGCAACATCCAGACGCTGACCCGCTGTCGCTAGCTGTGTCGCCTGGGTTTTGGATTGATCAACCGGCGTCCAGGTTAACTGTTGTAGCGCAGCAGTGGGGATAGTTGGAGCCGCGGTGGTGTTCTGCGGAACAATATTTACATCGGCCAGGCTGATGCCAGGCGCGCTGGCAAATAACCCTGCAGATAAACAAAGGGCAACGAGACTTTTCTTCATTTTCATTGTTATCACCTCAGATAGCATGGGTTCAGCGGTGGCCAGGCAATAGCGCGCTAAACCGTAATCAAGAGGGGCTGGCGCCCCTCTTTCGGTCTTTACGTCAGGTTAGTGCTGAATTACCACCAGATTTCCATCTGGGCACCGAAGGACCACTCATCGCTGTCGCCACGGCTGGTTGTGCTGATACCAGAGTTCGTTGCAGCGGCGTATTTGGTTACGTCGTTACCATTTTTAACGTAGCCCCACTCTTCATCCCATTTGGCATAGGTTGCAAAGACACGAATTGCCGGGCGGGACCAGATGCTGTCACCCGCCTGCCACTGTTGCGCCAGGGTGATTTTGTATTGGCTGTTGCGATCGCTGGTCTGCTGAGATTTGACGTTGTCGTAACCGACTTCCAGCAGGGTGCTCATGATCGGTGTCCATTTGTACATCGGACGAATACCGACGGTGTACCATTCGGTCCCCAGGTCGTTATCCATATCGAGGTTCTGGTACATACCGACGTACATCAGATCCCATTTGTCGCCCAGGGAGATTGCACCGTGGTCAAGTACGCGGAACAGGCTACCGTTGTTATTAATAACGTTATTGGCGTAATTCGTTTTACTACCGTCTGGGTTAGTAACGGTGATGGAGGATGAACCGTAAGACCCTTGGTTCAGACCTTTACCCTGAGTGGTCATAGAATCTGTCGCGTACTGAACAACAAACTTGTTGTAGCCCTTCAGCATGCTCTGGGTATGTTCAGCGGTGAACATCCAGCCGTCTTTAGATGCGCCGTCTGCCAGGTGGTAATCATCGGTGGTATTCGCACGGCCATAGTCAACGCCCAGTTCCAACATCCCATCCGGGTTAGTTGCCAACTGCGCTAAACGAACATCAAATACGTCGTTGGCGGTGTCTTTGGTACGATCATAGATATTCTGGCTACTGAAAGCGTATGAACCACCCGCTTCCTGTGAACGGCTCGCGGCCAGAGACAGTTTACCGAAGCCCAGATCGATGTTTTCAATACCAGCACCAGGACCTGAAATATCCCAGTAGTAGAAGTCGATCATGTGAACGTCATGACGCTGATAGAAGCGCTTACCGGCCCAGATAGTGGAGCCTGGCAGCCATTCAATCAGGTTTTTACCCTGCACGTTGGCTTCACGGAAGGCCGGGTCAGTCCCTTCCCAGTCATTCTGCTGTGCGACGGAATAGGCAACGTTAGTGTCGAAGTAGAAGCTCTTATCGCCTTCTTTCCACACTTCCTGGCCCAGCTTAATTTCGGCATAGGTTTCACATTCGTTACCGAGACGGTATTTACTTTGGGCACCGGTTGCCTGGAAACATTGTTGTTCGCCGCCACTACCTGTCCAGCCGATACCGGAACGAGCATAACCATGGAAATCGACAGCCATTGCCTGAACAGACATAATGCCTGCCGCCACAGCAACCGCCAGAGGGAGCTTGCGCAGAGTAATCATCGTTCTATCTCCTGAGATCATTGCTTTTCTTTAAACGCTTCACCTTGACGGTTTTGCGCTTTTTTTTAATGGGATACCTTAAACGCCCGGCTCCTGGTGCAACCGACGACATGCAGTGCCATCCTCACGGAACAGATGGCAACGCTCTGGCGGCAGGCCGATAGCGAATGTGGCACCCTCTTCTACCAACACCACGTCGTTCTGGCGGTAAACCAGGTTCTGACGGATGGCGGGGATCTGGATATGGATTTGTGTTTCGTGACCCAACTGCTCGACTACCTGTACTTCACCTTCGAGGGTGACATCAGCAATATCGCTGGGCAGCAGATGTTCCGGGCGAATACCTAAAGACATATTGGCGCCGACCTGCACCGCACGGCTTTCCACTGGTAGCCATATTTGCTGGCGGTTAGGCAGCTCAACCTGAACCTGATCGATCGCCGTTGCCGTCACTTTCACCGGCAGGAAGTTCATCTTTGGCGAACCAATAAACCCGGCAACAAAGCGGTCAGCCGGGTAGTGGTACAGCTCCAGGGGTTTACCGACCTGCGCGACGCGGCCGGCATCCAGCACCACAATTTTGTCGGCCAGGGTCATCGCTTCGACCTGATCGTGGGTGACGTAAATCATCGTGCGGCCAAGACGCTTATGCAGGCGGGAGATTTCAATGCGCATCTGGACGCGCAGTGCGGCATCGAGGTTTGACAGCGGTTCGTCCAACAGAAAGACACGCGGCTCTGCAACCAACGTACGGCCAATCGCCACACGCTGACGTTGTCCACCAGAGAGCGCTTTGGGTTTGCGCTCCAGCAGATGGGCCAGTTGCAGCACTTCCGCGACCTGATTAACACGCTGATTCATCACCTCTTTTTTCGCGCCAGCGAGTTTGAGGCCGAATGACATGTTTTCGGCGACGGACAAATGGGGATACAGCGCATAGGACTGGAAGACCATCCCCACGCCACGTTCGGCAGGTGGAATGTCATTCATCCGGGTCTCCCCGATGAACAAATCACCACTGGTGATGGTTTCAAGTCCGGCGATCATACGCAGCAAGGTTGACTTACCACAGCCTGACGGTCCGACAAACACCACGAATTCCCCTTCATGAATGTCGAGATTGATATCTTTCGATACCACCACGTCACCCCAGGCTTTCGTTACATTTCGCAGCTGTACGCTCGCCATGCCCTTCTCCCTTCGTTACAACCTGTCATCGACAGCAACATTCATTGATGGATTGACTATGCGTTATCCCTTAACGGCGTGAATCCTCCACCCCCCAGCTTTTTTATGGGGGAGGAGGCGGGAGGATGAGAGAGCAGCGTCTGAGACCCTGGCTGTACGCCGTGGAGGAATTTCGTGATGTCGCTTGCAAAAATCAGTGGGTTTTTATGTGCGCCAGTACGCATTACTCACATTTATGTAACACAGATCACATAAAGAACGGGTGGGGCGTAGGGGTAAGGAGGATGGAAAGAGGTTGTCGTATAAAGAAACTAGTCACCGTTAAGCCACCTCTGCAAAATCACCAAACAGGATGGGAACTATGAAAATCAAAACTGGCGCACGCATCCTCGCATTGTCCGCATTGACGACGATGATGTTCTCCGCCTCGGCTCTCGCCAAGATTGAAGAAGGTAAGCTGGTTATCTGGATTAACGGCGATAAAGGCTACAACGGCCTCGCTGAAGTGGGCAAAAAATTCGAGAAAGACACGGGTATCAAAGTCACCATTGAGCACCCGGACAAACTAGAAGAAAAATTCCCGCAGGTTGCCGCGACCGGTGATGGCCCGGACATTATCTTCTGGGCGCATGACCGTTTTGGTGGTTACGCACAGTCTGGCCTGCTGGCCGAAATCACCCCGGACAAAGCGTTCCAGGACAAACTCTATCCGTTCACCTGGGATGCCGTACGCTATAACGGCAAGCTGATTGCCTACCCAATCGCGGTTGAAGCGCTGTCGTTGATTTATAACAAAGACCTCGTTCCGAACCCGCCAAAAACCTGGGAAGAAATCCCGGCGTTGGATAAAGAGCTGAAGGCAAAAGGCAAATCTGCACTGATGTTCAACCTGCAAGAACCGTACTTCACCTGGCCGCTGATTGCTGCCGACGGTGGTTACGCATTCAAGTTTGAAAACGGCAAGTACGATGTGAAAGACGTCGGCGTGGATAACGCTGGCGCGAAAGCCGGTCTGACCTTCCTGGTTGATCTCATCAAGAACAAACACATGAACGCGGATACCGACTATTCCATCGCTGAAGCGGCCTTTAACAAAGGCGATACCGCGATGACCATTAATGGCCCGTGGGCATGGTCGAACATCGACAAGAGCAAAATCAACTACGGCGTAACGCTGCTGCCAACCTTCAAAGGTAAAGCGTCTAAACCGTTTGTTGGCGTGCTGAGCGCCGGTATTAACGCCGCCAGCCCGAACAAAGAACTGGCGAAAGAGTTCCTCGAAAACTATCTGCTGACCGATCAGGGTCTGGATGAAGTAAACAAGGACAAACCGCTGGGTGCCGTTGCGCTGAAATCCTTCCAGGATCAATTAGCAAAAGATCCACGCATCGCTGCCACCATGGATAACGCCCAGAAAGGCGAAATCATGCCGAACATCCCGCAGATGTCAGCATTCTGGTACGCCGTTCGTACCGCAGTGATCAACGCAGCCAGCGGTCGTCAGACCGTCGATGCCGCACTGAAAGATGCACAAGGTCGTATCACCAAGTAGTGCTGTAGCGCACGTGCCGGATGGCGGCATCAATGCCTTATCCGGCCTACAACTTACCGTAGGCCTGATAAGCGCAGCGCCATCAGGCACGCTGACCAACAGGTTTTCATTGTTGTTGAGGATTGAACCCCATGGATGTCATTAAAAAGAAACACTGGTGGCAAAGCGACACACTGAAATGGTCAGTGATGGGTCTGCTTGGGCTGCTGGTCGGTTACCTTGTTGTTTTGATGTACGCTCAGGGGGAGTACCTGTTTGCCATCATGACGCTGATTTTAAGCTCTGCTGGCCTGTATATTTTCGCTAACCGTAAAACCTATGCCTGGCGTTATGTTTATCCTGGCGTCGCCGGTATGGGGCTGTTTGTTCTGTTTCCATTGGTTTGCACCATCGCGATTGCCTTTACCAACTACAGCAGCACCAACCAACTGACCTTTGAACGTGCTCAGGAAGTCCTGATGGATCGTTCTTATCAGGCAGGTAAAACCTACAACTTTGGTCTGTATCCGGCGGGTACGGAGTGGCAACTGGCTCTCACCGACGGTGAAACCGGCAAGAATTATGTTTCCGACGCCTTCAAATTTGGCGGCGAACAAAAACTGCAACTAAAAGAAACGGATGCCTTGCCAGCGGGCGAACGTGGAACGCTGCGTATCATCACGCAGAATCGCCAGGCGCTGAACCAACTGACCGCCATCCTGCCGGATGAAAGCAAAGTGATCATGAGCTCGTTGCGCCAGTTCTCCGGCACGCAACCGCTCTATACTCTCGCTGACGACGGCACGCTCACCAACAACCAGAGCGGCGTAAAATACCGTCCAAACAGCGACATTGGTTATTACCAGGCGATTAATGCCGACGGGAGTTGGGGTACAGAAAAGTTAAGCCCTGGCTATACCGTGACCATCGGCTGGGATAACTTCACCCGCGTGTTTACCGACGAAGGTATCCAGAAACCGTTTTTCGCCATCTTTGTCTGGACGGTGGTCTTCTCCGTTCTGACCGTGATCCTCACCGTGGCCGTCGGGATGGTGCTGGCTTGTCTCGTACAGTGGGAGTCTCTCAAAGGTAAAGCGGTTTACCGTGTGCTGCTGATTCTGCCGTATGCCGTGCCGTCGTTTATCTCGATTCTGATTTTCAAAGGGCTGTTCAACCAGAGTTTTGGTGAAATCAACATGATGCTGAGCGCACTGTTCGGTATCAAACCGGCCTGGTTCAGCGACCCCACCACCGCGCGTTCAATGATTATTATCGTCAACACCTGGCTGGGCTATCCGTACATGATGATCCTGTGCATGGGTCTGCTGAAAGCGATTCCTGACGATCTGTATGAAGCCTCGGCAATGGACGGCGCAGGCCCGTTCCAGAACTTCTTTAAGATTACGCTACCGCTGCTGATTAAGCCGTTGACGCCGCTGATGATCGCCAGCTTCGCCTTTAACTTTAACAACTTCGTGCTGATTCAACTGTTGACCAACGGTGGCCCGGACCGTCTTGGCACCACCACGCCTGCAGGCTATACCGACCTGCTCGTCAGCTACACCTACCGTATCGCCTTCGAAGGCGGCGGCGGTCAGGACTTCGGTCTGGCAGCAGCGATTGCCACGCTGATCTTCCTGCTGGTGGGTGCGCTGGCGATTGTTAACCTGAAAGCCACACGAATGAAGTTTGATTAAGGGAGACAACGAACATGGCTATGGTACAACCCAAATCTCAGAAACTGCGTCTCTTAACAACGCACCTGCTGTTGCTGATTTTCATCGCAGCGATCATGTTCCCGCTGCTGATGGTTATCGCTATCTCGCTGCGCGAAGGTAACTTCGCCACCGGTAGCCTGATCCCGGAAAACATCTCCTGGGAACACTGGAAACTGGCGCTGGGCTTTAGCGTTGAGCACGCAGATGGCCGTGTGACGCCGCCGCCGTTCCCGGTACTGCTGTGGCTGTGGAACTCAGTGAAAGTGGCCACCATTACCGCGATCGGTATTGTGACGCTTTCCACCACCTGTGCTTACGCCTTTGCCCGTATGCGCTTCCCCGGCAAAGCAACCCTGCTTAAAGGGATGCTGATTTTCCAGATGTTCCCAGCGGTGCTGTCTCTGGTCGCGTTATATGCCTTGTTTGACCGCCTGGGCCAGTACATTCCGTTTATTGGTCTGAACACTCACGGTGGCGTGATCTTCGCCTATCTTGGCGGTATTGCGCTGCATGTGTGGACGATTAAAGGCTATTTCGAAACCATCGACGGTTCGCTGGAAGAAGCGGCCTCGCTGGACGGCGCGACCCCGTGGCAGGCCTTCCGCCTGGTGCTGCTGCCACTTTCCGTTCCGATTCTGGCGGTGGTGTTTATTCTGTCGTTCATTGCCGCTATTACCGAAGTCCCGGTCGCGTCACTGCTGCTGCGTGATGTGAACAGCTACACCCTTGCGGTAGGTATGCAGCAGTACCTCAATCCACAGAACTATTTGTGGGGCGACTTTGCCGCCGCAGCTGTACTTTCAGCTATTCCGATCACGCTGGTATTCCTGCTGGCGCAGCGCTGGCTGGTCAACGGCCTGACGGCGGGTGGTGTGAAAGGTTAAGTTTTACCGAAGTAAACGCCCGGCAACGGGCAATGCCACTGCAACCCTCAACTTATGTTATCCCAACCTGTGACTGTTATTCGGCGCTCTACGGAGCGCCATTTTTTATGTTATTTTGCATTACGTTTACGATTATTTCCTTTCGTGCTCCCCATCACTGCAATTCTATTTTTCACCTGAAAATAAACCAATTAAACGGAATTAAGATCACAGAAAAGACAAAACGTAATTGCAATGTAAAAAATGATAATTGTCTTCCCTGCCTGTTAAATTCACCATCACGGCACTGATCAAAAGAGCTGTACCCTCTAAGGCAGGTCTGAATGAACACTCAATATAATTCCAGTTATATTTTTTCGATTACATTAGTTGCAACTTTAGGAGGACTATTATTCGGTTACGACACTGCTGTCATATCCGGAACGGTAGAATCCTTAAATACCGTATTTGTCGCGCCACAACACTTAAGTGAATCCGCCGCTAACTCGCTGTTGGGTTTCTGTGTTGCCAGTGCGCTGATTGGCTGCATCATCGGCGGTGCGCTGGGCGGCTATTGCAGTAACCGCTTTGGTCGCCGGGATTCGCTGAAAATCGCTGCGCTGTTATTTTTTATTTCCGGCATCGGATCCGCATGGCCAGAATTAGGTTTTACCACCATTAACCCCGATAATGCTGTGCCTGTTTATTTAGCAGGGTACGTCCCCGAATTCGTTATTTATCGCATCATCGGTGGTATTGGCGTAGGTTTAGCTTCCATGCTTTCACCTATGTATATTGCTGAGCTGGCTCCGGCACATATTCGTGGAAAACTGGTTTCCTTTAACCAATTCGCGATTATTTTTGGCCAGTTGCTGGTGTACTGCGTTAACTATTTTATTGCCCGTTCTGGCGATGCCAACTGGCTGAATACCGATGGCTGGCGATATATGTTCGCCTCCGAAAGTATCCCCGCCCTACTGTTTTTACTGCTGCTGTATACCGTACCAGAAAGCCCACGTTGGCTAATGGCGCGCGGCAGACATGAACAGGCAGAAAGTATTCTGCGCAAGATTATGGGTAGCACACTCGCCACTCAGGCCATGCAGGAGATTAATCAGTCACTCGAGCATGGTCGCAAAACCGGTGGGCGTCTGTTGATGTTTGGTGCAGGCGTGATCGTTATTGGCGTGATGTTATCTATCTTCCAGCAATTTGTCGGCATCAATGTCGTGCTGTACTACGCACCAGAAGTCTTCAAAACGCTTGGAGCCAGTACCGATGTGGCGCTATTGCAGACCATCATTGTCGGCGTAATCAACCTGAGCTTCACCGTGCTGGCTATCATGACGGTAGACAAATTTGGTCGCAAACCGCTGCAGATCATTGGCGCACTCGGCATGGCAATTGGGATGTTCAGCCTCGGTACCGCGTTTTACACGCAGGCTTCCGGCCTGGTGGCGCTGCTGTCGATGCTATTTTACGTTGCGGCATTCGCCATGTCCTGGGGACCGGTTTGTTGGGTGTTGCTGGCAGAAATCTTCCCCAATGCGATTCGCGGTAAAGCGCTCGCCATTGCGGTTGCGGCCCAGTGGCTGGCGAACTACTTCGTCTCCTGGACCTTCCCGATGATGGACAAAAACTCCTGGCTGGTTTCCCATTTCCACAACGGTTTCTCCTACTGGATCTACGGTTGTATGGGCATCCTGGCGGCGCTATTCATGTGGAAGTTCGTACCGGAAACCAAGGGCAAAACGCTGGAAGAACTTGAAGAACTGTGGGAGCCCGCAGCAGAGAAAGCGAAGCCTGCCTCTGCGCAGTAACCCTGAGCAGCAACACGCCGCAGCCCGATTGCGGCGTGTTGTTTTTTTACTCTCGCTTCAGCCGTTTGGAATTACACAGCCACAGGGTGATCACCAGCAGCAGGATCGCCGCGGAATAGATCAACACATCCATGGGTGCTTTATGATCGACAATGATCAACCGCACAATCGCCGTGATCCCGATATAGACAAAGTAGCGCAGCGGAAAGTGAAACCCTGACTGAAAGTACTTCACAATCAGCGCGATAAATTCAAAGTACAGGAAGTAAACCACCAGCCCTTCCACCAGCTCATATTTGCTGGTTTGTTCCGGCGCGAACAGCACATCTGCCAGATGCAGCGTTTCTTTCCCGAGGAATACGACCAGGATCAGGCCCAGACTCAGCAGCCCCAGATTCAGCACGGTCTGCAAGATGGTGGAGATAAACTCCACGCGGGGACGAGATAGCGACGTCATAACAGCACCTCTTACTCAGTGGCGAGGTTCCTGTATAACGCAAAAATGTGACAGAGATCTACATTTTTTGTTTATGTTTTGTTCGCCATATGATCTTTGCCGGATGGCGGCTTTGCCTTATCCGGCCTACAGCCGTACTGTAGGCCCGGTAAGCTCTGCGCCACCGGGCAAGCAAGCATTAACGGAAGTTCTCGCTCCGGTCGCTGGTCATATCGTACAGACCAAACTTACGCCCAAGCTGCTGACCACCATCACGCGTTAACGGTGTCCAGCCTATCGCCGCACGACTGCGGGTTGGACCAGAGGAGAAAAGATCCAGCGGCACGGAAACGTACACCCCTTTGGTGAAATCCCCCTCTCCGTACTCGTCCGGCGATGCATTCGTGATGGTCGCATAACCGCCAACAACCACGCCGCTATCGAAGCGTTTCGCAATTTCCAGTGTGCCGCCCTTGTCCCCCGCCAGATATTGCCCCACGCTGGCTTTCACCAGAACATCCTGGGCAAACGAAGGATTCCAGTACGCGGTCAAATGCCCGGTCTTCACGCTGTAGTCGGTGAATTTCATCATGTCCTGCGCGCTACGCCAGTCACGCTGTTTCACGTAGTTGGCGTCAACGCCAAACGCCCAGTTGCTGTCCAATGGACGGTACAATATTTCCGCGCCCGCCCCGCCGTACATGGTTTCCAGATAACCGCCGTAAACCTGTCCATAGAATCCGTTACCGAGAGACTGGAAGTAATTGGCCTGCAGGTTATTCACGTAGACGTCGTTCTGTACATACTCACGCACATGGGTACGCACGCGTGGCAAATGCGAATCCTGCGGTGGGTTAGTGTAGTTAAACTTGTCGTAGTTATTGGCGAGATTGGCAAACAGGCTACCGGTAGTCAGCAGATGATCGGTAACCCACAGATCCGCCGTGCCCATCACGCCCAGTTGATACATATAGAAATTTTCCGGGCCGCCCACCGACTGGTTAAGTACCGGATCGATGTGAAAATCGAAACGTGATTTGTCGATATACCAGCCCTGCTCGGTGGTTTTCGGCACCACCGGCTCCACGCGTTTTTGCGCCAGTTGAGTCTCATGGCCCAACGGCTCGCCTTCCAGATGGCGCTTGAGGCTGGAAACTTCTGTTTCGGTCGTCACCTGCGGCAAGTTAAGGCGATTTTCCGTAATACGGATCGTGCGGATCCCGTCGGGAAGATCGTTCATCACGATCCGGTTCGCACGTTCGATCCCTTCACGCGAATCACGGTATTTCACCTGTTCGCCGGTCACATACAGGGTATCGCCCTGCACCTGAATTTTAGGATCCGCCAGCCCGGCGTTATATTTCAGCAACGTTAGCTGATTCGCCACCACCGAATGTTGCAGGATGGCATCCTGCGGCTGCGGCTGGTATTTCGGGCGGGCGTTGTCGTTATAGTGTGGTCGCAGATCGTTAAAGTTAGTCCGCAGCGTGACCCCAAACATAAAGGTGTTGCCGCGCTCATAGCTGAGGTTAACGTCGGCCCAATCGGTGACGCGATAAATAGCGCCGACGTTAAACTTGCTCTTCTGATCCAGCTTGCCCGCAAAATCCTGCTGATAATTATTACCCTCATACTCCAGTCTCAGGCGCAGCGGCTGCCAGGGTGTCTGATACTCTACGCCGCCAAACAGCGATGCCGGGCCGTGGAACATCTGGCTACCGTCAATGGAACCCGCCTGTTTGTAGCTGTTATCGCGATGACAGAATTTATCGCTGTATGAGCAAAACGGATTGCTGACGTTGCCGCTGGTCCCGAGGTATCCCCAACCGAGACCGAGCGAGAAATCAAACGGTCCCCAGGCTTTGTTCGCCACAATATACTCCGCATCGAACAGGCCGGTTCCGCCGATATCGCGTGCCCCCACCGCCACCTGTGGCATCCAGTAGCTCTCTTCCCACAATCGCAGCTTCAGGTCGAAAGCCTTATCCTTGTATGTCTGATCGCCTGAAAACGACTCCACGCTGCTGTATTTTTTGGTGCGCACATCGGTATAGCGCAGGGTCGTTTCCAGCCACGGGAACAGTTGCACCGACGCGGAGTAGTAGCGGTACTGATCGTTATCGCGGTAGTTGAGGCTCATTTCGCCTTCACGGGCCATACGTGCGGTTGGGGTTTGCAGCAGCCCTACGCCGCCAAAATCAGACTGGGAAGGACCAATCGGCGCAGGATAAGTTTCACCGTGACAGGCCGCGCTGATACCCAGCGCCAACAGGCTGAGCAGATAAGTTTTTCTCATTATTCGGGTATCCGCTGGGTCAGGGTGCGAAGAATGTCGGCATTGATTTCATCCGGGGTGCTGCTCCAGACAGAGTCCGACAGCCCGACAAAAATGATGCTGCCGGGCATCGGCTCAATGTGACGTTTGTTCCAGTAGGCGACCGCTACTTTTTGTGTGCGTCCGTCGGGATAGACAATCCAGGCGTAGCTACGATCCGCGCCGCTGAGCCGACGCTGCCCATCGAGATAGCTGGCAACATCACGTCCGGGTATAAACGGCTGCTTACCCGGGTGGCTTAGCAAACCCAGCAGCGTGATATCCGTGGGCTGCGGCCCAACCCACAGCGTGTAATTGCCCTGCAATGGCGGGTTGCCTCGCTCGCTGACACGCACCACATCCGGGTCAAGATTAATCGTCTGTCTGCCGGTCACCTTAAGCGCCTGAATTTGCTGGCGTAACGCGTTGATAGCCGCGGCATCGTTACCACTTTCTTCAGCGCTCAGCGCCGCCAGGCGCGCCAGTAATGCCTGCTGTTGACGTTGTGCCTCAGCCGTTGCCTGCTCTTCGCCAATCACCGCACCTGGCCACCAGCTATTCGCCAGCTTCGGTTGACCCACCAGATCGACCAAATGCTCCGCGCCGGTCAACGTTTTTGCTTCGGTGCTGCCTGTCGTGATCACTTTTACACTGCCCGCAGCAAAAACAGATGCCGTGCACAGGCTGAATGTCAGCGCGGTAATCATTTGTTTCATCATGGTTTTGCCGCCTTAATCAGCGTGGTTTTCACCGGGAAGAAACCTGCGCCAAGATACTGTTCTGACCGGCGAATCATGCCGTCACTGTCTACCCAGTAGCGGTTATGCCAGCGCGTTTGATCGGTGGTGACGTCTTCATCGAGGATCCGTACCGGCGTTTCATCGCTGCCGACCTTGATGGTGTCAGCACCATCCCATGTGAAAACCGAGCGGGCGGTGGCATAGCGTACCTGCTGATGCTCGGTCCAGCCCATCGTGCGAGACCACGTTGCGCCATCGACTATCTGATTGGGCTTACTAAGCGGGTCGGCAGCCAGATTATTCACCTCGATGAGGTTGTCTCCGTCGAGCTGTGTTTTCACAATGCGCCCATGCTGCGTGACAAGAATGGCCCGATCCTGAGTCACCCATTTCTGCTGTCCGTTTTCCGCGAACGCGAGTACCACAAACAACTGGGGACCGCCGTTGAGCTGCATATACTGGCTGGCGTAAGGCATATTTTGGATTTCATCATCCGTCATCTGTACGCCGGGAGTCCCAAATACGCTATCCCACAGCGAATGCCCCAACCCTTCGGTGGTGGCTGAGCACGCCTGTAGTAGCAGGCAAACCATTATGAGCGCTGGTCGCTTCACGACGTTTCTCCGCATTATTGCCGGGTGGCGCGACGCTTACCCGGCCTACAAATCCCACAGACTTTTGGCAATTCCAAAATAACCACACCGAAGTGTGGTTAGAATTAAACGTACCTTTATTACTGGGTACTGGTGGTTGTCGTGGTGGTGGTTCCGGTATTAGAACCATCGCCGCCACCGGTTGCCGCCAGGGCAACCCCCACCGCAGAACTTACGGTGCTCACGCTGGTCGCGGAGGAACTTCCCGCCGAAACCGACGCGGCAGCCGACCCTGCAGCCTCCCCCACCTGAACGGGGGCGGCATAGACAGACGTCGCCGCAAGCGCAGATATAGCCCACAGGCCATACACAACTTTTTTCATCACAAATTCCCTTCATTGCATGAATGGAGATTTACCCAAAAGAATTTCGGGCGAGATCGAGTATACACAAGCCAAAGTGTACAAATTACGCCACAGGGGAATTTAGGATAATTAGATAACAAGAGAGAAAATAATTAGAATTTGATAATAAAATTAAAGTAATCAATCAGTTAAAATATATAAATAGAAAATGCAATATCCGGTAAATCTGAAAACATCAGAGACAGGACAACGTTGAATGAATTATTTTAGGATTAAGCTCAATTAAGAAATGAAGCAAAGACGCAGATATCCTGGAGCATTCTTATAAAAAAGCCGATATTAATATCGGCTTTTTTATTTCATTAATGCCGGATGGCGGCTAAACGCCTTATCCGGCCTACAAGAGTGTCCTGTAGGCCTGATAAGCGTAGCGCCATCAGGCACGCCAGGACTTATAACGGTTAATCAAACCGTTGGTAGAACTATCGTGGCTGCTCACTTCGGAACCATCTTTCAGCTCTGGCAGAATACGGTTCGCCAGTTGTTTACCCAGCTCAACGCCCCACTGGTCAAAGGTGAAGATGTTCAGGATCGCGCCCTGAGTGAAGATTTTGTGCTCGTACAGCGCAATCAACGCACCCAGGCTGAACGGCGTGATTTCGCGCAGCAGGATAGAGTTAGTTGGACGATTACCTTCAAACACTTTGAACGGCACAACGTGGTCCAGGGTTGCCGGATCTTTACCCTGGTCGCGATATTCCTGCTCAACCACTTCACGAGACTTGCCGAATGCCAGCGCCTCGGTCTGCGCGAAGAAGTTAGACAGCAGTTTCGGATGGTGATCCGACAGCGGGTTGTGGGTGATGGCCGGGGCGATGAAATCGCACGGAACCATTTTAGTCCCCTGGTGAATCAGCTGGTAGAACGCATGCTGACCGTTAGTGCCCGGCTCACCCCAGATGATTGGGCCAGTCTGGTAATCCACGGCGTTGCCGTTACGGTCAACGTATTTACCGTTGGATTCCATGTTGCCCTGCTGGAAATAGGCCGCGAAACGATGCATATACTGGTCGTACGGCAAAATCGCTTCGGTTTCAGCACCGAAGAAGTTGTTGTACCAGATACCGATCAGCGCCAGCAGCACCGGCAGGTTTTTCTCCGCTGGGGTGGTGGAGAAGTGTTTGTCCATTGCGTGCGCACCAGAGAGCAGCTCAACAAAGTTGTCGAAGCCCACGGACAGGATGATGGATAGACCAATTGCAGACCACAGGGAGTAACGACCGCCAACCCAGTCCCAGAACTCGAACATATTGGCAGTATCAATACCGAACTCGCCAACCGCTTTACCGTTAGTGGAGAGCGCTGCGAAGTGTTTGGCTACGTGCTTGTTGTCGCCAGCGGTCGCCAGGAACCAGTCGCGCGCGCTGTGGGCGTTGGTCATAGTTTCCTGGGTGGTGAAGGTTTTAGACGCGACCAGGAACAGCGTGGTTTCCGGATTCACTTTTTTCAGCACTTCGGCAATGTGCGTACCATCGACGTTAGACACAAAGTGCATATTCAGGTGATTTTTGTACGGACGCAGCGCTTCGGTCACCATGAACGGGCCGAGGTCAGAGCCGCCAATACCGATGTTCACGACATCAGTAATGGCCTTGCCGGTATAGCCTTTCCAACTGCCGGAGATAATCGCTTCAGAGAAGGATTTCATCTTTTCCAGCACCGCATTCACTTCCGGCATCACATCTTTGCCGTCAACGATGATCGGCGTATTGCTACGGTTACGCAGCGCCACGTGCAGCACGGCACGGTCTTCAGTACGGTTGATTTTCTCACCGGAGAACATGGATTTGATGGCACCCGCCAAATCGGTTTCTTTTGCCAGATCCTGCAGTTTAGCCAGTGTCTCTTCAGTGATGCGGTTTTTGGAGAAATCCACCAGCATCAGATCGTCAAATGTCGCGGAAAACTTAGTGAAACGATCGCTATCTTTCGCGAACAGATCCGCGATAGTAACGTCTTTCATCTCTTCAAAGTGTTTTTGTAGTGCCTGCCAGGCTGAGGTCTGCGTTGGATTGATGTTTTTCATTAGCAATACTCTTCTGATTTTGAGAATTGTGACTGAGATCGATTGTAACGCCAGCCACAGAAAAGTGTGATTGTTTTAATGCCATTGCCAGGGCATCCGCCAAACGTAGCTAAAAAGTATAGCTGTTATAAGTACTGTTACTCAGCGCTAACACAGCATGAAAAATCCGCATAATCCCAGCGTTGACAGTACAGGCTACACATTTTATTTATAAATACGGTATTTGCATTTGCGCCTGCACCGGTTTCCGTTCTGCCTTTGTGCCATGGTCGCTCTATTCATTCCCTGACACGAGGTAGTTATGACTGATGTAGTTGTCTCCAAATTTGGCGGTACCAGCGTGGCAGATTTTGATGCCATGAATCGCAGTGCTGATGTCGTGCTTTCTGATGCTAACGTACGTTTAGTGGTGCTGTCCGCTTCGGCGGGTATTACTAACCTGCTGGTCGCGCTGGCAGAAGGTCTGGAGCCAACCGAGCGCTTCGAAAAACTCGACGCCATTCGTCAAATTCAGTTCAATATTCTGGAACGCCTGCGTTATCCGAACGTCATCCGTGAAGAGATTGAACGTCTGCTGGAGAACATCACCACGCTGGCAGAAGCGGCGTCACTGGCGACCTCAACCGCACTAACCGACGAACTGGTCAGCCACGGGGAACTGATGTCTACCCTGTTATTCGTCGAGATCCTGCGTGAGCGCAACGTGCAAGCGCAGTGGTTTGACGTGCGTAAAGTGATGCGCACCAACGATCGTTTTGGCCGCGCAGAGCCCGACGTTGCGGCGCTGGCCGAACTGGCAGCCATTCAGCTTGCCCCACGGTTGAACGAAGGTCTGGTCATTACTCAGGGCTTTATCGGCAGCGAAAGCAAAGGCCGCACCACCACGCTGGGACGCGGCGGCAGCGATTATACCGCCGCCTTACTGGCAGAAGCCCTGCACGCAACGCGCGTCGATATCTGGACTGATGTTCCCGGCATTTACACGACCGATCCACGTGTCGTTCCGGCTGCGCAGCGTATTGATGAAATCGCTTTTGAAGAGGCCGCGGAAATGGCGACCTTTGGCGCGAAAGTGCTGCACCCGGCAACCCTGTTGCCTGCCGTACGTAGCGATATCCCGGTATTTGTTGGCTCGAGCAAGGATCCAAAAGCAGGCGGCACGCTGGTGTGCAATAAAACCGCGAATCCACCGCTGTTCCGGGCGCTGGCCTTGCGCCGTAAGCAGACGCTGCTGACGCTGCATAGCCTGAATATGCTGCACTCTCGCGGCTTTTTGGCGGAAGTGTTCGGCATCCTGGCACGCCACAATATCTCGGTCGATTTAATTACCACATCCGAAGTCAGCGTGGCGCTGACGCTGGATACCACTGGTTCAACTTCCACCGGCGATACACTGCTCACGCAGTCTCTGCTGATGGAGCTGTCGGCCCTGTGCCGGGTTGAAGTTGAAGAAGGCCTGGCGCTGGTGGCATTGATTGGTAACGACCTGTCCAAAGCCTGCGGCGTGGGTAAAGAGGTGTTCGGCGTACTGGAGCCGTTCAATATTCGGATGATTTGCTACGGCGCGTCCAGCCATAACCTGTGCTTCCTGGTGCCCGGTAGCGAAGCCGAGCTGGTGGTACAGAAGCTGCACCATAATTTGTTTGAATGAATCGACGTCAACGCCCGATGGCTCTTGCACCATCGGGCATTTTCACCGCATCACCGTGCCATATAACAGTCTGTCCAGTTCCCTCACATCCCCTTCCCGGCTGTCTGGTAAGGTTGGCGGGATTTCTCCTCTCTCCAGTTCGGCGCGGATAAACGTATGTAACAATGGACGACGCGGACCATACTCCGCCTCACCTGATCGCTGTTTGCGCGCCAGCAATTCGTCGATTTCATGACGCAATGGTGCATCCAGTTCATTTCCCGCCAGCAGCTCGGCAAAACGCATCGGCGGTACGCCCTTGCCCGCTTCCACCCAACGCACCGCCAACAGGGGTCGCAGAACGTAGAAGTACTTCTTCAATCGCACGTCGTCACCCTGCAAATAACCACGGAAGTTTTTCCGCGCCATCGAGTAGTAGTGCCAGCGAGCACGCAGCGGTGAAAACCATTCAGGCACCAACGCTTTCAGCGCCGACACGGTCGCGTCATCCTGCTGATAGACCACCGGCGAATCCAGCCACTCAATAAGCGTCGGGTTTGCGCCTTTAAGTAACCTCAGCGCCTTGCGCCATTCCCAGCCGCACACGTCCAGCTCATCATCTATCGGCAGCTCGATAACATCACGTGGCGCTTCGACCCGCAGATACCATTCAGGGGGATGAACATAGAGAAATCGCACGTCGTAATCGCTGTCCGGCGAGGCAAATCCCCAGCCACGGCTACCGGACTCACAGGCATACAGCACCCTGACGCCATAGCGCCGCTCAACCTCTTTTAGCTGGCGCACTACCCGTTCGCGCATTGCGCCGTCCACTGTGTTGTCGCTCATTATTCTTATCCTTTTATGTTCACAAGACCGTGCAACACCTGGTCCAGGCCACCGAATACCGAGATTTTATCGATCCGTTCCGCGACTCTTTCGAGGGTTTCCAGTTCTTTTAAGCGCAGCGCTACCGGGTTGTTTTCCATCACTTTTGCAGTATTCAACAGCGATCGCGTGGCGGCAGTCTCTTCACGACGTCGGATCACGTTGGCCTGGGCGGATTTTTCCGCTTCAACCAGTTGCGACAAAATAGCCTTCATATCGCCGGGCAGGACAATATCCTTCACCCCCAACGAAGCCACCTCGATACCAAACGGCGTCATGCGGGTTTTCACCTGCGCGCTCACCACTTCATCGATCACCTGCTTATCTTCCAGCAGTTCGTCCAGCGTGCGTGTTCCCACCGCTTCACGCAGCGCAAACTGCAATTCACGGTAAAGGTGATCCAGCGGTTTAGTCAGTTGACCAAATGCCAGCAACACATCGCTATAACGCCAGTTCGCCGCCAGGTTTAAACGCAGGTTGACCTTATCTTTGGTCAGGATCTCCTGGCCGCCAACCTCCAGCACCTGCAAACGGGTATCCACAACTTCCGCTTCAATCAGATGGTTTACCTTCCAGTATGCTGTTAACCCCGGCGGCAACAGCGCCTGAGTTTCGCCATCAATTTTCAGTACACCGACGTGCCACGCCGGAACCTGCACCGTTAAGATTGCTTCGCGACCTTTTACCGCACCGCTGCGACGGGGCTGTAACACTGCATTCATGACGTCCGTTGGCACCTGAACCTCGCGCGTATCCATACGTACCAGCGTTAACGCTTCGTCGGCTCTCCAGTACAGACGACGCGTTGCCGGTGGCAGGATCTCCTGCAAAACGCCATTGACATACAACGCCACGGCTTCGGTATCCGTCGTATCCGCGACCAGGCAGAAACGCTCCACCCACTCGGGCTGAAAGCGACGTAAATACTCCGCCAGCGTCTCAGGTATTTCACTGCCATCGGTATTTACCACCAGAACGTCAGGTGTGTTAAACCACGGTAAACGGTGTTCACCTGCATTCAGCACCTGATAGTAGTCACCCTGTCGGGATAACAGGCCAAGCTGGCCTTTACGAATAGTGATTTTCTTCATCATTTTTTATTCCTTATTGTGAGCCAGGCGCGGGTGCAGGGGCGAAGCGGCAGGGGAATTCCCTTTTGCCTGTCGCACGGCATCTTTACCGGCAGCCTGTTCTGGAGCGTGCTAACTGCGCATTGCTCCGTTTTATTTCTATGATTAACAACCAGTTTCATTGGGAGAATGAATCGGGAATCGAACCCGTTTGGTGGTCATCGGCTGACGGAACACACCCGGAAAACAGCCTGTGCCGTTCCTGACGTGCCGGCGAGGTTTAACCCCCTGCGCTTTCAGCGTGATTGACGCAAGTGTTATTGCCAGAAGCGTGCCAGGAATTAAAACAGGCATGATTAAATTTTAATTAATTGATTTTCATGACTTTAATTTTTTAGACCAATAATGACTGTTGTCTCGAGTGGTTAATTTTTTTATCTTTTATTCTCTTATTTATCTTTTTGGATAAACCATGAAGAAGCGACGGGTAGTGATTGGCGTACTGGGAACGGTACTGGACAAACGCGGCAAGCGGGCCAATCGGTTTAAGAAGTGGCGACCCACGGTTGGGCTATGCCAACAACCCGATCTCCCTGTCGACAGACTGGAGCTCCTCCACCAGCCACGCGATGAAAGCATGGCGCAACGGTTGATTGAAGACGTCGCGCAGCTTTCACCGCACACCAAAGTCCGACCGCATACCGTAACCATCAACGATCCGTGGGACTTTGAAGAGGTCTACGCCGCCTTCCTCGACTTTGCCACGCATTATGAGTTTGATACGGAAAACGAAGAGTATCTGGTGCACATCACCACCGGGACTCACGTGGCACAAATCTGCTGGTTTTTGCTGACGGAAGCGCGCTACCTGCCCGCCAGCCTGCTGCAAACCAGCCCGGCGCCACGCGGTTCATCAGATGAAGCCGTCGCCGCTGGCGTCTGCTCGGTTATCGATCTCGATTTAAGCCGCTATGCCACGCTCACCAGTCGTTTTCAGCGCGAGCAGCAGCAGTCGGTCTCTTTTTTGAAAGCCGGGATTGATACGCGTAACGCCACCTTCAATAAACTGATTGATCGCATTGAGCGGGTAGCTCTGCGCTCGACCGACCCGATCCTGCTCACCGGCCCTACCGGCGCAGGCAAATCCTTCCTCGCGAAACGTATTTTTCAGCTACGCCAGTCGCGGCACCTGGTGGCGGGAAAACTGGTGGCGGTTAACTGCGCGACCCTGCGCGGTGACAATGCGATGTCCACGCTGTTTGGTCATGTGAAGGGGGCGTTTACCGGCGCGCTCACGGCGCGTAGCGGATTGCTGCGAGAAGCGGATGGCGGCGTGCTGTTTCTCGATGAGATCGCCGAGCTGGGGCTGGACGAGCAGGCCATGTTACTCAAAGCGATTGAAGAAAAAACCTTTTTCCCGTTTGGGTCGGACAAAGAAGTACACAGCGATTTTCAGCTGATTGCCGGCACCCATCGCGACATGCGGCAATGGGTCGCTGAGGGCCGTTTTCGCGAAGATCTCTACGCGCGGATCAACATGTGGTGCTTCGCCCTGCCCGGTCTCGCGCAGCGGCGGGAAGATATCGCCCCGAACGTCGAGTATGAGCTGCAACGTTTTTCCAGCAACAAGCAGACGCAAATCCGTTTCGATAAAGAGGCTCGCACTGCCTATCTGGCGTTTGCCTGCTCCCCACAGGCGCGATGGCGCGGCAATTTTCGCGAACTCAGCTCATCCATCGCGCGCATGGCGACACTTGCCGAACAAGGTCGCATTACCTTATCCCTTGTCGAAGAAGAGATTGCGCTGCTAAAGGAGAGTTGGCAGATAGCAAATCCGCAGCCTGAACTGAATATGGACATTGACCTGTTCGATCGCCGCCAACTGGAAACGGTGCTGGAAGTGTGCCGCCGTTGTGCGTCACTGTCGGAAGCCGGACGCGAACTGTTCGCCGTCTCACGGCAGAAAAAAGCCAATCCTAACGATGCGGACCGCCTGCGCAAGTATTTGGCCCGCTTTGGACTAAGTTGGGAAAATCTCCGCAGCGCAACATGAACATAATTTGTTTGAATAATATTCCATCACGCGATAAACAATAACTATAGCCGGGCTCGATCCCGGCTTTTTTATAACAACACAACATCTTTAAATCGCAAGGAATACAACATGCTCGCTACTCTCACGCGGCTGTTCCCGTTATGGGCGCTGCTGCTCTCTGTTATTGCGTATTACACGCCCTCCACCTTTACGCCTGTTGGGCCATTTGTGCCGTCGTTACTGATGGTGATTATGTTCGGCATGGGCGTACACCTGAAGGTGGATGATTTTAAACGCGTACTCTCACGCCCAGCCCCGGTTGCGGCGGGTATCTTCCTGCACTATCTGGTGATGCCGCTCGCCGCATGGATTTTGGCGCTGGCTTTTAATATGCCGCCGGAATTGTCCGCAGGTATGGTGCTGGTCGGTAGCGTCGCCAGCGGAACGGCATCTAACGTAATGATCTACCTGGCGAAAGGCGATGTGGCGCTCTCCGTGACGATTTCATCGGTTTCAACCCTGGTCGGTGTTGTCGCCACGCCGCTGCTCACCCGTCTTTACGTCGACGCGCATATCCAGGTAGATGTGATGGGTATGCTGCTGAGCATTCTGCAGATCGTAGTTATTCCGATCGCTTTGGGCCTGGTCATTCATCATCTGTTCCCACGCGTCGTAAAAACCGTAGAAGCGTATCTGCCCGCGTTTTCTATGGTGTGCATTCTGGCGATTATCAGCGCTGTTGTGGCAGGTTCTGCGTCGCACATTGCGTCGGTCGGCTTTGTGGTGATTATCGCCGTTATTCTGCATAACACCATTGGTCTGCTTGGCGGCTACTGGGGCGGGAAACTGTTCGGCTTTGATGAATCCACCTGCCGCACACTGGCGATTGAAGTCGGCATGCAGAACTCCGGCCTCGCCGCTGCGCTGGGCAAAATCTACTTCGGTCCGCTCGCTGCCCTGCCCGGCGCGTTGTTCTCCGTCTGGCACAACCTTTCAGGTTCGCTGCTTGCGGGTTACTGGTCCGGGAAGGCGATTACTGAAAAGCGAAGCGCTATAAAACAAAACTGATCGCGTATAAATGGAGGGTCACCCTCCATTTATTTAAATATTCCTTTGAACCCCATCACAAAACAACAAACACCAACACAAAACAAAATCTTAATTTATTCTTTTTATTTCAACTAATTAATAAACAAACCACATGCAAATGATAATTTATCTCGATCATTTAATGTTGATTTGTTTTGTTTTAGTTGGAATTATGACTTCACTACAACACAGATAACCCCTTTACCCTATCTTTGAGGCCGCTATGAAAAAAATTGCGATTATTGGAAGCAGTGGAGGCAACCTCTACAACCTGGGTGGCGCAGAGCCAGAGAAGTTACTCCAGGAAATCTATCAGCAGTGCGAAGCCGCAGGTGTGGAAGTTGCCGCCGTGCAGTTTATCGCGGCGGAAGCCTCGATGGATGTTGCCAAACCCCACACACCGGCATCCGTGTATGCATTAACCACAGAAAACCAACAAAAACCACAACGGATATTTCAGGGCAAACTCTCAGAGGTGAACGCTTCGGTGGTCGAAAGCGATCGCCAGATTGCTGAGATGATCCGTAGCGGCGCGATCGACGGGATCGTCGTGATGAGCGCCGATCCGGGAAAAGCGAACCACGAAGTCTTCACCGCAGCTGTTGAGATGAAAACACCGATCGTTGGCACCGGGGGAACGTCAATGGCGCTGGTGGCGGCAAAAGGGGCAAATGTCGTCGCAACCTCGGGTACGACCGGCACCACCAGCCGCACCCGCGCAGTCTCCTTCGTGGCGTCTCTGTGTAAACACTGGGGCGTTAAGTACAAGCCGCAGTTGGGTAGCGCTTCACCCTCCCAGGGTGGCTCCGGAAAGAGCCTGCTCAAACGCTTTAACATTCGCAGCATTATGATCCCTGCGCTGCCTGGCTTTATCGCGATGGCGATTGTTCTCGCCCTGAGCCACATCCCGGGTCTGGAAAAACTTAACGATATTTTTGAAATCCTGCTGAAAGGCCTGCCGGTATTGGTTGCCGTGCTGGCGGCAAAACAGATTTCTGAGCTGGATGAAGTCTCAATCGTTGCCGGGGTCGTCGCCGGGGTGCTGTCCGTCGAGGGGGGTCTGATCGGCGGGATAATCGGCGGTTTGATGGCCGGGATTTTCGTTCGTTGGCTGTTTGAATTATGCCTGAACTGGCGCTTTCCGATGACCACCGTCAACATCGTCGCCGGTGGGATTTCAGGTCTTGCCGCCGGGTTGATCATGCACTATCTGTTGAGTCCGCTGGCGTTGTCAGCAGGTAATTACATCAAACTGGCTATCGAAAGCACCCTGGCTTTCAGTCCTGTTCTTGCCGGACTGCTGGCGGGGCTGGTTATCTGGCCAGCCATCCTGGGTGGTGTCTATCACGCGGTCATCCTGCCGCTGGTTCTGCTGGAGATGGAAAAATCCGGCGTCAGCTTCCTCGGCGCAGTCGATATGGTGGGTCTGGTGATGGTTGCCGCAGGAATTAACCTTGCCAACGTTATCGCCCCTCGTGAAAAAAGTGAAGCCGCCGTCGCCACACCGGGGCTGCTTATTAACCTGGGTTTCGGAACCTTCGTGGAATCTGCCTATCCCTTCATGTTCGCCAACAAAATTGTCTTTGGCTCCGCCATTTTCTGGGCCGGAATGGGCGGCATGATGCTGGGCTTCTTTAACGTTAAAGGCGTGGCCTATGTTCCCGCTTTTGCCTCGCCGTTCTTGTCCAGCAATGCACTTCAGATGGCTATCGTGATGATCACAACAATGGCGATGACCTGCATTACCACCATTATTGCTAACCGTTTTAAGGCTGTCGTACAGAGCGAACCCGCAGCGTCAGCCCGTTAATTAATGCACCAACACCAGAGGTACACCATGTTTAAAGGCGATATGAATAAAAAACGCGCCAAAGCGTTACAGAAAGTGAAAGACGCCATTGCGCTCCACGGCGGACAAACCATCCTCAGTACCGGGATCACTGGCGACGATGCGCGTCTGGCGAAAGCGGTGTGTGAGGCAGGCGTTAAGCTGCTGGAACCAAACCACCCGGCACTGGCGCTGGCGCGTGGACACAAAGGCGTGAGCAATATGCATGCAGCGGAGCAGATCCGCCATGAAATCACCAACGGGCAAATGGCTGAAGCGGTACACGGCGTGCGTAACGTGGTTCCTGACGATATTTTCATTACCGTGGGTATTGCGGGAGGTTTTACCGAAACCTTGCCCGTACCGCTCAGTGACACTGAGATTCTGGAGATTGCCCGTGCCGGGGCCGATGGTTTACACACGCATAAATCCGACTGGGACGATCTGCAGGATATCGTTAATCTCGCCCATCAATATGGTCTGACCGTTGACGCCTATATTGGTCACCCGGACGATCTGCATACTTTCGGTATTCCTGCGCGTACGCCGGAAGAGGTTTCCAGCGTGGCGAAGCGGATGCAGGAAATTGGCGTCGATATGATCGGCCTGATGACCGGTATGAGCTATGAAGGCGTAGCAGCAGGCGACATTCCACAGGCCATTAAAGACAGGCTGCGAGCGCTGGTTGGCGCGGTTGATGTGCCGACGCTGGCAGAAGGCGGTATTAACCTCGCCAACGCCAAAGCGTTTAAAGATACCGGGGTCAATATTCTGGTCGTCGGTACGGCAATCGACAATATGGTCTGCAACGCCGCCAAAGAGGCCGTCACGCCGTTTATTGCTCAGTAAACTCAGAGGAAAGAGATATGTTGCTGGTGACCGATCTGGATGGAACGTTACTGACATCGCAGAAAACAATCAGCCCGCGCACGCGTCAGGCGCTGGTTGAGTTCCGCCAGCGTGGCGGTCTGCTGGCAGCCTGTTCCGCCAGGCCGGTCTCCTCCATGGTGCGCCTGTTACAACAGCAACAGGTAGATAAATTGTTTGCCTGGTGCGCCGGTTTTAATGGTGGGCAAATTCTGGAGATTGCGTCGCAGCATATTATTCATACTGCGGCACTCTCTTGCATGGACCTCCAGGAGATTGACCGATCTATTTCTCTTTCCTGCTACCCCCATCATTTTTTTAGCGCCGATGCTATTTATCATCGTGATGACCGACTCGTGGCACCATGGACGACTTATGAGGCCAACTTATTTGAACTACCCTTTATTTCGGCAACGCCTGAATATATTTTTAATCAGCATGATGTTTATAAAATCACATTAGTGGCAGAACAATCAAAAATAAATTCATTATGTACGGCAATGAATAATGAATTGCCCTGTGGTTATATGGCGACAATCACCGGGGGAAATTATATTGACATCCAACGTACTGAAATAAACAAAGGCTATGCTATAAACATGTTAAGGCAGCAGCTAAATATAGCGACCGAACAGGTTACGGCGATTGGCGATCAGCAGAACGATATCAGTATGTTTACCACTGCTAACATCGGTATCGCCATGGGCAATGCGCCTGATGCAGTAAAACAACACGCCACCTATGTGACGACCTCTAATGATGATGAAGGTATTGTCCGTGCGCTGGAGTGGTTGCGTTGCTTTGCGCATCCAGTTACCATGCGCCAAAGCACGACATTGGCGGAAAATAATGAACCCGATTAAAAGAAGAAAACATATTCTTGATGAATTAAATAAGTTCGGTGAAGTCACAGTCATCAAATTATCGGAAACGCTAAAAGTTACATCAGAGACCATTCGCCGTGACCTCTCGATACTGGAGTCCGAAGGACAAATTACCAAAATCCATGGAGGGGCTGTCAAAAAACAGGTCGTTCAGGAAGATGAGTTTGGCGCCCGTATAGATATACACCGCGATGAAAAAATGGCAATTGGTAAAATTGCCGCCACGATGGTTAGCGAACGCGACACATTGTTTATTGACTCCTGTACGACTAACTTAATTCTTGCTGAACTATTACCCCCACTCGCTTATTCTGTTATTACCAACTCAGCGTTAATTGCGGATAAAATTAAAGAGCATAATCTTCAGGCCCGCGTTTACGTCTTAGGTGGCGAATATGACTACCATTTTCGCGCCAATCTCGGTGTCTCGGTTTGTCAGCAAATTAACGCCATTCACGCCGATATCTGCTTCATTGGCGCAGGTGGGATTTCGCCTCAGCATGGAGTGCTGGTAAAAAGTTTTGATGAAGCGTACGTGGCGAAGTCCATGATTGCCATGAGCAAAAAAGCGGTAATTCTCGCCGACCATACCAAATTTGGTCAGGATGGGGTGATGTGTATCGCCACGTTAAAAGAAATCGATAGCATCATCACAGATAAAGGATTCAAAACAACGGGTTATACCCAGCAGGACTTTGGCGGAAAATTGCGTATTGCCTATTGAGCGCTATCAGGCTGGCCAGGATTACCGTACACTGAGAATATCGGCTAACAGAGGGCACCCGTATGGCACTCCCCCGCATTACCCAAAAAGAGATGACCGAGCGCGAACAGCGTGAACTGAAAACGCTGCTCGACCGCGCGCGCATTGCGCATGGTCGACTGCTGACCAACGCTGAGACCAACAGCATCAAGAAAGAGTACATCGATAAGCTGATGGCCTTGCGCGAAGCCGAAGCTAAAAAAGCCCGCCAGTTGAAGAAAAAGCAGGCTTATAAACCGGATTCAGAGGCGTCATTCTCCTGGTCGGCGAATACGCCAACGCGCGGCAGACGTTAACGTCCTTTCTTCTTACGCCCCGGCGAGGTAAAACGCTTGCCGTTTGCCGCCGGGCGCGATTTCTCTTTCTCCGCCGATTTTTCGATTTTCACTACCGGGCGCTTGATGCCTGCGGTGGCGGCTTTTGGCTTCGCTTTCGCCTTCGGTTTAGCTTCTGAAGAAGAATTCTCAATCAGCTTGAACAGTTCGATCAGTTCATCCCCCGTCAGGTCACGCCATTCGCCCAGCGGCAGACCGGACAAACTCACGTTCATGATGCGCGTGCGCTCAAGCTTCGTCACTTCATAACCAAAGTGCTCACACATACGGCGGATCTGGCGGTTCAGCCCCTGAATCAGCGTGATGCGAAACACAAACGGCGCTTCTTTCTTGACCTTACATTTCTTGGTGACGGTACCGAGGATTGGCACACCGGCTCCCATCCCACGAATAAAGTCGTCGGTTACGGGCTTATCGACCGTCACCAGATACTCTTTTTCGTGATCGTTACCGGCACGCAGGATTTTATTCACCAGGTCGCCGTGGTTGGTCAGAAAGATCAGCCCCTGGGAATCTTTATCCAGACGGCCAATGGGAAACACGCGCTTGCTGTGATTAACGAAATCCACAATGTTGTCGCGTTCGCTGTCTTCGGTGGTGCTGACAATCCCTACCGGCTTGTTCAGCGCGATAAAAACCAAATCCTCCGCTTCACGCGGCTCAATCAACCGACCATTCACTTTCACGACGTCGCCAGGCATCACCTGATCGCCAATGGTGGCGCGTTTGCCATTCAGGAAGACATTCCCTTGTTCGATAAAGCGATCCGCCTCGCGGCGCGAGCAGATTCCGCTTTCACTGATGTATTTGTTTAATCGGATGGATGAGTCGGGCAGCATAATTTCTCCTGTATACACTTCATCCTTCAAGCCGTCTCTGCGTTGGCTGCCCTCACTCACCCTGGTCACATAGTTATCTATGCTCCCAAGGATTCGTTCCCTTGCCGCCTTGATACAACTTGAATGCTTTTGTGTATTAAAAGCGAAATATACCCTACCTTGCGGACGATAAAAAATAATCGTGCGCGAATGTCTGAGCGCTATTTGTGATCTGTCACACCTTTAGACACAAAAGTGTGGGTGATCCATAACTGCAATTTTGTTGGGCGAAACGAAGCAGAATCAATACATTAGCGCAACAAGCACATCTGTGCCGACATCGCACAATCGTCACATCAAATGTGCAGCACAATCAGCCAGATCAGGGCGTTGAAATAAGTGAAAATAGCTTTGAGCTGCGGAAAGAATGGGGTTATATCAGATCAAGAAGGCAATTTCGTGATTTGCACAAATGTGCAGGAGTTCAAAAATGGCGATGGAAAACAGCGATGATATCCGCCTGATCGTAAAAATAGCCCAGCTGTATTACGAACAGGATATGACACAAGCGCAAATCGCTCGCGAGCTGGGGATTTATCGTACCACCATCAGTCGCTTGCTAAAGCGTGGCCGCGAGCAGGGTATCGTCACCATTGCCATTAATTACGACTACAACGAAAACCTGTGGCTGGAACAGCAGCTAAAACAAAAATTTGGCCTGAAAGAGGCGGTGGTGGTCTCCTGCGACAGCGAACAGGAAGATGAACAGCTTAATATGATGGGCGTACACGGGGCGCAGTTACTGGAGCGCTTACTGGAACCCGGCGACATTATTGGGTTTTCATGGGGGCGTGCGGTACGGGGACTTGTTGAAGGATTATCCCCCGCCAGCCAGTCACGTCAGCTTATTTGCGTGCCGATTATTGGCGGGCCGTCCGGCAAGCTTGAAAGCCGCTACCACGTCAATACGCTGACCTACGGCGCAGCGGCAAAGCTCAAGGGGGAATCGCATCTGGCCGATTTCCCGGCGCTGCTGGAGAACCCGCTCATTCGCAATGGCATTATGCAGTCCCAACATTTCAAATCGATTTCCGCCTACTGGGATAATCTGGACGTCGCGCTGGTCGGGATTGGCTCTCCGGCGATAAGAGATGGCGCCAACTGGCACGCCTTTTACGGCAGCGAAGAGAGCGATGACCTACATGCCCGTCAGGTAGCCGGAGACATTTGCTCGCGCTTTTACGATATCAACGGCGTGACGGTAGAAACCAATATGAGTGAAAAAACACTCTCCATCGAAACCAATAAATTAAAACAGGCGCGTTACTCGATTGGCATTGCAATGGGTGAAGAGAAATACAGTGGAATTTTGGGCGCATTACGTGGGAATTATATTAACTGTTTAGTGACCAACAACCATACCGCTGAATTATTGTTGAAGTAAATATATTCGAATGGGTCCTGACATAATTAATTTTATGTGAGAGCCCCTTATCTGAAATTGGGAGTTAATTATGCAAACGTGGTTAAATCTGCAGGGCAAAGTTATTATTGTTACCGGCGGCGCATCCGGAATCGGGCTGGCGATTGTTGAAGAGTTATTAGCACAGGGCGCTAATGTGCAAATGGCGGATATTCACGGTGGTGAAGGTCAATATGAAGGCCATAGTGGATATCATTTCTGGCCAACAGATATTTCCAGCGCCAAAGAAGTTAATCATACCGTTACCGAAATTATCCGCCGCCATGGGCGTATTGATGGTTTGGTGAATAACGCAGGCGTTAATTTCCCACGCCTGCTGGTCGATGAAAAAGCACCCGCCGGGCAATATGAACTCAATGAAGCCGCTTTTGAAAAAATGGTCAATATCAACCAGAAAGGTGTGTTCTTAATGTCGCAAGCAGTGGCACGCCAGATGGTGAAACAACACACCGGCGTGATTGTGAATGTCTCTTCAGAGAGCGGACTGGAAGGCTCAGAAGGCCAAAGTTGCTATGCCGCCACCAAGGCCGCACTGAATAGTTTCACCCGTTCCTGGTCGAAAGAGCTGGGTAAACACGGGATTCGTGTGGTTGGCATTGCGCCAGGCATTCTGGAAAAAACCGGTCTGCGCACCCCAGAGTATGAAGAAGCGCTGGCCTGGACCCGCAACATCACCGTCGAACAGCTGCGCGAGGGTTATACCAAAAACGCGATCCCGATTGGTCGGGCTGGTCGATTAAATGAAGTCGCTGATTTTGTTTGTTATCTTCTGTCAGAACGCGCCAGTTATATTACCGGAGTAACCACTAACATTGCGGGCGGTAAAACGCGCGGCTAAGGAGGTTTTATGGTCAATGCAATCTTCTGCGCCCACGGCAAACTGGCCTGCGCCATGCTGGAATCGGTACAGATGGTCTACGGCGAGGCCAACGTCGAAGCGGTGGCATTTGTCCCGGGAGAGAACGCCAACGACATTGCAGAAAAGTTGAAAAAGTTAGTGAGCGCCAACTACGATGGTGAGTGGCTGATTGCCGTCGATCTACAGTGCGGCAGTCCATGGAACGCCGCCGCAACGCTGGCAATGCAAAACCCCGCCATACGCGTTATTAGCGGGTTGTCTCTGCCTTTGGCACTGGAGCTGGTCGATAACCAAAGCAGTATGAATGTGGATGAACTGTGCAAACACCTGACGACCATTGCTCAACAAACCTGTGTCGTCTGGCAACATCTGGCAACGACCGAAGAGGATTTCTGATGAACATTACCCTTGCACGTATTGATGACCGCTTGATCCACGGTCAGGTCACTACCGTCTGGTCGAAAGTGGCAAATGCCCAGCGGATTATTATCTGCAATGATGAGGTATATAACGATGAAGTTCGCCGAACATTATTACGCCAGGCCGCCCCGCCGGGGATGAAGGTCAACGTCGTGAATATCGAAAAGGCAGTCGCGGTTTACCATAATCCGCAATATCAGGACGAAACCGTTTTTTATCTTTTTACCCGTCCGCAAGATGCCCTGGCAATGGTAAAACAAGGGGTAAAAATTGCCACGTTAAATATTGGCGGCATGGCCTGGCGACCCGGTAAAAAACAATTAACCAAAGCGGTCTCATTAGATGACGACGATATTCATGCTTTTCATGAGTTAGCTAAATTAGGCGTTTCGCTGGATTTACGCGTCGTCGCATCAGACCCATCAATTAATATTCTTGAAAAAATAGAAGAACAATCGCTCGCTGAATAAATAAAAACGCCTGTGTATTTATGCTGTAACAGGCAGGGATGATCACATTCACAAGGTGACATATTATGGAAATAAGTACCCTACAAATTATCGCCATATTTCTATTTTCCTGTATTGCCGGAATGGGCAGCGTGCTGGATGAGTTCCAGACCCACCGCCCGCTCATCGCCTGTACCGTTATCGGCCTGATCCTCGGTGATTTAAAAACCGGGATTATGCTCGGCGGTACGCTGGAGTTAATCGCACTTGGCTGGATGAACGTTGGCGCTGCACAGTCTCCCGATTCGGCACTCGCCAGTATTATCTCCGCCATTCTGGTGATTGTCGGGCAACAGAGTATCGCCACCGGTATCGCCATCGCTCTGCCAGTCGCGGCAGCAGGCCAGGTACTGACGGTATTCGCCCGTACCATCACCGTGGTGTTCCAGCACGCGGCGGATAAAGCCGCCGAAGATGCCCGCTTTCGCACCATCGATTTGCTGCACGTTTCCGCTCTGGGCGTACAGGCGCTGCGCGTCGCCATTCCGGCGCTGATTGTCTCGCTGTTTGTCAGCGCGGACATGGTCAGCAACATGCTGAATGCCATTCCGGAATTCGTCACCCGCGGGCTGCAGATTGCCGGAGGATTTATCGTGGTGGTCGGTTACGCCATGGTGCTGCGCATGATGGGCGTGAAGTACCTGATGCCCTTCTTCTTCCTCGGATTTATCGCCGGGGGTTACCTCGATTTAAGTCTGCTGGCCTTTGGAGGCGTGGGCGTGATTATCGCGCTGGTCTACATCCAGTTGAACCCACAGTGGCGTAAGGCTGAACCGCAGGCGCAAGCCCCCTCTTCTCAAGCCCTCGACCAGCTTGACGACTAACGGAGCCCATCATGGAACAAAAAAAACTGACCAAATCCGACCTGTTTAGCATGTTTGTTCGCTCCAACCTGCAGCAGGCGTCATTCAACTTTGAACGCATTCATGGGCTGGGCTTTTGCTACGACATGATCCCCGCCATCAAGCGCTTGTATCCACTGAAAGAGGATCAGGTTGCCGCACTCAAACGTCACCTGGTGTTCTTCAATACCACCCCTGCCGTTTGCGGTCCGGTGATTGGCGTCACCGCCGCAATGGAGGAAGCACGCGCCAACGGTGCGGAAATTGACGATGGCGCGATCAACGGCATCAAAGTCGGCCTGATGGGCCCGCTGGCCGGCGTTGGCGATCCGCTGGTGTGGGGTACGCTGCGCCCGATTACCGCCGCGCTTGGCGCCTCTTTAGCGCTCTCCGGCAACATTCTCGGCCCATTATTATTCTTCTTTATTTTCAACGCAGTACGCCTGGCGATGAAGTGGTACGGCTTACAGCTTGGCTTTCGTAAAGGCGTCAACATCGTCAGCGACATGGGTGGCAATCTGCTGCAAAAGCTGACTGAGGGAGCATCGATTCTCGGCCTGTTTGTGATGGGAGTACTGGTCACCAAATGGACCAGCATCAACGTGCCGCTGGTGGTATCGCAAACGCCTGGCGCAGACGGTACCACCGTCACCATGACCGTGCAGAACATTCTCGACCAGCTCTGCCCCGGCCTGCTGGCGCTGGGTCTGACGCTGCTGATGGTGCGTCTGCTTAATAAGAAAATTAATCCGGTATGGCTGATCTTCGCCCTGTTTGGCCTGGGGATTATCGGTAACGCACTGGGCTTTCTGTCCTGATTTTTCGCCCCGATGAGAAGTCGGGGCTCCTGTCAAAACTGAGGTGGAACAATGAAAACAACAGCTTTACGCCTTTATGGTAAACGCGATCTGCGCCTGGAAACCTTCGACCTTCCTGAAATGCAGGATGACGAAATTCTGGCTTCCGTCGTGACGGACAGCCTGTGCCTCTCTTCCTGGAAAGAAGCGAATCAGGGTGAGAACCATAAAAAAGTACCGGACGATGTGGCCACCAACCCGATTATCATCGGCCACGAATTCTGTGGCGATATTATTGCCGTGGGAAAAAAATGGCAGCATAAGTTTCAGCCCGGCCAGCGCTATGTCATCCAGGCCAACCTGCAACTGCCGGATCGCCCGGACTGTCCGGGATACTCCTTCCCGTGGGTAGGCGGTGAAGCCACCCACGTCATTATTCCTGATGAAGTCATGGAACAAGACTGCCTGTTGGCCTACGAAGGCGAAACGTACTTTGAGGGTTCACTGGTAGAACCGCTTTCTTGTGTAATTGGCGCATTCAACGCCAACTATCACCTGCAGGAAGGCACTTATAACCATAAGATGGGTATTCGTCCGCAGGGACGAACGCTGATCCTCGGTGGCACCGGGCCGATGGGGCTGCTGGCGATCGACTACGCGCTGCATGGTCCGGTAAACCCGGCGTTGTTGGTGGTGACTGACACCAACAACGATAAGCTGAGCTACGCCCGCAAGCACTACCCATCAGAACCACAAACGTTGATCCACTATCTCCACGCCGAGGATGCGGCGTATGACACGTTGATGGCGCTGAGCGGCGGTCACGGGTTCGACGATATCTTTGTGTTTGTGCCGAACGAGCAACTGGTCACGCTGGCCTCTTCCCTGCTGGCAGCCGATGGCTGCATGAACTTCTTTGCCGGTCCGCAGGATAAACAGTTCAGCGCGCCAATTAATTTCTACGACGTGCACTACGCCTTCACTCATTACGTGGGGACATCTGGCGGCAATACCGACGATATGCGCATGGCGGTTAAACTTATTGAAGAGCAGAAAGTCCAGGCGGCAAAAGTGGTGACGCACATTCTGGGGCTGAATGCGGCAGGTGAAACCACGCTGGAACTGCCAAAAGTCGGTGGCGGGAAAAAACTGGTCTACACCGGCAAGGCCTTTCCGTTAACCGCACTCACCCAGATTGACGATCCAGCCTTACGTGACATCCTGGAACAACATCAAGGGATTTGGTCGCAGGAAGCCGAACAGTACGTATTGTCTCATGCCGGGGAGATTTAACATGATTAACCGCGACACTCAGCTGTGCATGTCGCTTGCCGGTCGCCCCGGCAACTTTGGCACGCGTTTTCACAATTATCTGTATGCAAAGTTAGGGTTAAATTTTATCTACAAAGCCTTTACTACGCAGGATATTGAGGCCGCAGTGAAAGGCGTTCGCGCACTCGGGATCCGCGGTTGCGCGGTCTCCATGCCGTTTAAAGAGAGCTGTATGCCGTTTCTGGATGCCATCGCCCCTTCCGCAAAAGTGATTGATTCCGTCAACACCATCGTCAATGACAGCGGCACGCTGACGGGATTTAACACCGACTATATTGCGGTAAAAAGCCTGATTACCAGCCACCAGCTTGATAACCGCGCACGCGTCATTATCCGCGGTAGCGGTGGAATGGGCAAAGCGGTCATCGCCGCGTTTCGCGATGCCGGTTTTCGTGATGTGATTATTGCCGCCCGTAATCGAGAAAGCGGCCCTGCGCTGGCAAAACAGTACGGTTTCCAGTGGCAGCCGCAGCCGGATGGAATTGCCTGCGATATTCTGGTCAACGTGACGCCCGTCGGCATGGCGGGCGGTAAAGAGAGTGATGCACTGGCCTACAGCGAAGCGATGGTTGCTGCCGCCAGCGTGGTGTTTGACGTGGTCGCCCTACCGCCGGAAACACCGGTGATTAAGCTGGCGCAGAAGCTGGGTAAAAAAACCATCAGCGGCGCAGAGGTCATTGCCTTACAGGCGGTGGAGCAATTCGCCATGTACACCGGCGTGCGCCCGGATGACGCGCTGATTGCCGAAGCCGCAGAATTTGCGCGGGCGGGGTAAGAGAGTAGGAACAGAGCGCCGGGAATGGGCGCTCTAATAGCCATTAATCAGAAAATCAATCGCATCTCGAAGTTCTGCCCTGTTTGCGGTCAGATCTCCCACAAAGTTACCCACATTCTTCACAGGTATGCCTGTCATCATGTACGTCATCACCACATAGGCTTGCCCACCAATGCTAACAACCGGGCAAATTTTAGCTGGCGGGACTTCGTTGGGAAACTGGCTTAGCGCTATAACGGGTGCGACCAGTACATGCTGCAAAACAGCGGCCACCGGATGCTGTAAGCTAATTAAAAACGGATAAACGCTTTTTCCACTTCCTGTATTCTCATAAGCGCAATACTGCTCCATCAGAATGTCCTTTGAAAATCACTGAACGAACCGTTTTCTTCCACCCATTGATTTAATGCTTCTATCGATTTTCTATTATCCCGCAACCATTCTTCGCGTTTGTTCTCGCGAAATTTTTCGATTAGGGCTTCGGTTAAAACCGCTGACAGATTGATTTTAAGCTTGCGCGCCTCTTCCAGGATCTCTGGAGCCAGAGAGACATTAACTGATTTTTTTACCTTAGACATAGTGCGCATGATAACCCCCATAGCAGTGCGCATGACATACCTAAGGTTAGCGTAATAAGCGAGCATTTCCTATTCCCCGACCAGCAAATCATCATGTCACACTAAGATGGTTGCACAGGTCTGTCACGCCCCGAAGAAGAAGTCTGCGAGGCGCTTTCCAGATTAGTTTAGGGAGTCGCTGACAAACAATTGCTGGTCAGCTTTCGCTTCCAAATGCGCCAGCGCGGGAATCAACTGGCTGATGTTTACCAGACTGTGTCCTAACTGGCATATGCTCTCATACGCAAAATGTTCCTGACCTTCACCCGCCATTGTCAGCAGGCTTTCGCCCATAAAATTCAGCGTATGGTACAGCCCTGCCAGAGCTTCCTCACAGCCGAATGACAGCGCCAGATTTTCTTCGGTGGTGAGATGGCGACAATCAAGATGGCGAAACGCCTCGGCGAGTGGAGAATAAAGCAGATCGGCCTGTGGAATGGGAGAAGAAGACGCAAAACAGGCGTTAGTGGTACTATTAGCATCAGCCATAGCATTACCTCGTATAATGTTGTGGTAAGACGCCCTGATCGTGTTCCCGCACTTTCGGGGCGTTGTCATTTTTGGTGTGTGAGAGTAATGTGTCATCACACATACTCACACTACTCTTGTGTAATTAAGGTGTCAACACACATGAACGAAAGAAGAGGCAATCCCCCGTTTCAATTCCGTCTGGATCCGGAACTGCGCAAAGCGATGGAAGAAGCACAGCGGCAGGCTGGCGATGAATCGTTGGCAGCCTGGATTAAACGTGTAATTAGAAAAGAGTTGAAGCAGAAAGGGATCGAAGTCTAGCGATCGGCATTCTGTATCGTTTTCTTGAGGTGTGCTTAGAGCGGGCTGCGGACATTGGTAAGGTCTTACTTACATCGTGGCGTTTTGAGCAGCTTTGAGCAGCAATAGTGCTGCCAGAGCGATGGTGACTCTTCCTTCCAGTAAACCAAAATAGCTCAACCACAAAAACCAATCCGTTTGATTTTTCGCCGCTTTAACGAAATAATCCTTATCAAATACATGGGATAAGGAACAAACGGAATGTTCACTCTTTACATGAGGTGGGATGCTGAGCGAGAACTGGCTCCAAGTGATATTCAGTTCATTCTATCGCCACGAGATGCGCTGGATATGGCGAGCATCTTTTACGAACTGGATTACCTGGAATATGACCAGCGCAACCGCATTCTGCCTCACAGCGTCCCGAAGCGACGGAGAGGGGTTTACCACCGATTCGCAACACAACCCTACAAACGCAAGCGTCTTACTGAATACGACGGACTCTATGATGAGGTGAAATGGAATCTGGAGCTCGGCTGGATGGTCGGCGTTAACACTAAGGAAAAATGGGATCACTTCCGCAATCCGTTCTATTTCGATGATGAAAGTAATCTGATTTATGACTGCTTTATGGACATCTACAGCGAGGGTTTTCAGCAGGCAGTGCGTCAAATCTACGAATATAGCCTCAACGAGCATCAAGGAAGGAAGCCGCCTCCGACAATTAAACATCACGATTCCGATGCCCCTATACAGCGCGCTCAGGCGGGTAAAACTATTAATAGTAAAGCAGCCGGGAGGCTTTTGGCGGCTGGCGGTATCTATAATGGCAACATTGAGGGATTCCATCAGGCGGCAGAACAACTCGGTGGTGATGCTCTAGCGGGTTACGATCAGGTCATGGACAACAAGGGATTACTCATTACTGCCGCTTCGGCAGCAGCCGCACTGACGATGGGAAAAATGCGGTTCCCTGAGCTGGATGAGTTTGAATATTTCGGGGCCAGGGGCACTTTCTCAGGAAGACCATTCGATCCAGAATTGGCTGGGGGCCCAATAGAAAACCTAACAACTGATGGTGTAATTATTACACACAAAGGGATAGCCACAGTTGAAAAGCACATATCTCGCTTTGGTCCTGACAGTGCCAATGATTTTATGGTTGATAGACTAAAAAAAGCCGCTAATGGCGAAACACCCCTGAGCAAGTAGACTTAAATTACTACGCACATGAGTGTCGGGAATTCGAGCGCTACTGCAATTTAGGTTGGGAAACAGGTAGGCCAGTCGATGACATTGAAGCCCACACTCTGTGGAACAACACACATACAGCCACCCTTGAAGATTATAAGTTAAGCGGTGCCATAGAAGACCTATACCATCCGGACGCCCCATTATGGTAAATAATACTGAACTGAATATCCTGAAATTATTAGCTTCCAGAGACGATGTTAATTGGACTTGGTACAACCTTGATAGAGCAATGAGCATCAGAAAAATGGATGGCATTGGCAACGTTGCAAGGCTTGTCTCCAATCTATCAGAGGCCGGGTTAGTGGACATTGTTCCGGGAACAACTGGTGGGATGAATTATTATCGCGTATCTGAAAAGGGCCATAACTTACTGAATGATATTAACGAGCAACATCTGGTCGATTTACCATAACACCCGTTGCAAGGCTTACGTGAAAAGCCCGCATTCCAACTGCGGGCTTAAGGTGTAGTGGTCAACTAAGACGGATCACTGAGTTAGCGTTTTTTCCAGTATTGGTTTTCCGATTCGTTTGGTGGTAACTCACCATTATATTCATGCATCCTGAGCACACTGTAATACCCAACGATATAATCCGTTATTGCCTAGGCTGTATCACTCCCTGCAAAACAATCCATTCACTTTTAGAAAACCGCTGACACTGCGAGCCTCCGCTCCTGACAAAAAGCCCCTCTATCCCCTATTATTGTTTCCCGAATCAAGCATAACATCTGAAAAATGACGCATTACTGCGAGGCGCTTTCCTGTTTATGCCCACCAGCATTTCCTCTTACCTCCCAGTTTTTTATTCTCTACTTTCAACTTGTCAATTCAAAATGTAGTTTATAAAATACATGGAACATAATCATGGAAATTCTTCAGACCACGGTTTTCCAACGCTGGGAGCAGAATCTGCGAGATCGCAGGGCCAAAACGCGCATTGCCGCACGACTTTTTCGACTGGCGAATGGTTTAGCTGGCGATGTTAAACCTGTAGGTGAATGCTCGCTCATTCACTGGATTATCAGGAGATCTACCGTCATGAATAAACTTACTCACAACGATCCCGCGACTGCGCTGGTTGATGATGAAGAAATTGCTGTATTTATGGCGGATGCCCTCGAAACAGGCGATGCAACGTACATTGCAAAAGCGTTGGGCGTGGTGGCACGCGCTAAGGGAATGGCGAACATCGCGGCAGAAACGGGATTATCCCGCGAACAACTCTATCGCTCGTTTAGCGAGAAAGGAAACCCGACGCTGAAAACCACGCTGGCAGTGATGAAGGCGCTCGGTATTGGATTGACGGTTAAGGTTTAAAGTTGGATATCAGCCAAATTTCACTTTCAGCTTTCCTGACATATTGCCCTCTTTCCCGACAACAATCTCTACATCACGGCCCAGTCTCACCAGGCATTCGAGCATCTTTGCTTCACTGATACCACGAAACTGACCACGTAGCAGGTTGGAAAGTTTAGGCTGCGTCATTCCCAGTAGCTGCGCAGCCTGCTGCTGCGTTAACCCTTTGCATTGCAAAATCTCACCAATCACCATTGCCAGTTGCGCCTTCAACTGCATCTGTTCCGCGTCATACTCACCCAAATCAGCGTAAACGTTGCCGCTACTGGTTTCGATATCATGTGACATATCCACTCTCCTGCGCATGCCGCTGTGCAGCCTTAAGCCGCTGGTAAATCAAGTTAATTTCGGGTTTCGGCGTTGCCTTCCCGGAAACAGATTTTTTCTGAAAAACATGCAGAACATAAACTGCATTTTTCAACTGGATAGTGTAAACCGCCCGCCATGTGTTGCCGTGATAATCCTCTACAACTTCCAGAACTCCCGCCCCACCAAATCCTTTTAACGGTTTAGTCTGTGAATGCTGCTTACCCTGCTGCGCCAGCCAAAGAGCAAACCCAAACGTATCCCGAACATGTTCTGGCATTCCCTGTAGATCTTTCCTGGCATGCCCAACCCAGTAAAGTGGTTTCGTCATCCCTCCCCCTTAATTATATCCATATAGGTATAAAACACCATCACCCGCCTGAAGAATAAATCAACAATCTCGTTTTCAGCCGAATTAAAACGCCAGTCTGCGAGCCGCTTTCCAGAACCTCACTTCCAACATCGTGAGCCATATCAGTGAGGCGTTATACTGACGGTGGTAACATGACTGCGGTTTGTAATTTTCTGATTACATGGAGAAATGATGGAACTGCTTTTATTGAGTAACTCGACGCTGCCGGGCAAAGGCTGGATGGAACATGCGCTTCCGCTGATCGCAGAGCAACTGAATGATCGCCGTACGGCGGTGTTTATTCCGTTCGCCGGCGTGACGCAAACCTGGGATGAGTACACGGCGAAAACGGCAGCCATCTTTGCGCCAATGGGCGTTAACGTTACCGGTATTCATACCGTTGCCGATCCAATTGCAGCCATTGCAAACGCAGAGCTGGTGATTGTCGGCGGGGGTAACACCTTCCAGTTGCTGAAAGAGAGCCGCGAGCGCGGGCTGCTGACGCCGATTGTGGATGTCGTCAAACGCGGTGCGCTGTATATCGGCTGGAGCGCGGGTTCCAACCTCGCCTGCCAGACCATCCGCACCACCAACGACATGCCGATTGTCGATCCCAAAGGATTTGATGCGCTGGGTCTGTTCCCGCTGCAGATTAACCCACATTTCACCAACGCGCTGCCGGAAGGCCACAAAGGCGAAACGCGTGAACAGCGTATTCGCGAGCTGCTGGTGGTTGCACCAGAGCTGACAGTGATTGGCTTGCCGGAAGGTAACTGGATTAAGGTGAGTAACGGTCAATCTGTGCTCGGCGGCCCAAACACCACGTACATCTTTAAAGCGGGTGAAGAGGCGGTTGCTGTTGAAGCAGGCCACTGCTTTTAGTTGATTTGTTGTCTGATGCCGGATGGCGGCTTCGCGTTATCCGGGCTACAACTGTAGGCCTGATAAGCGCAGCGCCATCAGGCAGTTCAGCGCACATTGCCGGATGGCGGCATAAATGCCTTATCCGGCCTACCGCTTCACCTCACTCAATAATCATCCCGCTCATCGTCTTCATCCGACTGTTCCAGCACGCTGTAGGCCACGGAGCAAAACAGCGAGTTCAGACGCTGCATATCGCCCAACAGCGCCAGATGCAGGGAACTGGTCTCGATGCTTTGCACGTTCTGCTGATGCAGTCGGTCAACGTGCGCGTGCGAATAACGACGGTTGAGAATACGGAAGCGATGCTTGCTGCGGCGTAGACGACGGGCGCTGGTCACATCGCCGGAGAAGAACACCGACATCGCCAGCTGCAGATTGCTGAGCAGCTGATCGTAAAGCGCATCCAGCTCTTTCAGCCCTTCGACAGAGAATGCCCGACGGGCGGCCAGCGACTTATCGGCAATCTCACTCCCCATGCGCTCGACGATATCGGAAGCCTGTTCGAGGTTGAGCGACATTTCGATGATCTCCGCCCAACGGCGTGACTCCTCTTCCGCCAGTTCATCCTTTGGCATCCGCGCCAAATAGAGCTTAATCGCCGTGTACAGCACGTTGATGTCATCCGCCATCCTGCGCAACTCTTTCTCTTCGCGCGGCTCGCCGTGCATCACCTTCTTCAGCCCGTCCATCATCTGTTCCATGGCGTCGCCAATACGCAGGGCTTCACGGGCGGCATTCGCCAGCGCGAGCGTCGGCGTATCCAGCGCACTGACGTCCAAGTGTTTGGGCTTCAGATGCGCATCCAGCTCCGGTTCATCGCGGATGATGCGCTTACAAAAACGCGCCATCGGTTCAGCGAACGGTACCATCGCCACACAGCGTACCAGGTTGTAGAAGACGTGGAAGTAGATAACCAGTTCAGATTTCGGCAGCGGTAACTCATCCATCAAATTCGCCAACGGATGAACAAACGGCAGGATAATCAGGCTGCCCACCAGCTTAAACAGCAGACTGCCGAGCGCCACACGACGGGCAGCGGCATTCGCAGCACTGTTGTTGAGCATCGCCAACAGGCCAGAGCCGAGGTTAGCCCCAATCACCAGACATAACGCTACCGGGAACGAGATAATGCCTGCGGCGGTCAGCGTTGCCGTCAACAGCACCGCCGCCAGGCTGGAGTAGCTGATAATCGCAAACATGGCGCCAATCAGCGCATCCAGCATGATATCGCCGGTAAGTGAGGCGAAAATAACCTGTACGCCGTTAGCCTGAGTGATCGGCGTTACCGCCTGCACAATCAGCTCCAGCGCCAGCAAAATCAACCCCAGACCAATGCCTACCCGGCCCAGCTGTCCGGCACGAGACTGCTTGCGCCCAAGAAAGAAAATGACGCCGATAAAAATCAGCAAGGGTGACAGCCAGGAGAGATCGAAGGTCAGGATACGCGCCATCAGCGCGGTCCCCACGTCGGCGCCGAGCACAATCACCAGCGCAGGGGTGAGCGCCACCAGATCCTGCGCGACGAACGAGGTCACCAGCATAGTGGTCGCGTTGCTGCTTTGCACCAGAGCAGTAACGCCGATCCCCGCGCAAAAGGCGAGCGGCTTCTTTTCAACACTACGGCTGAGTACGGTGCGTAAACGAGCGCCGAAGACGCGCATCACACCCGTACGCACAATATGCGTACCCCAAACCAGCATCGCGACGGCAGAAAGCAGGTGTAACAGAGTTAACACGGAATCAGGTACTCCTTATCGTTATATGTTCCTGGGCTCGGCGCGGATAGCGTGCCTGATGGCGCTGCGCTTATCAGGCCTACAGAATGTCCCTTGTAGGCCGGATAAGGCGTTTACGCCGCCATCCGGCAAACAGCGCTCGCGAACCTTCTTTCAGTATAAGGGTTTAAACGTAATAAAGAGACAGGGCACTCATTGAGCGCCCTGTTTGTTGTAAAGAAAGATGACAGTTTTGTGAATCAATCGGCATCGTAGCCGAGATTCGGCGCTAACCAGCGCTCAACCTCCGCTACGCTCATCCCTTTACGGAAGGCGTAATCTTCAACCTGATCGCGCTGAATTTGCGCCACGGCGTAGTATTTGCTGTCCGGATGACTGAAATACCAGCCGGAGACCGACGCACCTGGCCACATCGCGAAGGATTCGGTGAGCTTCATTCCGGTGTGCGTTTCCACATCCAGCAGTTCCCAGATGGTGGCTTTTTCGGTATGTTCCGGGCACGCCGGATAACCCGGCGCCGGACGAATCCCCTGGTAGTTCTCGCGAATTAGCTCTTCATTACTGAGGTTCTCGTTTGCCGCATAACCCCAGTAGACTTTACGCACGCGCTCGTGCAGATATTCCGCGAATGCTTCCGCCAGACGGTCGGCGATCGCTTTCACCATAATCTTGTTGTAGTCGTCATGCTGGGCTTCGAAGGCGTCCGCCAGCGCATCTTCCTCCAGACCACCGGTAACTGCGAAAGCCCCAATGTAATCAGCTTTGCCGCTCAGTTTCGGCGCGACAAAGTCAGACAAGCAGTAGTTGGCGAAACCGACTTTTTCCGTCTGCTGACGTAGGTGATGGCTCACGTTGATGACGTGCGTCCGCGTCTCGTCACGGTAAATCTCGATGTCATCACCCACGCGGTTGGCCGGGAATAAACCCACCACACCGCGCGGATTCAGGGTCTTCTCTGCGCTGAGTTTATCGAGCATGTCGTTGGCGTCTTTGAACAGGCGCTTCGCCTCTTCCCCCACCACTTCATCCTCGAGGATGCGCGGATATTTTCCCGCCAGCGACCAGGTCATAAAGAACGGCGTCCAGTCGATGTAGTTACGCAGCGTTTCGATGCTGGCTTCGACTGGCTGTACGCCGAGGCGGTGCGCCACCGGCGGCGTGTAGTTTTCCCAGTCAAACGCCAGATCGTTTTCACGCGCGGCTGCCAGCGTTACCGGCGGGGTACGCGGTTTTTTACGCGCGTGCTGGATACGCACGGTTTCGTACTCTTTACGTGTACGGGCGACAAAATCATCGCGCTGGGTGTCAGAGAGCAGCGCGGCCACGACACCCACGGTACGCGAGGCGTTCTGCACGTAAACCGTCGGGCCGCTATAGTTCTGCTCGATTTTTACCGCCGTGTGCGCTTTCGAGGTGGTCGCGCCGCCAATCAGCAGCGGAATAGTGAAGCCCTGACGCTCCATCTCTTTCGCCACGTTGACCATTTCGTCCAGCGACGGGGTGATAAGCCCGGAAAGGCCAATCAGATCGGCATTCACTTCACGCGCGGTTCTGAGGATTTTCTCCGCAGGCACCATCACGCCAAGGTCGACGATTTCGTAGTTGTTACATTGCAGCACCACGCCGACGATATTTTTACCGATATCGTGCACATCGCCCTTCACGGTCGCGATGACCATCTTGCCATTGCTGGAGCCTTTCTCTTTGCTGGCCTCAATGTACGGTTCGAGGTAGGCCACTGCCTGCTTCATCACGCGGGCGGATTTCACCACCTGCGGCAGGAACATTTTGCCCTCGCCGAACAGGTCGCCAACCACGTTCATGCCGTCCATCAACGGCCCTTCAATCACTTCAATAGGGCGGGCAGCCTGCTGACGCGCTTCTTCGGTATCCAGTTCAATAAATTCAGTTATGCCTTTCACCAGCGAGTATTCGAGGCGCTTTTTCACGTCCCAACTGCGCCATTCCGCCATCTGAGCATTGGCAGTCTCGTCGGTTTTGCTGCCGCGATATTTCTCGGCCAGCTCCAGCAGACGCTCGGTGCCATCGTCACGACGATTGAGGATCACATCTTCAACCGCATCGCGCAGCTCGGCGGGCAGGTCATCGTAAATTGCCAGTTGTCCGGCGTTGACGATCCCCATGTCCATGCCGTTGCGAATGGCGTAGTAGAGGAATACCGCGTGAATGGCTTCACGTACCGGGTCGTTGCCACGGAACGAGAATGAAACGTTAGAAACGCCGCCGGAGATCAGCGCGTGCGGCAGTTCGCGTTTGATGTCTTCACAGGCACCGATAAAGTCCTGCGCATAGTTGTTGTGTTCCTCAATGCCGGTCGCCACCGCAAAGATGTTCGGGTCGAAGATAATGTCTTCCGGCGGGAAACCGACGTCTTCGGTCAAAATTTTGTAGGCGCGACGGCAGATCTCAATTTTGCGCGCGCGGGTGTCAGCCTGGCCCTGCTCGTCAAAGGCCATCACCACCACCGCGGCACCGTAGCGACGCAGCAGCTTCGCGTGATGAATAAAGGTCTCAACCCCCTCTTTCATCGAGATGGAGTTAACGATGCCTTTGCCCTGAATGCACTTCAGCCCTTTTTCGATAACGTCCCATTTTGATGAGTCGATCATAATCGGCACCCGGGCGATATCCGGTTCACCGGCAATCAGGTTGAGGAAACGCACCATCGCCGCTTCGGCGTCGAGCATCCCCTCATCCATGTTGATATCGATAATCTGTGCACCGCTTTCTACCTGCTGGCGGGCGACGTCCAGCGCCTCGCTGTATTTCTCTTCTTTGATCAGACGCTTAAACTTCGCCGAACCGGTAACGTTGGTCCGTTCGCCGACGTTTACAAACAGGCTGTCATTGCCGATGTTCAGCGGTTCGAGGCCAGACAGGCGGCAGGCCACCGGGATTTCCGGCAGCCGGCGCGGCGGCAGCCCGTCAACCGCACGGCTCATCGCAGCGATATGTTCCGGCGTGGTGCCGCAGCAGCCGCCAACAACATTCAGGAAACCCGCCTCGGCCCATTCGCGGATTTGCACCGCCATGGTGTCGGCATCGAGATCGTACTCACCAAAGGCGTTCGGCAGCCCAGCATTCGGGTGCGCGGTAACGTAGCATTCGGCAATGCGCGACAGTTCCTGCACGTACTGGCGCAGTTCATCCGGCCCTAAGGCGCAGTTCAGACCAAAAGTCAGCGCATCGGCGTGGCGTAGGGAGTTGTAGAATGCCTCGGTGGTCTGGCCGGAGAGCGTACGCCCGGAAGCGTCGGTGATGGTGCCGGAGAGCATAATCGGCAGCTCAACACCCAGCGCTTCGAATTCAGTTTTAACCGCGAAAATGGCGGCTTTGGCGTTGAGGGTATCGAAGACGGTTTCAATCAGGATCAGATCGCTGCCGCCTTCCACCAGCGCTTTGGTGGATTCCCGGTAGGCGGCCACCAGCTGATCAAAGGTAATATTGCGGTAAGCTGGGTCGTTGACGTCGGGCGAGATAGACGCCGTACGGTTGGTTGGGCCAAGCACGCCCGCGACGTAGCGCGGTTTGTTCGGCGTGCGCGCCGTCCATTCGTCTGCCGCCGCGCGCGCCAGTTTGGCTGCCGCAAAGTTGATTTCCGCCGACAGGGATTCCATCTGGTAATCCGCCATGGCGATAGTGGTGGAGTTAAAGGTGTTGGTCTCGATGATATCCGCACCCGCCTCGAAGTAGGCGTGGTGAATCGCGGCTATCACCTCCGGTTTGCTGAGCACCAGCAGGTCGTTGTTGCCTTTCAGATCGCATGGCCAGTCGGCAAAGCGTTCGCCGCGGAAATCCTCTTCGCTCAGACGATATCCCTGGATCATGGTGCCCATACCGCCGTCCAGCACCAGAATACGTTCATTTAACTGCTGACGTAATTGTTCAACTTTGCTGCTCACACTCGCTCCCGACAACGCTCAACCAGACCGAAAAAAACTCAACAGGCCATACTGGCACAAACCTGAGAGGCGGAAAAGAGAACAACGGCCAACATGAGACATGTTCAGCTTCACTCATCCGATCAGTACAGGAATTCTTGCATTATATTTGAATAAAACGAAAATGATTTCCACGATACAGAAAAGGAGTCTGCCATGGTTGCCCCCGTTCCCGCGAAACGCGGTAGAAAACCCGCCGCTACCACTGCGCCCGCAACCGGGCAGGTTCAGTCCCTGACGCGTGGCCTGAAGCTGCTCGAGTGGATTGCGGAATCCAACGGAAGCGTGGCGCTGACCGAGCTGGCGCAGCAGGCCGGCCTGCCAAACTCCACGACTCACCGATTGTTGACCACCATGCAGCAGCAGGGATTTGTTCGTCAGGTCGGTGAATTAGGCCACTGGGCCGTGGGCGCACATGCGTTTATCGTCGGCAGCAGCTTTCTGCAAAGCCGTAATCTGCTGGCGATTGTCCACCCAATCCTGCGCAAACTGATGGAAGATTCCGGTGAAACGGTCAACCTCGCCGTGCTGGATCAAAGCGACCATCAGGCGATTATTATCGACCAGGTGCAGTGCACCCAACTGATGCGCATGTCCGCGCCCATCGGCGGCAAACTGCCGATGCACGCCTCCGGGGCGGGCAAAGCGTTTTTATCCCAGCTGAGCGAAGAACAGGTGACTGGGTTGCTGCACCGTAAAGGTCTGCACGCCTACACTCACGCCACGCTGGTGTCACCGGTGCATCTGAAAGAGGATCTCGCCCAGACACGTAAGCGCGGCTATTCCTTTGATGATGAGGAACATGCGCTGGGCCTGCGTTGCGTGGCGTCGTGCATCTATGACGAGCACCGCCAGCCGTTCGCCGCCATTTCCATCTCCGGCCCGATTTCGCGCATTACCGACGATCGCGTGACCGAGTTTGGCGCCATGGCGATCAAAGCGGCGAAAGAAGTGACGCTGGCGTATGGCGGCATTAAATAAACAAAATGCCCCAAAGGGGGCATTTTCGGTAGGCCTGATAAGCGTAGCGCCATCAGGCAGATCGGCGCACATTTCCGGATGGCGGCGCAAGCGCCTTATCCGGCCTACGGTCGGTTTCATAACGCACGCTGAACCGTTGCCGACGACGGTAGGCGTAGACATCTTCCACGTGCCCTTCCCGGATCCGCGTTTGCAAACCCCGCCAGTAGTCGGCGTTGAACAAGTCAGCGTGCATCTCTTCAAATAGCGGACCAATACGCGGGTCAGCACACAGCCAGTGGCGAAACTCTTCCGGGAAGACATCCCCTGGCGATACGCTGTACCACGGCTCGGCGCTCATCTCATCTTCCGGATAACGCGGAGGCGGGATATGGCGGAAATTCACCTCCGTCATATAGCAAATTTCGTCGTAGTCATAGAACACCACGCGCCCGTGACGGGTCACGCCGAAGTTCTTAAACAGCATATCGCCTGGGAAAATATTGGCGGCGGCCAGCTGACGAATCGCGTTGCCGTACTCTTCAATGGCATCGCGCAGTTGCTGGCCTTCGACCTGTTCCAGCCAGATATTCAGCGGCACCATCCGCCGTTCAATATACAGATGGCGAATGACAATCTGATCGCCGAGATCGGTAATTTTTTCCGGGGCTTCCTGCAATAACAGCGCCATCAGTGCCGGATCGATTTGCCGTTTATCCAGCACAAAGTTCTCGAACTCCTGGGTGTCAGCCATCCGCCCAACGCGATCATGCTCTTTAACCAGTTGATAACAGGCGCGGACGTGGGCGGCAGACATCTCTTTTTGCGGCGCAAATTTGTCTTTGATAACTTTAAACACCCGATCAAAGCCCGGTAGAGTAAACACCAGCATCACCATGCCGCGAATCCCCGGCGCTTCGATAAATTGCTCATCGCAATGGGCAAGATAGAGCAGATATTCACGGTAGCTTTCGGTTTTGGCGTGCTTCTGGCAGCCAATCGCCATATACAATTCAGCGGTGGTTTTACCGGGCAGGATCTCGCGCAACCACTCCACCAGTGCCGCGGGCAACGGTGCATACACCATGAAATAGGAACGAGCAAAGCCAAAAACAATGCTCGCCTCCGCCGTCGTGGTCAGGCAGGTATCGACAAACAGCTCGCCTTCGTCTGTCCGGTGAATTGGCAGTAAAAACGGCAGCGTCCCGGAAGGGGTAATCAGCTTCCCGACCAGCCAGGCGGCCTTATTGCGATAAAACAGCTCGTTCGCCACCTGCAAATGACAGCGCGGCAACACATTTTCACCAAAGGTTTCCGTCAGGTGTTCAATGATGTAGTGAATATCCCGATGTTTATTCTGCCACGGCAGACGCAGGGGGAGATCGCTGAGTACGCGCGTAAGGAGCCCTTCCCAGCCTGAATCAGGAAAAAAGTCTTTCGCCAGCGGGCGCGGAATGGTACGAAAACGGCGTTCCGGTTGAGAGCTAAAAATAAACAGCCGCTCGGGCGTCAGCGAGCGGTGGTCAAATAATCGGCAGTAAACGGAGTTAAAAAAACTCTCCGCAATCTCGAAGCGTGGGTAATCCGGCAAGAGCCGGGTGTAATGCTCTTTCACGCGAAGTAAAAAATCCGCGTCGGTACTTTTGCCGTCAGTAATGCAGCGCAGCTGCTCCACCACCAGACCCACGTGGTGATCGTAAAGGTGAATACGGCTTTTCATCGCCTGCTGAACCGCATGCCAGTCGGCATGTTCAAAACGCTGCTGCGCGCCGGAGGTGACTTCCAGAAAACGCCCGTACTGGGCGTCGAAACCTTGCAAAATCGTTTGGGCAATCAGGAGTTCCAGGCCACGCGTCATCTTTCGCCCTCATTGCCGGATGGCGGCTCACGCCTTATCCGGCCTACATTTTCGGGTAGGCCGGATAAGCGCGAGCGCCATCCGGCATTCATCAGAACTGCGATTCTTCAGTCGAGCCGGTCAGCGCGGTAACGGATGACGCGCCACCCTGAATAATGGTCGTCACTTTGTCGAAGTATCCAGTGCCCACTTCCTGCTGATGGGACACGAAGGTGTAACCGTCTTTCGCCGCCGCAAATTCTGGCTGCTGAACTTTCTCAACGTAGTGGCGCATGCCTTCACCCTGCGCATAGGAGTGTGCGAGGTCGAACATGTTGAACCACATGCTATGAATGCCCGCCAGAGTAATAAACTGATACTTATAGCCCATGTCTGACAGCTGCTGCTGGAAGCTGGCAATGGTTTTGTCATCCAGGTTTTTCTGCCAGTTAAACGATGGCGAACAGTTGTAGGCCAGCAGTTTGCCCGGGTATTTGGCGTGGATCGCATCGGCAAAGCGCTTCGCCAGTTCGAGATCCGGCGTGGAGGTTTCACACCACACCAGATCCGCATAAGGTGCATAGGCCAGACCACGGCTGATCGCCTGCTCAATACCCGCATGCGTACGGTAGAACCCTTCGCTGGTACGTTCGCCGGTGATGAACTCGCTGTCGTATGGGTCGCAGTCAGACGTTATCAGATCGGCTGCGTCAGCATCAGTACGCGCAATAACCAGCGTCGGAACGCCCATCACGTCGGCTGCCAGACGGGCGGCCACCAGTTTCTGGATAGCTTCCTGAGTCGGCACCAGAACTTTGCCGCCCATGTGACCACATTTTTTTACCGATGCGAGCTGATCTTCGAAGTGAACGGCCGCTGCACCAGCCTCAATCATCGATTTCATCAGTTCAAACGCGTTCAGTACGCCGCCAAAACCCGCTTCCGCATCGGCGACGATCGGCAGGAAGTAATCCACATAGCGCGGATCGTTCGGTTCAATACCTGTTGACCATTGGATCTGATCGGCGCGACGGAATGTGTTGTTGATCCGATCCACCACTGCCGGGACGGAGTTCGCCGGATACAGCGATTGGTCCGGGTACATGCTGGAGGCCAGGTTGGCATCTGCCGCCACCTGCCAGCCTGAAAGGTAGACCGCTTCAATACCGGCTTTCGCCTGCTGCAGCGCCTGGCCGCCGGTCAGCGCGCCGAGGCTGTTGATATAGCCTTTCTTCGATTCACCGTGCAGCAAACGCCACATTTTCGCTGCGCCAAGCTGCGCCAGCGTGCATTCCGGGTTGACCGAGCCACGTAATTTCACCACTTCCTCCGCGCTATATGGGCGGGTAATGCCTTCCCAGCGCGGTTGTGTCCATTCTTTCTGTAATTCTTCGATTTGTTGGGTACGGGTTTTCATGTGCAGATGCTCCATATTGTTTTGTGGTGGATTACGCAAGCAGGCGGTAACCTGGCAGGGTGAGGAAGTCGATTAAGTCATCTGATGTGGTGATTTGCTCCATCAGGCGCGCGGCATCGTCAAAACGCCCGCTGCTGTAGCGGTGTTCGCCCAGCTCGTCCTGAATCACCAGCATCTCTTCAGCCAGCATCTGGCGGAACAGCGGCTTGGTCACCGGTTTGCCATTGCTGAGCGTTTTCTGGTGGTGGATCCACTGCCAGATGGAGGTACGGGAGATTTCGGCGGTGGCCGCATCTTCCATCAGACCGTAAATCGGTACGCAGCCGTTGCCGGAGATCCACGCTTCGATGTACTGCACCGCCACACGGATGTTGGCGCGCATGCCTTCTTCAGTACGTTCACCTTCACAAGGCGCCAGCAGTTGTTCTGCGGTAATCGGCGCATCTTCTTCACGGGTCACGAACAGCTGATTTTTGTTTTCACCGAGTACGTCGTTGAACACCGCCATTGCGGTATCTGCCAGTCCCGGATGAGCAATCCAAGTGCCGTCATGACCGTTATTGGCTTCCAGCGCTTTGTCCGCTTTGACTTTGGTCAGCACCTGGTTGTTACGTTCCGCATCTTTGCTGGGAATGAACGCCGCCATGCCGCCCATCGCGAACGCGCCGCGTTTATGGCAGGTTTTAATCAGCAGGCGCGAATAGGCGCTGAGGAATGGCTTATCCATCGTCACCACCTGACGGTCTGGCAACACGCGATCCGGGTGGTTCTTCAGCGTTTTGATATAGCTGAAAATGTAGTCCCAGCGACCGCAGTTCAGGCCGACAATGTGGTCACGCAGCGCGTGCAGAATTTCGTCCATCTGGAAAACGGCCGGCAGCGTTTCAATCAGCAGAGTCGCTTTAATGGTGCCACGCGGCAGATTAAAGCGATCCTCCGCATAGCTGAACACTTCGCTCCACCATGCTGCTTCTTGCCAGGCTTGCGTTTTTGGCAGATAGAAATAAGGACCACTGCCTTTTGCCAGCAACGCTTTGTAGTTGTGGAAGAAATAGAGGGCAAAGTCGAACAGGCTGCCCGGGATGGATTCACCACGCCAGGTGACATGTTTTTCCGGCAGATGCAGGCCGCGAACGCGACACACCAACAGGGCTGGATTGGGTTTGAGCTGATAAATTTTACCGGCTTCGTTGGTGTAACTAATGGTGCCATTGACCGCATCGCGCAGGTTGATCTGCCCGTCGATTACTTTGCTCCACCCAGGAGCCAGCGAATCTTCAAAATCAGCCATAAAGACTTTGACGTTCGCGTTCAGCGCGTTGATGACCATCTTGCGCTCAACAGGCCCGGTTATCTCTACGCGGCGATCCAGTAAATCATCAGGAATACCGCGAATTTTCCAGTTACCTTCACGAATGGAAGCTGTTTCCGAAATAAAGTCAGGCAACTTACCGTCATCAATATCCTGCTGCTGTTGGATACGTGCAGCCAGAAGTTTATTGCGTTTTGGCGTAAATCTTGTCACCAGCTCGGTCAGAAACTCTACCGCTTCAGCGGTCAGAATCTGCTGTTCCTGTTCGTCACGCGGCATGATGAAGACCAGTTCATCGGTTGTCGTTGCCTGTTGATTCATTGCGTAGTTCCTCATCATTGATCCAAACACATCCCCAATGCGAACGAAGGATCGTTGTGCGGTTTTCGTTCAGCACAACTAAGACTACTCATTTAAATTTCAAAATCAAAAACAATTTCCATTTTTAATTTAATTATCAATTAACCTATTGATAACAATATAAATAAAATTTAATTACACCGTGAGGTGCGTTTCGGAAATAAAAAAGGCACCCGAAGGTGCCTGATTCAACATGCTGAAACGCTTAAGGATCGTCTGCTACAGAAGATTAATCCAGCGTTGGATTCATGTGACGCAGATCATATGGCGTGATCTGGTAGACGTAATAGTTGAGCCAGTTAGTAAACAACAGATTGCCGTGGCTGCGCCAGGTTGCCCGCGGTTTGTTTTGCGGGTCATCTTTCGGGAAGTAGTTATAGGGTACTTCCGGCGTCAGGCCCGCTTCGACGTCACGAAAATACTCACTGCCGAGCGTATGGGCGTCATATTCCGGATGGCCCGTCACAAAGGCAATACGTTTATCTTTGCTGGCAAACAGGTAGGCATCTCCCTCTTCTGTCTCGGCAAAAATCTCGAGATCGGTGTAGTCGCGAATAAGCGCAGCAGGAAAATCGGCATAGCGCGAATGCGGAGCTAGGAACGCATCATCGAATCCACGCGTCAGCAGCGCATGAGGATGCAGAATATGGTGCTCATAGACGCCTGAGAGTTTGTCCGTACGGGTTTGCTTAGGAATTCCGTACAGGATATTCAGCGCGGCCTGCACCGCCCAACAAACAAATAGCGTTGAGGTAACGTGATCTTTCGCCCATTCAAGCACTTGTTGAATCTGCGGCCAGTAAGCCACGTCATTAAATTCAACCAGACCCAACGGCGCGCCGGTCACGATCAGTCCGTCAAAGTTCTGATCGCTGATATCTTCGAAATTACAGTAAAAGTTATTCAGATGCTCCGTAGGGGTATTGCGTGACTCGCGAGCATCGATGCGCAATAGCTGAACATCTACCTGTAGTGGTGAGTTAGACAGTAAGCGCAGGAACTGGTTTTCCGTTTCAATCTTCTTGGGCATCAGGTTGAGGATGAGCACCTTCAGTGGTCGAATTTCCTGACCGGAAGCGCGGGATGTCGTCATCACAAAGACGTTTTCCTCACGTAAGAAACTGACGGCGGGTAGCTCGTCCTGCACGCGAATTGGCATAACCTGATAACCTCACTACATACGTTTAAACGTTTAGACATCCAGACAGCTGAAGATACCCAGGAATCATGCGAATGTCGAGCCTGCATGTTCAAGTTGAGAAAGTTTCACGGTTCCTTGCTGTAGAATAGTGCAGTAAACATAAAAGGAGAATGCTATGGCCCTGACCATTCGTCGTTCACGCCGGGACGAAGGCGAGAAGTTAGTTTCTATCTGGTGTCGTTCAGTCGATGCGACGCACCATTTCCTCTCACCGGATTACCGAATTGAGCTGGAAGAGCTGGTACGTTCATTTTTACCAGAAGCTCCACTATGGGTTGCAGTAACGGAAAAGGATGAGCCAGTCGCCTTTATGCTCCTGACCGATAAGCATATAGATGCTCTGTTTGTTGATCCGGATATGCGCGGTAGCGGTGTCGGTAAACTGCTGATTGAACATGCTTTATCGTTAACATCGACACTGACAACTGACGTTAACGAACAAAATGATCAAGCGGTGGGGTTTTATAAGAAAATGGGCTTTAAAGTGACGGGACGCACGGAAGTAGACGATCTCGGACGACCGTATCCGTTACTCAGCCTCGTACACGGGTAGCCGTACTTCCGGATAACTGCTGCACGCCGCACAGACGCAAAAAAGCCCATCCGTCAGGATGGGCTTCTTCACTTTAATTAATGCCTGGCAGTTCCCTACTCTCGCA
>NZ_JAOWGQ010000053.1:129252-329573 GCF_030333085.1 Citrobacter sp. Cpa228 | reverse complement strand
ACGGGGTCAGCGGCAACGGCACAGGGCATGGTGGCGAGCAATGAAGACAGGGTTCCAGCTGCGGCGTGGTACGTCACGGGCGAAATCAATGGCCGGCCCTTTTCAGGGTGGCTGGGCGCACCCTATTGCCGGGAAGGTGAGGAAGTGGAACTGATTGCCGCGCCGGTGGGAGAGGAGTATCTGGTATATGCCCTTGTCCGGCCGCATGCGCGTTCGCTGACCATGCCACCGTGGTGCTACCAGGGAATACGACGGGCGCGAATAGACGCGATGAAAGTCCCCATTTCGATCGTTATTCTTCTGGCTATTCTGCTGCTGGTAGTGGGGTTGTATAAAGAAGATTGGGTCCTTAGTGAAGGATTACGACAAGTGATAACGATATTTTTGGTTACGGGAACCTTTCTGTATATCCTCCCCGCAATATGGACGATCTGGCGACGACATCCCTTTCCGAAAGAACAGCTGACGGAGGAGATATTGACTGTTGCTGGCTGGGATAATGTGACCAATATTGATTTGCGAAGATTAAAACGCAGAAGAATAAAAGAATTTAAGAAACAAGGGCGATCTATTCGATTACTTAAATCAGGATGGTGGTTTTTTTACTATTAGACTAATTTTATATGGGGTTTAATTTAAAAGTTAATGTTTATTACTAGGTGAGATATTATTATCTGATTATATAAATATGCTGGATAATTTTTTGTTTTTTCAAAAAATCACATCTGGATAGTTATATTGTTTTATAGTGAGGATTTATGTTTCTAGGTTTGGTCAGGCTCAATGATCCATTAAGTAGTGGTGGCAAAGTAATTTCTGTTTCGTCAACGATGATTATCGATGGTTTAGGTGTTGCATTACTTGGGGATACTGTTATATGCCCAATACCATTTCATGGCGTAAATAAGATAATCCAGGGTTCTACTGAGTGGATCTCAGATGGAAAACCAGTAGCTGTGCATAAATGTATGTGTCAATGCGGTTGCTATGTTATTTCAACACTTCCCTGTACGGGGATCTGGTAAGTTAAAATGAGTTGGAATATTCCTGATAAAAAGACAATGCAACCTGTACGTTCTATTAGGTGGGGCCGCGATAGTGGTGTTTTTTTCTCATTGTTAATAACTGTTGTTCTGCTATTTAGTTTATTTTATTATATTACTCATAATAATGACTGTTTTTATTATGCTTTTGTAATATCGCTAAGTATTTTTTTAGTATTCATTATATATATAGGGCTTCGATTATTTCAGGTCGGCGTATCTCTTGAAAGAAATGAAATGATATCAACGGAAAGTTCTAATATTGATTATGAGTGGTCTGAATGGGCATCAAGTTATATAAGTATTGTAGATTACAGCTATCTCTTTCCTGAAGAATCACAGATACCCAGTTTACTTGAAGGAAATGAGTTCAATGCCATTGGGTCCAGGGCATTACATTTTCCAGAATCGATTGACTATACGGCTTTATTCCATGAGTTATTAGCTCCTATAAGAGCCAGATTAATTGATATTCCTTCTGGAAAAGGTTTAGTTATTAACTTTATTGTTGGTCAGATGTCAGGAACTTCAGCATGGCAGTCTTTTTTATTGGCCTGGAAACGACTTGGGCTCTCTGATAATATAATTAAAAATAGTGAATTTATTTTGCACGATTATGTATTAAATATTAATGAATGGTTAAGCGTTACGGAGGATAGATTCAGGTTAATTATTGTAGGGGAGAAATCAACGGATACCAAAGATAATCACCATAAAACGGGTGATGGGATGTGTGCTTTTCTTTTTGCTGCACCGATGTTAGTTAATCAGAATAATATTGTCGAGAAAGCAAGGTTGTATAGGTCTATCTCTACGAATGATGATGAACTGCTCAAAGACCTTAACGATCTTATTTTTTATCAAGCCAGGGTTGGGATAATTGACAATTTATTGATAGGCAAACATAGCGATAAAAAAGATGTGGCTAAGGTGGCAGTTCTTCTTAATGAGCATAATAACAACCTTGAGCAATATTATGCAGAGTTATATATCGGCATTCACGGAGAGTTTGATATATGGATGATGTTAATGTTCTCTTTGTTAAATGGACAAAATGTGAGTGCTGTTGATCTAATATTATCGGAATCGGATGGGAGAATTATATTGTCGAGGGTTAAAAAAATTAGAAATCAGGAATAGATATATGAAGAAGTCCACCTTGTTGCTGCTATTTGGTCGGTTATGTATTTTAGTTGTCGTTGGTTTGATATGCTATGTAGTTCTTTTTTACTACGGAGAGTATTTGGGGGTGAGGACCCAATCAACAAGGATAATAGTCGTTACAACTGTTTTAATAGCACTATGTTATATTTTTAAATTATGGCAGTTGAATGCGCTGAAATCAGTGTTGATATCGTATGTTCCATTGTTAAAATATAAATCAATTGTTTATTCTTTTTTGCCATGGAAATCAGTTGATAAGACAAATGTTGGGAATAATATAACCACCACATTGGATAGTAATATATTCATTAACTTCCATTCTACACTTAAAGATAATTACGGCCGCCGCTGGCGCGCCAAAACGCATATCCTGCTGGTGATGGGGGATGTCATTCAGGTTGAGCTACTAGTGCCAAAACTCACCTCTCTGCGCTGGGTTGAAGGGGATGGCGTGGTGTTAATCTGGGGCGGCGGGCTAACTGATGTGCCAGATGCCACGCTGTTTGACGCGATACGCAAATTGCATCGGCGCCCGCTGGATGGAATTATATGGGTAACCCCCACTTTTCAGCACCAGCAGGCATTGGCTCAATCTGCACCTGTTGTCTCTTTAACCGCAGAACAAATAGATAATGCCGCTCGCCATCTTCAGACTGTTTTTACCACGCTTCGCTGGCGAGTGCCGTTATACCTTTGGTCGCTGCATGGCGCTCAATTCGTCCTGGATGACGTAACCCTGCACTCTGCGACGTGTTTGTTCCCTGCAGGATGCACTACAGCTTTATGTCGTTCGCAGTTGACCTCGCTGGCAATGCAGATGGCGGAGCAGGGCACGCAGCAGGTTACGTGCAATATCCGCGATAACTTCTTACTGAAAATGGCTAATTTGCTGATGCCTGGCGCAGAAGCCATCAGCGAATCGTTGTCCACTTTTTTTAGCCCGCACCGGCCTTTGCCGTTGGCGGCGGTCATCCTGAGCCAGTATGCGGAAAATACCTCATCGCGCGTTGCGCATGCCTGGATGCGTGATGAGCGCTGGCGTGCGCTGCTTGATTCGCTCCCTGCGTTACCTGCTGAACTTAGGGCACAGCGCACAGGCCGTTCAGGGATGCGCGTGTTGGCCGTCGGTACCGCTGGTTTGATGCTGCTATGGGGCGCAGGAATGGTGGTGTCTTTTTTGGCGAACCGCAATCTGATCGGCGAAAGTCTGGACCAGGCGAGACTGGCAGGTGGTGCGGATGAACCGCTCACCGAGCGTCTTACGGCGCTATCCTCGCTTCAGCAAACGCCAGGTCAGCTTCGCTGGCGTCAGCAGAATGGGGTGCCGTGGTACTACCGCTTCGGCTTAAGCCAAAATGATGCTCTGCTGGATGCGCTATGGCCGCGTTATACGCGTATCGCTATTCCGCTCCTGCGTGATGAAGCCGATCAACATCTCACTCAGGAATTAACGACTTTAACCCGGCTGGCTCCAGATAGCCCGCAGTTTGCCGCTCGGGCAAAGATCGCCTACAACCAACTGAAAATGTATCTGATGCTCTCCCGGCCTGAGCAGATGGAGTCATCGTTTTTTAGTCAGGCGCTGATGCAAGACTGGCCGGATCGCGCGGGTATTTCGCGCGCATCATGGCAGGGCGTGGGGCCAGGACTCTGGCAATTCTGGGGAGAACACCTTCAGGCGCATCCTGAATGGAAAATAGCAGCGGATAAAAATCTTATTAGCCAGGTGCGAACGCTGTTAATTCGTCAGATGGGGATCCGCAATGGCGAAGCAGCTTTGTATCAGAAAATTATTGAACAGGTGACTCCGCATTATACCGAGCTTCGTCTGGAAGACATGACCGGCGATACCCGGGCAGAGCACGTATTTTATACCCAGAGTTCGGTTGCTGGCGTATATACCCGCAAAGCCTGGGAAGAGGAGGTTTTGCCCGCCATAGAAAAAATTGTAAATAACCGCCGGGAAGAAATGGATCAGGTACTGGGAGATGATACGCATTCAGCAAGCGACCCTCTCTCTCCACTGGCGTTAAAGGCGCATCTTAGCGAGCGTTACTTCACGGATTTTGCCGACAACTGGCTGGATTTTCTCAACAGTATTCGCTGGAAGCGCACCCAGACGCTAAGCGATGCCATCGATCAACTCACGTTGATTGCCGATATTCGTCAGTCTCCTCTGGTTGCGTTAATGAATACCCTCGCCGTTCAGGGACGCACAGGGTTAACCGGTGAAGCGCTGTCGGACTCGCTGGTAAAGTCGGCAAAGGATCTCTTTAACACTAAAGAAAAGCAAACCATTGACCAGCATGCGCGCGAAGAAGGCCCTATGGCGAGTACCTTCTCGCCAATCCTGGCATTGATGGATGAACAATCGGCTGGCCAGGATATCAGTCACCTGAGTCTGCAAACCTACCTGACCCGGGTAACGCAGGTCAGACTGAAACTCCAGCAGATTACTAACGCTGCCGATCCGCAGGGAATGAGTCAGGCGCTGGCGCAAACGGTGTTTCAGGGCAAAACCATCGATCTCACCACCACGCGTGACTATGGCAACCTGGTGGCTGCCAGCCTGGGGCAGGCATGGAGTGGATTTGGTCAAAGTATGTTTGTTCAGCCGTTGGAGCAGTCATGGCAACAGGTGTTGCAGCCAACCGCAGCGGGCCTGAATGCGCAATGGAAGGCGCTGATTGTGAATGACTGGAACAGCGCTTTCGGTGGACGTTATCCGTTTCGCGATGTTGGTAGCGAGGCTTCTCTGCCGCTGCTGGCGCAATATCTGCGAAGCGATAATGGCCGGATCCCGCATTTTCTCGAAAGCCATTTAAGCGGTGTGCTGCATAAACAGGGAAGCCACTGGGTTGCCGACACGGTGAATGCGCAGGGACTGGTGTTTAATCCGGCGTTCCTTGAGGCGATAGACCAGCTCAGCCAAATTGCGGATGTCGCATTTATTCGTGGCGAAGCCGGGATGCGTTTTGAACTGCGTCCTGGAACGGCGCGGGATGTGATGCAGACTGACCTCGTGCTGGATGGGCAAAAACTCACCTACGTTAATCAGATGCCAGCGTGGAAAAACTTTGTCTGGCCAGCTGATACGCCAGCATCAGGGGCAACCCTAAGCTGGGTGAGTACAAATACGGGAACCCGAATCTACTCAGATAACCCTGGTACCTGGGGGTGGATAAGACTGCTTGAGAAAGCGGAGATAACCGACAACGCTGGCGTGAGCAGCGGTTTTAACCTGCGCTGGACTGCGCAGGATGGATTGCCGCTGAACTACACCCTGCGAACGGAAGCGGGTGAAGGCCCGCTCGCATTACTTAAACTCCGCGACTTTGAACTACCAGAAGCAATTTTTGTTGTTAGCGGCAAGATTTCCTCAGAGGAAGAAGAATGAGCGCTTTGAAACGTCTACTGGCCGCCAGCGCGGCTTCGCCAGATGAACAACGGCAACTAATGGAACAAGCGCAAACGCAGACTGTGCTATGGCAAAACTGGCTATTGCCAGTTTCAGCAGCCAACCCAGGCGGGGAAGATCCGGTCTATGATGATGATTTTCAGCGCATGCGAGAGGAGGTGAATAAACTTTCTGGCGCACAAACGGATCTCATCATTGAGCTCGCGGAAAAAATTCTGACCCATAGCTGTAAAGATGTCCGTGTTGTCACCTACTACACATGGGCGCGTTTGCATCAGGATGGTGAGTCCGGCCTGGCGGATGGTCTGATTTTGCTGGCTGGTCTGATGCAGCAATATGGCGATTCTCTCCACCCCTTAAGAGCCAACAGCCATAAGGCCGCCCTTGAATGGCTGGCAGGCGGACGAATGCTGGATAGTCTGGCGCGTTTTCCCGAGGTTTCACGACCTGACACGCAACGGATCGCCGGTGCGCTGATGTTGCTGGAGCAGCAGTTTAGTCAGCGAGAGGAGAGCATTCGTCCAGGGCTTGGGGCGTTGTATAGCGCGCTGGAGAATCGGCTGGCGCAGTCTGGCGGCGCTCAGGCATTGGTACCGCAAAATATCAGTGCTCAACCCAGCCGGCACAGCGCAGAAACTCCCGTTCTCAAAAGTATTGCCTCTGGCCGGGAGCTGCTGGAGCAGGCACGGTTGTTGGCGAAATACTTAAGCGATCAGCCGGATGGCTGGCTGGCGGCGCATCATTTGATGAAAAGCGTGCGGCTCGATACGGTCAGCCAGCTTCCTCCGCCAGATGGCACCGGACGTACACGCCTGGAATCGCCCAAGAGTGATTACCGCGCGCAGCTCAAGCGTCTGTATTTGCAGCAAAACTGGACTGAACTGATTGAGTTAACCGACAGCCTATTTGTTGAGGGAGTGAATCATTTCTGGCTGGACGTGCAGTGGTATCTTCATCAGGCGTTAAGCAGGGCGGGTTCGCCATGGGATAAAAATGCCGCCATTATCATCAGCGATTTGAAAATGCTGCTACATCGGATGCCGGGTCTGGAAACGCTGGCATTTAACGATGGAACTCCCTTTGCTGATGACGTCACCCGCGAGTGGATAGTCCGTGGCGTGCTGCAGGAAAGCGACTGGCAGACGGAAAAAGTCGCTGCGACTACCGCAGGGGCGAACGACGATATTCTGCTACTTGAAAACGAGGCGCTGGCGCTGGCGGATAGCGAAGGCGTTGAAGCAGCGCTTGCCTGGCTTCAGACTCGCCCCGGCATTATTTCACGTCGACAGTGTTGGTTACGCCAGCTGTTAATGGCCCGTCTGACGGAACAGTGTGGGCGCAACGATCTCGCGCTGCATTTGCTTGGCGAGTTGAATACGACTGCGCACTCTCTCACCCTCAAACAATGGGAGCCTGAATTGCTGTTTGAAGTCAAAGCGCGACGGCTGAAACTTCTGCGTTTAAAAGCCAACCGCAGTGAAAGTGACAAAGCGCGTCTGGCGCCAGAGATGGACTCCCTGTTGTCCGGTTTGGTCGCCATTGATCCCGCCAGGGCCGCCGTCTTGTGTGGTTAAAGCAAAAACAAAATAAGCGAACTGTAAAATGGAAGATTTAACTCTGCGTTATTATGACGCGGAAATGCGTTATTTAAGGGAAGCGGCAAAAGAGTTTGCGCAGGCGCATCCGGATCGTGCTGCCATGTTGGATCTGGACAAAGCCGGTATTCCCGATCCCTATGTGGAGCGGCTGTTCGAAGGTTTTGCATTTTCAATGGGGCGATTGCGCGCCAAAATTGACGATCATCTTCCTGAATTTACCGAAGGGTTGATGAGTCTGTTGTGGCCGCATTATTTACGTACCATTCCCTCCTTAAGCATTGTCGAACTTTTACCGGATTCTGATGTGCTGAAAATGAGCGAACGGATTAATGCGGGGTTTGGCGTATTGTCCCAGCCCGTCGGTCCTAAAAAAACGGTATGTCAGTATCGTACTACCCAGCCCGTCACGCTCAGCCCACTGTCTGTTACGGCGGTGAATGTCGATGCCGAACCTGACGGACGCTCGGTCATCCGTATGCGATTAAAGTGCAATCCACAGATGGACTGGTCGCAAACCGATCTGACGCGTCTCAGCCTTTACCTGAGCGGTGACGCGCCGGTGGCCCACGTGCTGCACCTTGCTTTGACAAAGCGTCTGGCCTCTCTTTATTTGAGATTCCCCAACAGCGTAGAACGTATTCTACTGGAGGGTTACTTTTCCCCGGGTGGATTTGCCAGTGAAGACAGTTTATGGCCAAAAGGCGATACAGCGTTTGGCGGCTGGCAATTATTGCTTGAATATTTTACGTTTCGCGAAAAATTTATGTTTGTCCATCTTAACGGTCTGGAAAAGATAACCTTTCCTGCGGGTATCGACTGCTTTGAAATTGAAGCGGTACTGACTCAACAGTGGAATTCTGAGCTTCCTCTGGGGAGTGAAAATATCCGCCTTCATTGCGTTCCGGTTATTAATCTCTTCACTCTGGAAGCCGATCCGCTGGTGGTGAATGGGCTTGAAAGCGAATATTTGCTGCGTCCGCGCAGATTGCAGGATGGTCACACGGAAATTTATTCGGTGGATGCGGTTTCAGGTTCGCAGCGGGCGCGTAATGCCGCCTATGCCCCATTCACCAGCTTTCGCCACAAGGGAGGCATGATGCGCCGTAATGCGCCTGAACGTTACTTCCATACACGCGTCAGGCGCGGCGTCTCGGGATTGTATGATACCTGGCTGATCCTCGGGGGAGATGCCTGGGAGCGGGATCGTCTTGCTGAGTATGAAACCGTGTCATTGAAAGTGACTGGCACAAACGGTCAGCTACCCAGACGAGCTTTGCAGAGTTCATTGCTTAATCGTTGTGAGCAGATCCTCCAGACGCCGCTTGCCGTGCGCAATCTGTGTAAACCGACGCTACCGGCTTATCCTCCCGCCGAGGATCGTTTTCACTGGCGCGTGTTGAGCCACCTGGGATCCAGCTTTCTGAATATGATGGCCAGCGCTGAAGTGCTCAAAGGAACGTTGTCTCTCTATAACTGGCAGGATGATGAGCTTAATTATCGTCGTCTGGATGCGATCATGGATGTTCAACAACATGAAATACAGCGCTTTGAAAAAGGATTTTTACTCCGTGGCGTGGACATCGAAATAACGCTTGATGAGAACGGATTTACCGGTGAGGGCGATATTCATCTGTTTGGAGAAATGCTTAACCGCTTTTTTGCATTATATGCGGATATTCATTTGTTTAATCAGCTTACTTTAATCATACAGCCGGCAGGGAAAAGCTTGCGATGGAAAGAGAATCACAATCAGCGGCTACCCGGCTGCTAAATAGCCTTGGCGAAAACCTGCCACGTACCAATTTTTATCGTTTCTGCCAGTTGTTGGAACAGGGGAACCCGTAAGCGCCAGCTCCAGGAAGCCAACAAAGTCCGCGCTTCGATGCCATTCGTTTTCGTCCTCATCCGGGGATGGGGTTCCCGGCGGGTGAGCTAAAAAGTGCAGAATATGATCCACAGCATCCCACACTACCGCCAACGGTTCGTGTCACTTTTATGGGGTTGTATGGCGTGGAATCGCCGCTGCCGACAACTTATCAGGATGATATCGCCCAGCGTCAGGAAGGTTCGGACGTTGCCGCTGAGTTTCTTGATATTTTTAATCACCGCTTAATTACGCAGTTTTATCGAATCTGGCGTAAATACAGTTATCCAGCGACCTTTCGCCCCGGCGGTACAGATGAAACATCGCAATATTTACTGGGGTTAACCGGGTTGGGGATTCCAGGATGCGCCGCACAAACGGAGGCCCCGTTATCGCGTTTTTTGGCGCTGTTAGGAATAATGAGAATGCCAACGCGTACGGCGGAAGGAATATCCGCGCTGGTTTCTTTATTATCGCCAATAACAAATATCACCGTGACCCCTCATGATAAACGCTTAATCCTGTTGGATAAGGCGTTAAAAATGAGTACGCGGCAACCCGTTAGTCTCCATTCTCGTCCGGTGATGGGGCATAGCGCCGTAGATATTAACAGTCAGGTGCTAATTACGCTGACAACGGATGTTCCCGATGAGGTTCGCGACTGGTTGCCCGGTGGTCAGCTTTACCATGATTTTCTTGCGCTGATGCACGTTTATTTAGGTGCCAGAGTGAATGCGAGGCTGCAATTACGTATTCCTCGCTCGGCGCTTCCGGATGCTCAACTTACCAGCAATAAAAGCGAACGCGCAGTACAGCTCGGTCGCACGGCTGTAATGCGTCTGGATAATCCGGAAATTAAGAATCAACTCATAACGATTAAACTTGGGCTCTGGCAAAGCCTTAGTCAACATGATCAGCGGAGGGAAGCCGATGAGACTGGCGATTATCGCTATTAATTTTGCCGTAATAACCGCAATGACCAGTCTGATTACCGGATGTGGCCTGACACAAAAAGTATCTGAAGGCACTGTGTCATTAACGAAGTCAATTTTTTATAAGGAAATTAAAACATTGCATTTGGATCTTTGCGCCAGGGAAGCCGCTAATAAAAATGCGCAGGGCATCGCGCTTTCAACAGTCGTACGTATTTACCAACTCAAAGATCGTAAAGCATTTGACTCAGCGAATTATCAGTCTTTATTTGCGCAAGACAGCACGGTGGTGAAAGCAGATTTACTGGCTCAGAAAGATATTCGGGTACGTCCTGGTGAAAGCGTAACTGTCGATATTCCACTTGAAATAGAAGCGCAATATGTTGGCGTGGCGGGAATGTTCATTTCTCCCGAACAGTCTGAGGATTCATGGCGTGTAGTATTAGGTCGTGAAGATCTCGATTCTGATAAAGCGCGAGTGATTGAATTAAATTCTCAGGCTTTGGTTCTTCTGATGCAGGAGGACGAGTCATGATTAAACGGCCTTCTCTTTATGACATCTTGTTGGGTAATTTTTCCGGTGGTTTTCCTTTGCACGAAGTTAGCGAAAACACACAGGTCATCTTGTCCGTCCTGGATAATATGCAGCGCATTTTGAATACGCGTGCCGGTAGCCTCAAACATTTACCCGACTACGGTCTGCCGGATATGACAAAAATCCTCCAGGGGATGCCAGGTACGGCGCATCAGCTTATCAGCACGCTTTCTCAGGTTTTGTTGAAGTATGAACCGCGACTAAAAGGTATTCAGGTAACGATGCAGGAGCAGGAAACGCCGGGGCATTTGCGTTATGCAATTGATGCTGAACTGCAGGACGTTGGCATTGTTCGCTATGGCACTGACTTTACCCCTGAGGGGCGGGTTCTTATTCGCCATCTTAAAAAGCAGGGCTGGCTTGAGACGAGAGTGTACTGACATGGAAAAGATTCGCATCACCACCGGTGGCGACCCGCGTGCTTTTACGGAGTTCGGGCAGTTACGCGATGAAATCAGCAAACTGACTCACCCCGCGCGCCCGGATGTTGACTGGCACCAAGTTGAACAGTTAAGCCTGACATTGTTTCGTCATAACGGCGTCGAACTGCAAACCCTGGCCTGGTATACCGTCGGCAGAACACGTAATACGGGTCTGATGGGGCTTGCTGAAGGCGCAGAACTCATGGAAGCCTTATTGACGCACCACTGGAGTGCTATATGGCCGCAGCAGACGCATGTCCGCGTTGAGATTCTGGCATGGCTGTCAGCCCGTTTACAGCAAGAATTGCGTACGCTGACGCTGTCATATGCTGATTTATCAATGGTGTATCGGGTTGAGCAGAGTTTAAAACATGTCTGCGAAGTGCTGCAACGGCTTGAGTTGAAAGCGCTGAGTAAACTGGAGGCGGTTGTTACCTGGATGCACAATGCTGCTTTGCGTCTGGAGAAAGCTGAAGCGGATTCGGGAGCGGGCGCTGTGATGATACCGGCTTCAGGTGCGACCATTAACGTTGAGACGTCTTTGCCACAGTTGGTCTTTGTGGTTAATGAACCCGTGTCACCAGAGCAATCGAGCGCAACGGTTTTTGCTACTCAAACCGGTCATGGAACCCGACGGATGTGGCTGGGGTTTGCTATCGGTGCCATGGTGACTGCGTGCGTAACTACAGGCGCTTTTCTTGGTATTATGCATATGCGCGCCGACGGATATGAACTGGTGAAGCCATTGCCGCAGATGCTGTCGCCAGAGCAATTGTCCACGTTGAGGCAATCTTCAGATTTGAAGGAGCAGAAACAGGAAATAATTGCCGCAACGCAAGGGCAATTGGACGTTTTACATGACCTGTCACCTCTATGGTCGAGGGAGTATGCCGCATCATTAGCGCAGCAGTTAGCCACCCTGTGGCCGGAAGAATCGCTGACGACGGAATTCTCAAGCGGATTACAAAAACAGTTAATCACGGAAGCGTTGCCGGAAAGCGCACTGCAAAACTGGCATCATGCCCAGCAGGGGCTGGAAGCGTTAACCACTCAGCTAAATGCACTCGATGAACGCAAAGGGAAATATCTGACGGGATCGGAGCTGAAATCAGCCATTTTCACTATCCGCCGCCAGCTTGACCAAACACCGCCGACAGAAGAGTTATTGCGTCAAATCGATGAGGAATTAAGCCAGCAGGGGAGTGTATCACCCGCGTTGTATCAGCAACTCGATATGCGGCTTAATCAGCTTCTTAATCGTTATGCGCTATTGAAACAAAGCGCCATGGGGAGGGAGTAAATTATATCAAACAAAAGCAAAAACCCGCCTTGTGGGCGGGTTCTTTAAATTAGTGGTGCCGGACTCGGAATCACATCCACGATTAAGGTGCTGTTTGTTATTGGTTTTACTGGTATTTCTCACAAACAGCGCCCCCACGAAGGCCCCCATAAAAAATCGCTTTATTTTTGTGAGGGTTATCACGAAAAATCGTCATTTTGCGAATGGGGGCTTCGTTATGTGTGGAGTCGGGTCCACATATAACGGCTTGAGGTACACATATAACGGCGTGAAAAACATACCTACCTCACCCGCAGGGTGTTGAGCCGTCACTCCTGCATTGGGCTTTACGTTGATATGTTGGATTAGGTGTTTTTGAGATAATATTTGACGGTGTTAATTATTATTTGTTGAATTACATAAATATTTTAATTTGTTTTTGAGATGTGGCCATGTGGCAGTTGAGATAACCAAACATCATGGCTCAATTCATTCCCTCAGAACCAGAGCTAAAAGTACTGCCCCAGAACACCTTCTAACTTGTTCACCACCGCTGCATATTTGGCCGGATTCTTATCATTCAGTACTGCTAGATTACGCAGCTTCCAGCGAATAGCCGGTAGATGTTGAATTTCAGGGTAGCGATACAGTGACCAGTCAGGGGTATTTTTCTTATAACTGAGCAAAAACTGGCGATCCCGCTCCGTAAGATGTGACTCCAATGCCTGCGGCAGCAAGGTCGTTACCGACAGAAGAGATTCCAGCGACGTTTCCCGCTGCGTCATGCCCGAAAATTCCTGGGCGTACAGCGTGGCGATCCGCTCTGTATCCCAGTTCGGAGCCAGCAATTCGGCGATAGGGCGGGGATGTCCTGCCAAATAGCAAAGAAAACCGTCAAAGATTTCGCGCGTCAGTCCCGGCTTCTCCAGCATATTCAGCACATCAAACAGATCGCGCGGATGCTGGCGGTCGAGTGCGGCGCAAATCTTACCGCCATAAAGATCCGCCAGTGAGACGACATTCATCGTGGTAAATCCATACTCCATTTCCACCTGTTCACATACTGGCATTTCTATTGGTGGCAACAGTAGCCCGCGCCAGACCGGACTTACCTCAATCTTTATCTGCGCGTCGGCGGTGTTAACGATGATGCGTTTTTCATCTGCTTTATTCTCCTGTCGGATAGCTGTGATCCCCGGTCTGCCGTTGAGCGATTCAGTAATACGCATCAGTGCGTCATTGATAGCCGCCAGATCGGTCTCTCGATCTGTAAAGGTCTTATACGCCAGATCGATATCCACCGACAGGCGAAGGAAATCCTGCACAAACAAATTGATTGCTGTGCCGCCTTTTAGGGCGAAACAGGGCTCCTTCGCCACATGCGGCAGGGTAGTCATTAATAGCCTGACCTGTCGGGCATAACTATCACGCATATCCATCTTCGACTCCCTCCGGTTTAAATGTGCGGGGAACGGTGATTTGATAATCCGGCTCCAGCCACCCACCGGGAACGATTTGCCGTTTTCCCGTGCCTGTTTCTATACCGCGTTGATCGAGATACTGAAAGTAAGGATGCGCATTGCGTCGGGCAAGATAGAGCATCACCCGGTTGGTTTTAACCGAATGGCTGGCACAGAGCAGCGTTTGTAATTTACGCGGGCTGAGAAGATTCATCCCCTGAAACAGGGCATCGGCATGTTCGAATGAGATCAACGAAGGAACGCCGTTGGCAATCTCATATGCAGCCAGTTCCGGGGCACTGCCCGTTAACTGCCGATCACCGATATTCAGTTTTATCGTGAATGGCGTTATATCGACGGTGAGGCCAGAGGTATACAGCGTGACAAACGTCGCGGATTGTTCAAAATCGGCTAACCATCCCGGCAGTTTGACGTAAGCCGGGAGCGCCAGCCAGACCTGCGGCCTGCCCGGTTCTGTATAGTGGGCATGTCCCTGTAGCGCAAGGCTGGTCAGCCCGGCCACGCGAACAGGTTTTTCCCACTGTGTTTGCAGGCAGTAAACCGCGTCCATCCAGTCTGGCTCGCGGCCCATCCGGCAGTATACGCCGTGCGCGATCCGCCTGATCCAGCCATTCTGCACATAGAGGTAAGAGAGCTTACGATCTATGCCGTTGCGGGTAAGCCATGACTGGAGCAACACCTGACCGGGTAGGGTGTTCTGCATCAGCCAGTTTAGATAGTTTGGCAAATGTCGCCTCGTGATGGACAATTTAGAAAATTATTAAACTACCCTGGATTCATCAATACAGCATAACAATATTTAGTTTGATTATTTTATATTATGTCGATATTAAATCGACATAATATAAAAATTATAAACCATTAATGATGGCAGACAAGCAAACTCAAATGTACTCGGTCAGTTTAAGCAGAACGTGTAACATAGACGCAAAGTTAAACAATAATCGTCGTTCACTGCACATCAGGCGACAGCTGCCACATGGCCCGGAGTGCAACAAAATGATAAAACAGGGAATACGATGAAATTTACCGAAGATACCCGCGTCAAAATCCCCGTCCTGCTGCATTTGATAAGACTGGGTTACCGCTATCTGTCGCTCAAAACGCAAACGTGGGACAAAGAAACCAACATCTTCCCTGACATTTTCGCCACCGCGCTTGCCAGAATAAACCCCGGCACCGCGCCTGATGACATCGAACGCGTATTCAAAGACACAAAACTCCTGCTGGATAACGAAGACTTAGGCCGGGCCTTCTTTGAAAAGCTGAGCGACCGCTCCAACATCAAACTGATCGACTTCGAAAACTTTAACAACAACAGCTTCCACGTCGTCACTGAACTGACCTGCGAAAATGGCGACGAAGAATTTCGTCCTGACATCACCTTATTGATCAACGGGATGCCGCTGGTTTTTATTGAAGTAAAAAAACCGAACAACCGGGAAGGCATTCTGGCGGAACGGGAGCGTATCAATAAGCGCTTCCAGAACCCGAAATTCCGCCGCTTCGCCAACATCACCCAGTTTATGATCTTCTCCAATAACATGGAGTATGACGACAGCGATCCCGAGCCGCTTCAGGGCGCGTTCTATGCCAGCAGTTCCTACAGTAAACCCGAATTCAACTACTTTCGTGAAGAAGAACTCTTCAACCTTACCGCGTTGCTAAAACCGCTGACAGAAGATGAAGAGCTGAAGGTTCTGAAAGACAACAACCTTGAGGTTATCCGCACCAGCCCGGAATTTCAGACCAACAAAGACCATAACCGGCCGACAAATCGTATTTGCACCTCGTTGCTGAGCCGCGATCGGCTGGCATTTATCCTGCGTTATGCGCTGGCGTATGTGGCAGAGCCGGACGGCATCCAGAAACACATCATGCGCTACCCGCAACTGTTCGCCACCAAAGCGATAGAACGCAAACTCAACAATGACGTGAAAAAAGGCATCATTTGGCACACTCAGGGCAGCGGGAAAACGGCGCTGGCTTACTACAGCGTGCGTTTCCTGACCGACTATTTCCAGAAAAAGCAGGTGATCCCCAAGTTCTATTTCATTGTCGACCGGCTTGATTTACTCCAGCAGGCGCACCGGGAGTTTACCGCTCGTGGCCTGACCGTCCACCAGATCAACTCGCGCAGCGCCTTTGCTCGTGACATTAAAGCCACGCAGGTGATCCACAACCATCAGGGCAAACCGGAAATCACCGTCGTCAACATCCAGAAATTCAGGGATGAACCGGACGTCGTTTCGACCAAAGATTATGATGTCAGCATCCAGCGCGTCTACTTCCTCGATGAAGTCCACCGCAGCTACAACCCGAAAGGCAGCTTCCTGGCCAACTTAAGCCAGTCTGACACGCAGGCGATTAAAATCGGCCTGACGGGCACGCCGCTGCTGGGCACCGACTACAACTCCCGCGACCTGTTCGGCGACTACATTCACAAATACTACTACAACGCCTCCATTGCGGACGGTTACACCCTGCGCCTGATCCGTGAAGAGATCGCCACCAGCTACCGGATGACATTGCAACGGGCATTGCAGGACGCGGAAATTCAGGCGGGCGATGTGGATCGTAAACAGGTCTATGCGCACCCCAGCTTTGTGAAGCCGATGCTCGACTACATCATCACCGACTTTGCCAAAAGCCGCGGCGCGCTGAATGATGACACCATTGGCGGCATGGTGATCTGCGACAGCTCAGAGCAGGCGAAACAGATGCAGGCGCTGTTCAACGCGCACTACGCCGAAACGCCCGCCGTGACGGAAACGGAAGAAGTACACCCTATCGCGCACGCTGCTGAACCGGAGGTGGTTTACCTTGCCACAGCAAAGAAAAAGCAAAGCATCAAACGGGCTGCCCTCATCCTGCACGACGTGGGTACAAAGCAGGAGCGCAAAGACTGGGTGGACGCGTTTAAAGCGGGCAACATTGACCTGCTGTTTGTCTACAACATGCTGCTGACCGGTTTCGACGCCAAACGCCTGAAAAAGCTCTATCTGGGGCGGGTGATTAAAAAGCACAACCTGCTACAGGCGCTGACCCGCGTTAACCGTACTTACAAAGATTTCCGCTACGGCTATGTGGTGGACTTCGCCGACATCCGCCAGGAATTTGACGCCACCAACAAAGCCTACTTTGAAGAGCTGCAATCTGAGCTGGGCGATGAAATGGAGCATTACTCCCGGCTGTTTAAATCACGGGAAGAAATCCGCGAGGAAATCGAACAGATCAAAGATGCGCTGTTTGAGTTCAACACCCTGAATGCGGAAATTTTCGCCGACCAGATCAACCAGATTGACGACCGGCAAACCATGCTGGCGCTGAAGAATGCGCTGGCCAACGCCCGAAGCCTGTACAACCTGATCCGGCTTCAGGGTGACGTTGAATTCCTCCATGAACTGGATTTCAACAAACTTAACGTCCTGTACCGCGAAGCCAGCCGTCGTCTCGATTTACTCAACCTGAAGGCCGATCTGGAGCAGGGCGTGGATATCTCCGGCCTGCTGAACCGGGCGCTGGAAGAGGTGCTCTTTGAATTCCGCAAAGTGGGTGAAGAAGAGCTGGTGCTGGCCGACCAGTTGAAAGACACCCTGCGCCGCACCCGTGAAGCGCTGGCCAGCAACTTCGATCAACAGGACCCGCAGTTCCTTACCCTCAAGGAAGAGCTGGAGCGCCTGTTTAAGAAAAAGAAACTCAGCGAAGTCACCCAGCAAGAAATGGTTGCGAATATTGGCACACTCAATAAAATTCATGACCGCATCAAAGAGCTGAACCGCCAGAACGCCCTGCTGCGCGATAAGTATCGCGGCGACGTCAAATATGCCCGCACCCACAAGCGCCTGCGGGAACGCGGCAGCCTCAGCGAACCGGAGCGTAAAATCTTTGAAGCGCTGCTTGGCGTCAAGCAGGACGCCGATGAAAAAGTGCTGAACAACAGCCAGATCCTCAACAATGAAAACTACTTCGCCAACCAGATTGTCTCCTGCGTGCTCAGGCACTTTGAAGAGCAGCAGCACATCACCCTGAGCGCGAAGGCGGCGAAGGACATCAATCATCTGATTGTGGCTGAATACCTGAACGAATTTAATACCGGAGCACGCACGTGGTAGAACTGGAATTTAGAGACAAAACCAAGGCGCTGATCGACAGCCTGAAAAATATCTGCGCTCAGTACGGATTAGGGAATGATGCCAGCGAGTTCAAAATCATTACTCAGGCATTTCTCTACAAATTTCTGAATGACAAGTTCGCCTTTGAAGCGAAAAAAGTCGATAAATCCATCGACAAGGCAGACAGCTGGGAAGACGCTCTGACTCAGATGAGTGAAGAGCAACTGGATAAGTTACAGCTGAAAATGAGCGCGGATACGGCACATCTGAAACCACATCATTTCATCCGGTATTTGTTCAGCCGACAAAATGCCCCCGATTTCGCCAAGCTGTTCGACGATACGCTGAAAGATATCGCTATCACAAACAACGATGTTTTCGCTATCAAAACGAACGGCGGTGCAAAAGTTGTCTTGTTCGACCGTATCAGTGAGTCTATTACCGACGAATCAAAGCGCGATGACTTCTGCCGGGCGATTATCAACAAGCTGGTGGAATTCAGCTTCGAGCGCATTTTTAGCCAGAAATTCGACTTCTACGCCACCATCTTTGAATACCTGATCAAAGACTACAATAGCAACGCGGGCGGCAAATACGCCGAGTACTACACGCCGCACGCCGTGGCGCGTATCATGGCCGCGATTCTGGTGCCGGAAGCGCAGCGGGGCGTGGTGCGCGACGTCAGCTGCTACGACCCGTCCGCCGGTTCCGGTACGCTGCTGATGAACGTGGCCCACGCCATTGGCGAAGATCGTTGCAGCATCTTTACGCAGGACATCTCGCAAAAGTCCTCCAGCCTGCTGCGCCTGAACCTGATCCTCAACAATCTGGTGCACTCGATCCCGAACGTGATTCAGGGCAACACTATTCTGCACCCGTACCATAAAGACGGGCAGGAGCTGAAACGCTTTGACTACATTGTCTCCAACCCGCCGTTTAAGATGGATTTCAGCGATTTTCGTGACGATCTCGACACCAAAGAGAACCAGCAGCGTTTCTTTGCCGGGCTACCGAAAATCAAGGCCAAAGCGCGGGACAAGATGGAAATCTACCAGCTGTTCCTGCAACACATTATTTTCTCGCTGAAACCCGGCGGCAAAGCGGCGGTGGTGGTGCCGACCGGCTTTATTACCGCCCAGTCCGGCATTGATAAAGGCATTCGCGAACATCTGGTCAGTAATAAAATGCTGGCGGGCGTGGTCTCCATGCCGTCGAATATCTTCGCCACCACCGGGACCAACGTCTCGATCCTGTTTATCGACGCCAGCAACAAAGAGAAGGTGGTGCTGATCGACGCCTCGAATCTGGGTGAAAAGGTCAAAGACGGCAAAAACCAGAAAACGGTGCTGACCGAAGAAGAAGAGCAGCGCATCTGCGAAGTGTTTAACAATAAATGGACGGAAGACGACTTCTCGGTGGTGGTCTCTTATGATGAGATTGCGGCGAAGAATTATTCGTTCAGCGCCGGGCAGTATTTCGATGTAAAGATTGAGTATTCGGATATTACGCCGGAGCAGTTTGCCGCGAAGATGAAAGGGTTTACCGATAATCTGGAGAGTTTGTTTAGTCAGTCGCGTGAGCTGGAAGCGGAGATTAAGAAACAGCTGGCGGGGTTGAAGTATGAGTAATTGGCCTGTTGAGAAATTGAAAGGGAAAATCCATATAAAACATGGATTCCCATTTAAAGGCGAGTTTTTCTCAGATCAGGAATCTCCGTATATTGTGCTTACTCCAGGGAATTTCCATGAAGAAGGTGGCTTCAAAAGACAGCCTGGAAAAGAGAAATTTTACACTGGTGAAATTCCTGAGGGGTATGTGCATGAAAAAGGGGATTTGATTGTTGCAATGACAGAACAGGCTGTAGGCTTGCTTGGTAGTTGTGCGCGGGTTCCTGAATCTGGATTGTATTTGCATAATCAGCGATTAGGGTTAATAACAACGAATCCTAAATTATTGCTCAAAGATTATGTCTACTACCTTTTCAGAACACGCGCTGTTAGAGAGCAAATCAGGCTTACTTCATCTGGTTCAAAGGTAAAACATACCTCACCGGATAGAATTTATGATGTTAAAGCTTCGATTCCTGATGTAACTGTACAGCGAAAGATTGTTGGTTTTTTGGACTCAATTGAAGATAAAATCGACCTTAACAACCGCATCAACGCCGAACTGGAAGCCATGGCGAAAACGCTGTACGACTACTGGTTTGTACAATTTGACTTCCCCGATGCCAACGGAAAACCGTATAAAACTTCCGGTGGGAAGATGGTCTATAACGCCACGCTGAAACGGGAAATTCCGGTGGGTTGGACGTCTGGAACATTAGATGATTTAGGTCAGATTGTAGGTGGAAGTACCCCCTCAACGAGTGATCCTGAAAACTTTACTGCGAAAGGTATTCCGTGGATCACACCAAACGATCTTTCTGAAAATCAGGGAAATAAGTTTATTTCTCGTGGAGCATTAGATGTATCCGAAGAAGGTATAAAAAGTGCATCGCTGAAAAAATATCCGATGGGTACAGTGTTATTGAGTTCACGCGCGCCCATAGGTTATATGGCGATTGCAAAAAATGAAGTAACCACAAATCAGGGGTTTAAATCATTTATACCCTCGAAAGGATATTCATCAGAGTTTGTTTTTTATGCAGTGAAAAACAGCCTTCCCAATATTGTGAAAAATGCGTCGGGATCAACATTCAAAGAGGTTTCAGGCGCTGTTCTTAAAAAAATTGAAATTACGCTGCCGGGAATTTCCGTCGTGAACAAATATACGGAAACGGTTAATAACATCTTTTCCCGCCAGAGTAATCTGGAGCTGGAAAACCAGCGACTTGCCGAACTCCGCGACTGGCTCCTCCCCCTGTTAATGAACGGGCAGGTCACGATAAAATAATCTCCGAAGTAGTTTTGCGAGGCGGATTCCAGATTAACATTACGCCTTGCCGACCAGCGCAAAACCGCTTGCCGTCTGTCACCGATAGCAGTATCTTTCCCCGGCACCTGCAAATTCCGGTGCCGGGTTTAGCAGCCTGTCTAATCAGTGCGGACAGCCGCCGTCTTCCGTAGTGCGGTTTTTTTACGTCCGTAATTGCCCCGTATTATGGTGGGGCGTAACGGGGGAGCGTTCGCGCTCGCCGGTTTCACTGATTGCCGGTCTGCTAACCCTGTTACGTCTCACCACCCCGTTTAGCAGCGGTCTGGTGAGGTTTGCAAAACCTAATCAGTGAGGCTGCCACTATGGCTACGATCCCCATCCAGACACACCCGTTACTCACCGTTCCCTTCAATGCCGCCACGGATTTCACCGTCCTTGCCAGCCACTGCGAAAACTTCGCCGAAACCCTGATTGAAAGCAAAGATATCGCGTTAAAAATGGCGCTCTGCGGCAGACTCAACGCCGCTTTGACGCTGCTCCAGCCCACGCTGTTAGAACCCGTCCCGTCGCATCTTATTGAAAGCCTGACCGTTGATACCCTCCCCGCAAACGCCCCTCAGTTTGGGCCAGAATGTACCGAACTTTGCAGCTACTGCCTTGCCCTGACACAGACGCTGGCGGGGCAGGGATTTTCCTCGGAAACGGAGAAATTGCTTAGCTGGCTGTTGTATGACCTGATCAACTACTTCGCCGCGGAAATGAAAGCCCCGCGCTGGTTACGCACTACCGACGGTGTGAAGTTTATTGACGGGGTAGCGGCATGAGCATGATGCAACTGGACTGGCATCCCGCCGACATTATCGCGGCGCTGAAAAAACGCGGAACGTCGTTATCCGCCGTTTCCCGCAAATCTGGGCTGGCGTCCTCTACTTTAGCAAACGCGTTGATAAAACACTGGCCGAAGGGAGAAAGATTGATCGCGGAGGAGTTGGATGTTGCGCCGGAAAAAATCTGGCCTTCGCGCTATGCCCAGCCAGATAAGAGATAAGGATCCGAATTGTCGAATCCCCAAAAGCAAAAAACCAGCCCTAGGGCTGGTTTTTCTAAATAGTGGTGCCCGGACTCGGAATCGAACCAAGGACACGGGGATTTTCAATCCCATGAACAGAGTAGGTTGAAGGCATAAAGTCAATACAAACAGTACCCTGCAGTTTTACAGGTCAAATGGCCTTTATTCAAAAGCAAAGAACACCCAACAAAAACCTCATTCTTTCATATCTCAATTGCACTCGTAGGAACGGAGAAAAACCGGAGACAACCATTGTTTATTTATTGCAAACAGTCGGTTGTAAGAGTCAGTCACTCCTGAAATGCTTAAAAATACCGGAGGCCGACCGGAGCACGCATTTCGAATCCTACCCCCGTAGCCCCCCAACTTTCAGTAATTATTTTTTTCTAATCAACCTAAAAACAGGGGGGGGGCTAACAGTCCCATCGAAATTCAACGCCGTGAACGGCGTTTAATTAAGGCGGTCCACGGCGTCAAATTTCGCCAGGCCTGTTCGAATGCTTCAGCATCGAGCAGGTGTGGGGGCGGGCGGGGAGTTGTTGATGGGTATTAGCATTCACTTGATCGCCCATGCGCATTTTTCTTGACTACCTATTCGCAAATTACTTGGTCGTTTCCAATAGAAAACCGGGACAGAGCAACCCAAATTGACAGGCAGCTATGAGCGATATGCGGGCATTACTAGCAGCATTCTGTGTGAAACAACGGGGAGCAGTCACCGCTTCCCAACCCGTTATTTCAGTGTGCCGAACTGTGTGTTCTTCAGTGCATATAGTCGGTCGAACTCAGCATAGGCCTCTCCCGTTTCAGCTGCGTGCCGGGTTTTAGCGTCCAGAAGGTCGGGCAAAGGGATTCCATGACTCAGTGAGTGGTAAAGATCATACCCACTGACACAGATAACACGCTTTCCTTTACCAAAAGCTGTCAGACCTTCAGGCGTAAACCCCATCCAGCTGATAAAAACGCCTCGTGTCCAGGTTGCCTTGGTACTGAGCTTTCCTTCAAATACATGGAGATCAGCAGCCGACGTTCTTTTCTGATGCCACTTTGCCTCCATCAGGTAAAATTCGTCATTCAGTCGGAAACTTCCGTCAATCTGTTCGCCTGTATTTCGGAAAGACGAACGGGGAGCGAGCTTAAAGATACTGAACAGTTCAGCAAGCCAGGCTTCAAACCGAAAACCACGTGGATGTGGCGGCAGAGATTTCATCTCGTTCATTTCAGCGATAAGTGAAGGCCAGTCAACACCATGCCATGCCTGGACAGGCTTTACACCTTTGGCTTCATCGGTGTCAGCGTTTTCTAAGCGGGAAATCAGTGCAAGATAGTCATTACTGCTTTGTTCAGCCTGTTCAGGCATGGATTCCGTTTTATACTGCCAGAGAGCGCCAAGAACCCGCAGAGCGGTCTCACGATCAGCCTGTTTCAGCAAGCATCTAACTCGTTTGGCCTTTGACGTCCCCTCTTCCTGATAACGTTCATCATCAATATCAATATTTAGTTCTTCATCAAAAAAAGCAGACAAGGTGCGGTTAGAGAAATCCAGTATCCAGCCAGGATCGCTCTCAAACACGAGATTAAACAGCCTCAAATCCTGCATTTTCAGTTTCACGCCTACCTCCTTTTTTTCACAGTATAACTGTATGAAAGTGGAGGAGGAAATGAGTCAGCGTCTGTACACCAGCTTTAGCGTGTTCCGCTATTGGCAGAACGGGGCCAAACTAACTGAGCAGAAGGTGCGCTGTGAGCGAAAAGTGGACATCCATTTCAACCCTAAAATCGGCGCAGACTGGCAACCTCGCGGTCAACAAAAGCATGTAGCCACGCCGGGCCAGAATGAAAAATACTATCTTGCCGGAGCCTTACACAGCGGTACGGGAAAGGTAGTTGACGTCTAATACCTTAAAGCCACATATCGACGGGCAAAAACCATCACACTAATCGTGGATAACTATATCATCCATAAAAGCCGGGAAACGCAGCGCTGGCTAAAAGCGGATCCAAAGTTCAGTGTGATTTACCAGCCCGGTTATTCGCCGTGTGTGAACCACGTTGAGCGGTTATGGCAGGCGCTTCACGATACGATAACCCGCAATCATCAGTACCGTTCTATGTGGCAGCTTCTGAGAAAAGTTAACCACTTCATGGATACGGTCAATCCATTCCCTGGAGGGAAACATGGTCTGGCAAAAGTGTAGCGGTATTAAGCGCAGCTATTTAGTAATCTACATATTTTTACAAATTACAAACATATACTCACCACTATATAAGTCTCACGATTTGTGAATTAATTTCCTGCCGTATGTATTTAAAAATAATGAGATAATGAAAAATGATTTTGTTAAAATAAAAAACTGACGTAGTATTGTAATCAAGCAGTAGCGATTTAATTACCTGTATCACCTTTTATTTAATTGGAGTTATGTATGAATGTTTTTTTTAAACTAAGAAATACAAGTTCCTTACTAAATGGATTTCATGAACTTGAGAATCAGGAGCTTTTTTTCGCATCACCAGATGAGCTAAACGACCCTCAGGAAGGATTCTTAAATTTATTTTGGCAGGGAGATAAAATAGTCTGGAGAAATCTGTTAAGATATTACATATTTAACTTGACAAACTGCTTATTAAAAGCAAGCTGCTCAAGCAATGAAAGTTTACTGTCCTCTGATTTATTATTATTTAATTTTGATATAAACAATGGGATAGACCGTTCTTTCAGAAATACTTACGACGCATTAGAAAGCACTGTGTTCAGAATAAACGCCATTAATGAATTAATTACATGCCTTTCAGAAAAAAATAAAAAAATCCATCAAGACGAGCTTTTTTTCATCCTTAACAGCTTACATCTTTTAATTATAAAAGAGATCTGTATTGAATTAAATAAATTACAGCACAACACATTATTTGAAATAATCAGTAAAATGGATTGCTATACTCTAGATCCTAATTTTATCGATGCTATCTCTAGTGATTTTTTACCCACAATTGCAGCAATGCATAAAAACTCAGCATTAGAATCTAATCTAACAATTTTTGAAAACCAAACCAACATTGTATTTAAGAAAAACTATCATTATCTTTTGCAGTTTTTTGCTCAGGAGTTTGTTAATCAGTTGGGCCAATTAACCTACAATGATGTGTATATAACTTGCTTTACAAAAAATTATCCCGACTCCGATATGTGGGGTTATTATGGAGATAATCATAAAGGCTGCTGCTTGATATTTGAAACTACTACTCCCGAATATCTTGATTCCTATACACGGAACCCAGAAGATAACGTAATAAAGATTACACGAACAGGTGGAACGAAACCAATAGACATGAAAATTGAACCTGTTAATTATTCAGGCAATTACCCAGAGATAAACTTCTTCAATTCTGTAGGAAATATCCAGCGTGGCATTTATCAAAACTGCTGGTTAAGTGATGGTGAAGAACGAAGCCATTATTATGATCATCGCTATGTTAATCATCATAGGTGGCTCGACGAATACAATCACAACATGCATTCATTTTTTTTCTGCAAGACAGAACATTGGAGTAAAGAAAATGAAGCCAGGGCAATTATAACAACTTTCTCTGGCGAAAATGATATCGCTAATAGAAAAGTACGATATGAATTCCAGTTTCTTAAGGGTATAGTTTTTGGCATTAAGACGTCGTACTCTGACAAATGTGAGATTGTTAATATATTGGTAAATAAATGCGATAAATACCATATTTTCGACTTTAAATTCTACCAGGCATTTTATAATCACAAGGAGAATAAAATGGATAAAGTTGAGATTGACATTAAACATCGCCGATAAATTTATTGTATAGTTTTAAGCATAGTCTGACAGTTACTTTTCCTACAAGAAAACCTGTCAGATTATCCCCCGACAGATCAATTAAGTATAATTACTGTTCTATATATTTTCTCTCTCATTCCCTTTGTAACTTTACCATTTCCCTCCTGACGCCGATATCACACGCTAATCGCGCCACCTTCCACTGGCGAGCTTTTGGACGTTCATTCGTACGGGCCGATTATTGCTCTTTAAAAAGATGAGTCGTGATGTCACGCAACCACAATTCAGGGTGCCGATAAATTGTAAGTATCCCGCCTGACCGAACCGTTCACGTTTAGAGAGTCTCTGACACTCCAACTTCCGCTCCTGGCACAGAACGGCTGTTCAGCTACATTCGCTCTTGTTCCCAGGCTCCTCGGGGGAGCAATGATAATTTTGCTGGATATGCTCAGGTAATTTGCGAACGGCGGTCAAGTAAAATGCGAATGGCTAGCCAAGTCAGATGCAATTTTGCAGTTGAATCAATCGCTGTCGAAACCTGTTTTGCCAAGGAAGACCAAGGGAAAATCTAAATCCGTGAAAAAGTACAACAACTATATAGGGGACATTTTCGTCTCTTTTGTTTTCATGGAGAACTCAATGAGTAAAAAGTTTAAATTTACCGAAGCTAAAATCAGGAGCCTTCCGTCTCACTCACCAGAGTCAGCCTCAAGAGAAGCCGAGTACTCTGATACTGAGGTTACGGGATTTCGTATCAATGTGAGTAAGTCGGGTAGAAAATTTTTTAGCCTGCGCTTTACGCACAATGGGAAGAAAAAAGCATTGCGCCTTGGCGAGTACCCTCAACTTAGCCTGAGTCAGGCTCGCCAGGATGCGTTGAAAATCAAAAAGCAGTATGACGGGGGACCGGAGGTCGTCACGGACGACGAACTAACATTAAGTCGCTTTGTTCACGAGAATTATCTGCCATGGGCTTATTGCAATAAAGCCAGTGCCGATAAAGACGAACAAAAGCTTCGTCTGTCCATCTTACCAGCCTACGGCGAACTACCTCTGGTAAAGATAACGAATCAGCAGATCCAGAGTTATCTGGATAATCTGTTACCGAAGCATCAGCCTTCAACCATAAATCGTCATCGTTCTCTGTGGTCCGGTATATATCGGCGTGCCATTGATTGGGGCTATTGCAAGGATAATCCTGTTAAACGTATCAAACCTAAAAAAGAGAACAATATAAAAACAGAGTTCCTATCTAAAGATAATATTATCAAATTGCTGGAGTCCGCACGTAAGGACAGCAATATTGTTGCTGCTTCGTTAATTAAATTTTTGGTACTTACGGGTGTAAGAAAATCAGAAGCATTATCAGCTCAGTGGAAATTCATTAATTTTGATGAGAAATCATGGAAAATACCTGTAACAAAATCAGGAAGATCACGGCAGATACAGCTATCCGATCAGGCAGTTAGTTTGTTATACGATATAAAATGCAAATCTCGATCTCGGTATGTTTTTCCTGGTAAGAATGACAGTCAGCCACTAAATAACCCACAGAAAGCATTTAAACGAATGCTAACAGCCGCCGGATTATCTTCCACATGGCGAATTCATGACTTACGCCATTTTACTGCCAGTGCTGCAATATCGGGTGGTGCCACATTGTATGAAGTTCAGCATCTTCTTGGACATGCATCCCATGTAACAACACAGCGTTATGCACATCTTTGCGATGAGCGATTAAGAGAGATAACCCAACAAGTTGCATCCTGTATCATTCCTGTTCCTTTATGTGGGTAACCGTCATCGTTGGATTACAATAGCACCATATCTTCCCTGGAAAAAAAATGGAAAAAACAACTGTAATTAATAGGCCTGATTTGCCTTTTTATACAATAAATTCAGATGGTTTACATCTATCTGAATACAGCAAGACAATATCTTCATACTATAATAGTCATTACTTAACATATATTGAGGCCCCAACCGGGGTTGGTAAAACAACGTACATAACTAAATGTGTTACCAGCGTCAGAACGCCAGTTGTACTTCTGCTACCTACCGTCGCTCAAGTGGTACAGATGGAATCATTACTGAAAAACTCACAATTCAGAGCGTGTTTTGCCAGTGGCGGCAATGGGATTGATACTGAGGCCATTCTGATTGTCGCGACTTACGATAAGCTGCCACTTTTGTTAAGTAAACCCATGGCTAAGAAAATAAAAAAGGCAATATTGGTAATTGATGAGTGTCATAAAATATATACGGCGGGTGATTACAGACCCAAAGCCGTACAGACAATTATCGATTGTATAAAAGGTCGAAAATTCAAAAAAGTTATCGGGCTATCTGCAACTTACAATAATGATGCTATAACTATTTTCTCGGGGAAATGCCTGAAGCTAACAGTTGATGACTGGTGTAAGATCCAGTTTATAACACCTGATATAAGTAGGGCGTGTACTATCTGTCGTTATCCGGATGGCTTAAGTAAAACACTTTTTTCAAATCTGAAAAATATTCATGATAAATATAAAAAACTCATGATGGTAAGGTTAAACAATAAAAAAGAGTTAGAGTTACTGAGTGAGTATTTAATATTGAATGGTAAGCAGGTTATTTCCGTTTATCAGGAGCGGCAAAGGGATATTTGTATCGTTGATATGCTTAAAAATCAAAAGGTCCCTTTGGGTATCGATTTTTTGTTAACAACATCGTTACTGGATGAAGGTATTAACCTCAATAATGAAGAGGTCCATTCTGTCCATATGGTTGGGATGGATGCTCATGTTGATGAAATGGCACAATGTATTGGCCGATTTCGTAAGACAATTCCGGAGGTGTGGTATCACCTGGGGCCAGATATCACTGATGATAAAGATAGTGATATATTTTGCTGGGAGGACGAGGTGGGTGACAGTACTACATTTCTTAACGATTTACTTAATATGCTCCAGAGATATCGATACTGGCGAGGTCGCTCAGATGCTCAGGTCGTCAAAGAACTGAATGCGATGGCAAAGACGTTATCTATGGGTAATCCCTATTATCTTGATGATGAAATGAAACTCTGTTTGTCTGAAGGCGCTGCTTACGCCCACACATTCAAGCTTGAGAAAAAACATCAGTATCGTACGACAGCATCATTATGCGCTGCCATAGGCAAGCGATTCCCTCAATGGAAATTCAAGAAAATAAACCCATCTGTAACACTTGAAAAAATAAACAAAGGGCCGTTAGTTGAATTAGCCGCAAGTAAAAGAAAGGGCGTAATTGAAGAAATAAAAAGCAGGTTGGTGAAGATTTTACCCAAAGAGTATCGGAGAGGATTACATGACTGGGATGCCCCCCGTGAAGTAGTTGCTGAGGCTTTCAATACGCTGTGTGAAGATATGGAGAATAATAAAACGGTACTGGCTGCAACAATTAAAACAGCAGAGTACCTTAGTCATGCTGTTCTAGATGATCCTTCAATGAAAAAGATATTCTATGTTTTAGAAGAAGATAAGGTTTCTCATGTTTTAACATTCCATGAAATGCTGAATAACCCTCTTTACCGTTCGTTGTATAAACGGCTCACTGTAAAAGCTGTAGATGGGTGGGCGCGCGTGAAACGTAATGCAGCGCCGGGTATAGTCGGGCAGGCTTTGCTACGCGCCAGTCGGGATACAGGGATGGAGAGTTACCTTAAAAAAATATGCTCCCCGGCATGTTATCAGATGCTTCGGAGTAAGGGCCAGGTAACCGCTAACATGGCTGCAAGGATGTTACAAAAGATAGGGAAAAGAAAGGATACCGATGGCTATTTTCATGTTCAGATAGATGCCCCCTTTGGCCTGAAATTTAGAACGTTTGAATATTATTTTGGTGAGCAAACTTCAGGGCTTAACCCATGGGGTAGTTTAGATGCGTGTGAATTTGATGAGACGGATATCATACATATGAGTAAATCTGTTACTGGAAAGCAATGCGGGCCAGGATGCCACACTAGTTTAAGAGCAAAACGCCTTACTCTGAGTCAGGTGATGGGGGACGAAGATTGAACATCATTGACCAGGTTCTGTATAAATGGGTAATCTCCGGCTTTCACTTTCATATAACTTGAAAAATTCCCTCTGAATTCCGAGGTGTATATTAATTGAACCTATAATTCCTTTTATTGTTTTTTAATATTGGTCAGCCATCATAAATCTCGCATGTCATTTTAGCTGGCCAGTTTTAATTTAAAGAGGTGGGGTACAGTCTGAGCGTAAATTAGTTTATACATCTGAAAAGCTGACGACTCGGTTTATGTTTTTCATTCGGGTAGAATCGCATTGCGGATTCACAAAGAGATGAAACCTGCTTGGCTATGTTTTTACCGAAGTTAACAAGGAGACCGTGCTTTATCTTTTCACCGTCAGTCCTGATACTGATGATGAAACTGAACTGATATACGGTTATGTCAGTCAGGTCATTGCCAAACGTTACGCTGGCAGCCTTGTTTATTTCACTTTCATAATATATCAGGTCAGTGTTAAGTCTTGCTGTTGTATCAACAAGTGCATATTCTTTTACGATAATCATAACTTACTCACTTTTCATGTTAATGTGATTTAATCATCACTAATAATATGTTGTGATTTTAATTGCGATTATTCATCTTTTTGCTCCCGTAATGTATTATCTGATGAATAATGTTCATGTGGGGTAATGCTTCCATAAAATCAGACTGTTCAATCAGCGAAATGAGCGCGTTATCGATTTCAAACGTTGTATCCGGTAATACCTCAACCAGCCTGATTCGGGACAGGGAGAGAACGAACACGCCCGATAAAGCACATCCGGCAAGATACCACTCTGCATGGCTGCAAAGCAGGCGATAGGGATGAACGGTATGGCTGACGTTTTCGTCGGTTCTGATACGCACCTGCGTCTGGTTAATTATAGCGAGCGTCAATCTGCTGAAATCACCGAACAGTGTGGGTTTCTGACGCGGCTCCGGTAGCATAATCCTGAAGGGTGAAGGGTACTCCCCGTCAAGCAGAAGGCTCAGTAGTTTGGCATCCATCGCGGGTAACAGACGGTCAAGATGCAGCAACCTCGCCAGTATCTTCATATCCCGTTCCGTGCGGCGACGAAAGTAATGAGAGGCGAGCTGATACACGCCGTTTGCCTGTTCAATATCAAGATACGTGAGGCGGACATTGAAATCCCGCCGCAGCGTTCGCGTTGTCACCCCGAATTCTTCTGCCAGCGTCCCGATATGCAGCTTTTCTCCCTGAAATAAACGACTCAGGATGATGGAAAGGCGGGTTGCCAGTGTGTCATGTTCGTTTTCTTGTGTTATCAGCGTCATACATCGTTCCCGAATTTTGCCGGGAAATGATGCCAGCAGTAGCGGACAGGATTTGTCCGCCCTCTGAAGTTTTTTTAAAGCCTGAAAACCTGAAATGTAAGTGCTAAACGTCAGTATTCTCAGGTGAATAAAGATGCTTCTGGCGCATGTAGGCAATAAAAATGCAGGATGGTAACGTCACCCGGTATGCCGGACCGGCTAAATCTATCAACAGCCAGAGAGAACTGAGCACCCAGCCTACGGGACCGGCAAAAGCGCCCATGGTGCGTGTTAGCATGGCATTTCCTGCAACGGTCAGCCCTCTGCCTAACAAGGCTTTCGCCACGCCATTCGTTACAACAAGTGCCATCTGATAGGCCGCAAACCCGGATGTTTTTATCCCCGCCTGTATTGCCATGGTCAGCAGCTCCGGTGTGGGATTGCTGTAGCCTGTCTGCAATTCTTCCGCCACAGTCTTTAGCTGGTCGGGCGTCATCTTCTCAAGGCTTTTCTCCAGAATCTTCATCAGCAGATTCATTTCAATCGTCTCGACGCTGGATTTGTTGTTGTAATTCACCTTCATTTTATCGCAGGCATCGGTGAGAATTTCCCGGTACAGCACCCCTTTACCCCAGCGGAGCAGCGTGGCAAAGCTGTTCGCCCCAAACGTCTGAACCTCGGCGGCAATGGCATCCCAGTAGCGTGGATGGTTGGGTTTGTGTTTTTTATACTGAGGATCGTAAGTCAGCGTTTCCGTGATGCGTGCCAGCCCGTCTTTCGGATCGGAGATAAGCACAGAAACCAGTAAATCCAGATCGTCACGATGGCAGTGGCGCAGAAACTCAAGGTCAGGGTCGTGTCGGTAGGTAGCCATATTTCACCTCATAGCGGACATTGGACCTGACAGTTTAAGGACGTCCCCGGACAGGGCGTGCCCGCCTGAAAAAGAAAAAAGTAAAAAAACCTGCCCGAAAGCAGGTTTCTGCTCACCGGATTTCGCGAACCGGTTACTTTTTGCGCCATTCCTTTTCCACTTTATCCGCGAAGGCATCGCACTGCCGGGCATATTCCGGGTTGTAGAGCAACTCCGACTGCGAAAGCTGCATGGCGGTCATGCTGCCGTTACGGGCATTTGATTCGAGCCAGGTTCTGCCATAGGTTTTGTTCATCACCTGAAGTACCCGGTTGAATACCGGTCCGTTGAAGCGGGCATTGAGATTAACGCCTTTTACCTGAAGTCCACCGTCGCTGGCCTGGGTCAGGCGGGTGGAGTACATCGCGCAGAAGGTCGAATTGGTAATCATCTGAGCGTCGGCCTGCTCGTCGGCAAGCGCACTGTGGCTGAAGGCGGAAAGCAGAATGGTAGCGGTTAGTAGTTTAAAAATTTTCATCATGTTCCCTTATAGATTGAAAAGCGAAGACAGCCTGCCATACGGGGTGGTCAGGAGATGTCCGGCAGAGAAAAAAGTCATGGTTTTAGAGAAGAAGAGAGTCGCCAGAGGTGAGGGCCAGCGGATTCCAGCACAAAGGCCAGATGGGTGAGGTCCCGTCTTGCCGTACGGGGAGACACGTCAAACTGTCGGATAATGTAGCGAACAGATATTGTCTGACCGTAAAACAGGGCCATGGTCAGCCGGATAAGCCGTTCTCCCTGTCCAGTAGCGTGTTTCCTGCGACGATAAACTTTCATCGTTGCCATACGCGCCATCGGTCCCCTTTCTGAAATGTATCGAGGTGCCTGGCAAGCCAGATATCAGGGCATGAATTGCCGGTAACGCAGCGGGCAGTAAACCGGTGGCAGTTAAAGTCCAGCAGGCTGTAGGGATAGCGCTGACCCACCGCCGCCATTGCCCTTTCAGCGGCCTGAGCACAACCCTGCGGAGTTAAATCCATACAGTCGGTATACACCGAGATAGCGGAGTTCCAGCCATCGAGCCGGTCAAGAAATTCGCTGGCCTGACTTCTGATAACGATGCCGTCGCCATCAAGATGAATTATGTCACCGTTACCCACATAGATACCGCTGTGTGCGGCAAGGCCAAAAAGCAGTTCGCACTGCACGATACCGCCGTAAGCTGGTTCATCGACGCAGGACAGAATGCAGTTATCGATAAATGAATCCACGAAGTTAAGCAGCAGAAGCCGGTACATAACATTCAGTTCCTTTCTACGGGGGAGAGGGGGGATACGGGGGCAGCGCAGAGAATACTCAGCTTTCCCACAACGTACGGACCGTGAAAACCCCCATATCGTGGTAAGCCATAAAGTTACTTTCCCATAGCGACCAGAACTCACGGGCGTCGACATGAGAGATATCGCCACAGCGGGAAAGCCACGTATATTGTTGTGTCCAGCTCACATCGACATCTTTTTCAAGCTCAGGCCATGGATGCCCTGCATAGTGAAAATCGGTGACGTAATCGAGCTGCCAGTCTTCTCCGGCAGGGATGAGGCGTATTTCGACCGGATGCCAGCCACCCGTTTCCGGTGAGTATTCAGGGTCACGAAAGTTAATGGTTAATCGGGTGATGGGGTGACGATGAGGCGGTTTTTGCGCGACGATATCCAGAAGCATTTGGGTGAATGACCGGGAGAGAGGCAGCACATAGCCGCCCTGCAATATTGCGGGTGATGACATAGTGAATTTCCTGATTTTTGGTTAACGGAACACAGAAAAAGTGGGGGGTTAGTCCTGGCTGAGCGCAGTAAGCTGTGTCATACGATGCTGCCAGTCGGCATAACAACGGTGCATAAAGAGTCTGCTGCTGTCCGCTTCGATAAGGCAGATATCCGGGCTTCTGAGTACAGCGGCAAGAAACCCGGCGTTGTTGGTGCTGCCCTGACCAAACAGCGGTCGAAACACACGCGACGGGAAGCTGTTCTGCTGCTGTTCCAGAATGACGTGAATCGCATCAAGCGTTATCCATTCGCGGGAGAACAGGCCCCCTTCGCCATTGGCGATTAGGCGCAGGGCAAGGCTTCCGGTTGCATCCTCTTTACCCAGCTCATACGCCAGCAGCCCCTTACTATGGAGGCTGATTTTCTCGGCTTCCCCCCTGTAGAACACGGTATAGCTTTCGGTGACAGCGGCTTCGGTAGCGACTTTTTTCTTACTCATGGTTCAGCGCCTTAATCAGATTCTGTAGCTGTGTGATAACGGTCGTTTCCGGGAACACCAGATAGATACCCTGACCGTTATCGCAGACGATACCGAGCAGGAGATACCAGCCATCATCAAGTGCGGTGACGTATTCAGGATTAGCTAGTACTACTGCCAGCAGCGGATCTTCGGGTAGCGTGTCATCGTGGTTGAGATGCCAGAGCAGGGTTCCCGTTTCGTTCCAGAAGGCGGTAAACAGGTTGATATCATCGACAGGTCCAAGGATTTCATTGCTGAGAGCTTCCAGCGCGGAGGTAGGCAGGTTGAGAAGGGGAAGACTGTTGGGGGTCGTAAGTTTAAACATGATTATCTCCATAAACAATTGATTCATATTGATAATATGTTTTTGAATGAGTCTCAGTTACATTTTTCGTGTGTTATTATTTTCCTGGTGTTTATGGGTTTAAATTTAGTGGTTGGTTGGCATCAAATCCTTATTTTTATTTGATTGTCAGCATTTCATAAAAAATTATCATGTGCTGTTTTAACTGAAAATGAGAAAAAGCTTGTGCATAATTGCTATTGATTTTCTTACTTATTTTCTCGATTACAAAACGTTTTAAATAGTTCAAAAAACAATCAACACCCCGTAGTCGATATTATTTATGGGTAGAAACGACGTTCAGGCCTGAAAGTGGGGGAGTGGTACTTTCAGAAGATTAAGGGGGCAAACAGTCCTCTTTAACGCGTGTTTTTCTCCCTAAAATGTCAGAGCCGGTGATTTGCGTTTCAGCATTTCTGCCAATACCATTGGCCTTAGCGTTTAAAACATTATCCATATGTAGCTAATGTATTTATTTTGAATATATTTTATTTCTGATTAAATTAACAGAAGGGGAACCCCATGACTGAATTCTATGAATTAAATGAAATTTACACCTTCCCAGGTGCTATTACAGGCTGTGAAACTATTCGCCTACCATTTACGCCTTATGGTCTTAATATGACGCAGGCTCAATGCGATTTCTATGGTACCTGTCGGGAAGTGACCGATGGTGAGTTTCCTGAATTAAAGGCAATGATTAACCGAAATGAAAAGATTCGTTTCTTTGCCAGCTATATTTTTAAAGGTAACGTTCGTTATGATTATCTTGGCGAATTTCCAACACTATCAATCGCTCAGGCTCGTAATAAAGCCCGATATATTGCCAGCAGCAATGAGGATGAAGCTACTTATGCCGATCTCCCATTTTGATTGAAGACTGAACAGTAAAAAAAGCAGGGGCATTTGCCTCTGCTTTTCTGTTATCACAAGGAAGGTAACTGAGCCGTGATTCGCTCAGCCAGAAGCTGACTGGTATTCTGTAAACGCTGAGGATGAAGATGCGCATATCGCTGTGATGACTGACTACTGCGATGTCCTAACTGAGCCTGAACGTCATACAGTGTACCGCCGTAGGACACGATGAGCGCGGCAACCGAATGGCGACAGGTATGAATACACACTTCTTTGTCGAAAATCCCCGCCCGACGCACGATACGCTGAAAGGCTTTAACCGGATTATTCAGCGGCATTCCCGGTTTTTTACCGATAAACAACCACAGATTCCCCCGTTGCGTAGGCAGCGCTCTGATAACGTCCATAGCCAGTGAGTTAAGGTGAACAACACGGCCATAACCATTCTTTGTTTCCGGAAGCCATAAGGTGCGTTTGATGGGGTCAACGTGCTCCCATTTTGCCAGACGCAGCTCATCACGACGAAGGCCAGTCAGTAGCAGCAGTTTGACATAGCGGGCAGCGACGGGGCTGGTATCGTTATCGGCGGAGAGGAAAATACGACGAATCTCATCCTCGGTGAAATAGCGCTGCCGGGCGTTGTTTTCCCTGAGAAGCTGTACCACCCTTGCCGGATGAACAGAGGTAATGCTTTGTCGTCCGGCCCAGGTAAACACCGCTTTAATTAGTACGATGATGCGATTACAGGTGGCTGCTGACAGTGAAGTGCTTAACGTCTGCTGGAGGCGGAGAATCCTGGCTGGTGTGATATCACTCAGTAGCATTAGACCTAAGGCGGGACGGATATGATCCCGGTAGCGCTGGAAATCCTTTCCCCAGCTACGTTTAGCAGATTTTGCCCATACCAGATAATGCTGGTTAAAGAGCTCATCGAATGTCATTTCTTGTCTCTTGTTTTCACGTTCCTGCTTAGGGTCAGTTCCGGTGGCAAGTGAGCGTTTATGCTCCATGGAAATCTTACGGGCTAAGGTGACGTCCACCTCAGGCCAGTGACCAATAGCTATGGCGCGTTTTCGCCCATGATAGAGGTAGCGTAGCAAAAATTTTTTACGTCCTTCCCCTTTGCTGACCAGACACTTCAGGCCAGAAATTTCGGTATCGCTGTATTCGGCATCGGTGCTGCGTGAATCTGATGTGTTAGGGGGCAGGGATTTAATGAGCTGATTAGTAAAACGGAAGCGTTTCGGGCTGGACATATTACCTCCTGTTACTGGTGTAAAGAACGTCAGGATTGACCCAATCCCGCACAGTATATTTACTGTTAGCAGCAACCTGCTCTATCTACACCACAAGTCTGGTGATGATGTAGTCACAGGTTAAGGAATTGTGGATATAAGAAGAATAAAGAGGGTTACGTTCGACTTTTGGTTCGAGAGAGAGAAATACAACTGTGGATAGGGGCCTGAAAATAATATATTCTTGATTTTCTGGTTATTTCTTTAAGGCAATTAGCATTCATTATATGAATTTATGAATCTAGCGTATATGTGCAGTTTATAATATTATATCATGTTGTTTTTTTTAAATTGTGCAGGTTAGTAAGGATGGCGTCATATCATATGTTAAGTTGGAAAGAGGCGGTGATATGCTCTTGTAAATAAAAAACCTCCGCTCTAAGCGAAGGTTTTCGAAGGGGGATAATTATTTAGAATTTTAAAGTGTGATCTCCTTTTGGATAGTAAGGGCCAACACAAAGGTCTGTGTTATTAAGATCAGGTGAAATCATTGAAGTTGTGAATATTAATTGATATTCATCGCGAAGATTCTGACATTCATTTATGATTATATGCTGAAAATTATGGCTTCGTGCGTCGACCATTCCCTTGTCTTCAATATTGTCCATAATCATGAAGTTAGGAAAACGAGATTCCTTATCATCGACACAATGTAAGAAAATAGCTAGCCTTATACTATTTTTAAAGATTACCATAGAACTAGCAGAGAATTTACTCATTCCATCCAAATACATTTTATCGCGGGCGAAGTCGATAATGACGTCTCCAGGATTGTCAAATGCCGGTTCGTTACCATCATCGGAGATAAGTAATCTTTTAGTGATTTTCTCAATATCAGAATAAACGGAGAAGTGTCTTTCTGCTTGAGATTCATCGAGTGCGGAAAGTTTTTCCCTGATATCTAATATTCTTTTTTGAGCCCGTTGCTTTTCTAGCAGCAAAGCGTTAATTTTTGCAATGCCGCCTCTGTTTTCTTCCAGTGAAATAATGGCGCTTTCAATGAAACCGATGCTTTTTCCAATTTCAATGATCATGCTTTCTTTTTCTGAAGGTATAACAGAGAAGGTTCTAAGGCTTCTTATTGTTTCACTGATCCTTAAGTTTGTATTTTCCAGTGAAGTCTTTAACTTTGCTAATTCAGATTCAAGGCTTACAATGACTTGACTACTTTCTTTTATTTGAAAGTTAAGGTTATTCAATTGTTTTACATAGGCATCATTTGAAGAGTTTTTACTGTATGTATTTTTACATAAACCACAACATTCAATGTCATTACTTACTTCAATATGGCCTAAACAAGAAGGACAATATTTGAACTCGATGCTACCAACCGTGGAATTTACAGCTTTTGAATTAAGTAAAGCATCCTTCCTTGACTCAAGTGATACTAAGAATAGTTTAGTATCGTTAATTTCTCTTGATAAAGATAATGAGTCTTCTTCAAGTTTAGTTTTTAGTGCTACTAATTCTAGGTTTTTGCTTTGGAGTTTTGATAGAATGCTTTGCTCTTCTTTATTTAGGTTGCTATTCTCGCTAGAAAGCAGTTTCTCCATTTTTTCATTTAGCGCATCAAGTTCCTTTGAGTAATTGTTGATTCTTTCGTTTAAGGAATGCTCGCTAATTTTGACATCATCACCACCAATTATTTTAAATATTGAATTTGCCTCTGAGTTATATTTCTCGAAAAGCTTAGTCTCTGATAATAACTCTTGTCTTAAGTTATGAGCCTCCAGGTCATCGATTCCAAGAAGATACTCTCCAATAGCCCTTCTCAAATTAGGATTATCAAATGCTTTTTCTTCTTTTAGCAACTTAGTTGTTGCCGATAGTTGATCAACGTACATAAGACGCATGATCTGATGAAGTGTTAGATTACGGTCATCATCAGTTTTATGTCTTGGAAGAGATAATAATTCAAATAGTTGCTGGGAGAAGCTATGTAGTGTATCGCTTCTTCTATAAGGATAACCAGTCCACTGAGATCCTAATTTAACAGCTGTATCAATTGTTCCTTCATGTATATACATTTTTGAAAGACCATTTTCAATAATATCCCTTTTAAGAGTTACTCTGATACCATTAAGTAAAACCTGTGCATAGACGTTATCACAATAAGATTGGTGCTCAGTCCAATCAGTTATAACTGAGCCTAAGGCATAGGATAGTAAATCAACAACTGTTGATTTACCCGTACCATTCCAACCTCTAATAATGTTTACGCCTTTATGGAATGCCTGGTCATAAACGAAAACATCATTCCGTGATACTGCAAATCTTTCTACCAGTAAATGAGGTTTAATCATTTTTAATTACCTCATCGTATCTATATTCCATTAGTCCTGTCCTTTTTTGAGGCCATTTACACCATAAAATTCAATCTTTTTTAGTTCACTTGATATCAGAGTAAACCATTCGGTTTTTTTATATTCAACCTGTTCCATCGATACTAATAGCGAGTCTGGTAGATCGTTTTTTGTTCTTTTTATTTTCCCGATATCAAAACTTTTCATGTCAATCAATTGTTTTGATAATAAATGATGGAATGCAATTGACTGAATTCTTCTTAGCTCTAAGAATATACGGTTGGGGTTTTTTATATCCTCATAAGGTTCCTTGATTAATTGTATGGATTTTTTATATTTCCTTAGCTGATTAGGAAAAGGTTTTATAGATTTTAAAAGGCTTGGGAACAGCACATAAAAATCCATGAGTCTGAAAAGTTCAATGTCGATTTCACAATAGTTCTGTTCTTCTAGCAAAAGTAGTGTTCTGAAAACACAATGATTTGCATCAAATACGGGATGATATATTAACACTTAGCCTCCCATGATACATGGCACAAACCAGTTAGAAAATAAAGCATTCCTGATACTAGTTCAGTAGTAACTAAATTATCGTAACGAACAATAGCTTTGTGGACGGGTTGGATGATTTCTGTATAAACAAGTCGATCAATTTCAACTTTATTTTTACCACTTATTATTTCTGGAAATATGCATTGATGCCAGCTAGAACAAATCGCTGAAAGAACTTGAATGTATACTGTTTGCTCAACCAGAGACATTTGTTCCTTAGCAACTCTTCTTGCAAATCTGTTTTTCAGCCTAGTGGCTCTTTCAGCTAAATCAGACCTATTCCCGCGAAGAAGTTTTTCTTCCAGGCCTATAATTTCTCTTCCTGGATAATCATAGAGATATTCAGCTAAGTCTTCCATGATTGATATTAACTCATCTTGCCCTAAACAAGATTTTTTAATTTGGTCAATCGTAGATTCTAAATTCGATAAAGGATAAAAGTTATTATCACCGAAATGCGATGCTTCATCCTGATATCGCACATTGGAGATGCTCATGAGAAGTTATTATCTCCATTGTGTTGGGCATTATCATGGTACTCAACAGTTTGTTTTTTTTCATAGGTCGCTGTTGATGATGGTAGATCAGACTTACACATTTCAGCCGGAGTTTTTTTCTGCTCAGAGCCATCTGTATCTTTATTTATTTTCGGTGTTGTTGTCTTGTACGTTGAATATATAAAGAAAACAGATAGTAGTAAAAGAATAATCAAAATTAAAGCATAGACTCTGTCTACTCCTAACACGGTAGTTAATTTTTCATCAAAAATGTTGTTGATTAGAAGATATAATAGATAAAGCACAAGGCCGGGAAGACCAACTATTTTAATAGATTTACTCCAAAAGTCGCTCATTGAACCCTCTAAGCTTAGTACATTGAATGTACTGATAATTTATCATTGCGAATGGTTAAAATCTATCAAAAAATGTACAGTAAGGGAAGGTTTTTGTCCTTCTTTTCAATGTGTTAGTTTTTCTTGGCTTTTTTTGATGCTAGGCTATAGATCGCAGTATTCTATTGAATAGTTTGAAATACTGCTACTAAGATTCTGCCAAGGTTTTACTTACTGATTGAGTCTGGTGTAACTGATCTTGATTAATGTAAAAAATCTCCTCGTTCAAACTTGGGGTAGGAGTAGGTAATCATATGAAAATTAAGAAAAATTAACTATATTCTGAACAGGAGACTGACGGGAACCCCTCGTCAGTGCTCTAGAATGTCCCAGTAAGTAAAAATCATTGGGGAAATTTCATTGCATTCCCACGCCTGTATCGCTTTAAAGGCCTATATATTAATGAGAGAAGAAAATTTCCCATAAAACATATTATTTGAAAGCTATCTATTCATAATATTCCATTTAAGAGCGAGGTTTTTTATGGCTAATACCTCAACTCAGGCAGTGGAGGAAAGCTTTTTAGCATTAATTAAATGAAATTAACTGGGTTATCGGATTTATATAAAAAGATGATATTTGTGATAATTAAATAGAAAAGAAATATACAGAACTAATCCCTTAATCCAATTGCAATGAATACTAATAATGGTTAATTAGTAAAGACAATCCATATCATTCATCCTTTTTTATTGGTAGTATGTGGTAATAAATATTTCAGAACGGACATTATTCAACTTACCTCGTTGAGGAATAATTACCACCTCTATGAGAGGTGGTTTAAGGATTAAATAGCAAAAGAAAAAACATCGATTCTAATTATCGAAACGCCTCGATAATTAGCTTTGCTAATTTATTAATTTCTGCTTCACTTGTTCCGAACTGACCAGACTCGAATTTCACTTTTCTCATATCAAGGTGAATTTTCATTCTTTTAATCTCGTCCAGCATAAATTCGTAGTCTAACTTTTTCTTAGACAACCCTTTTTCATAAAGATATGGGAAAGCCTTCATTAGTGCCGCATAACCTGTTAACTTACTAAGACTAAATTCTTGTGGGTTTTCCCACTCATTTACATAAACATCTCTAATTGCGCTGAAAAAATTCAACATAATTTTTTGTATAACAATGTCATTCTCTTCAATAAAGTAATTTCTTAATACGCAGTTATTATTAGCCTCTAGCTCTTCACCCATTTTTAATCTTCTTGCATCATCATCGGGTTTTTTAGAAATATGCTGTATTAAATACTTAATAAAGGTGCTTTGAGAGAGCGAAGCATTATCTTGATCTTTTTCTTTTTTACCTAGCATCTTTAATCTATTATGAAACGGCGAGTCGGGATTACTGTTCATTCCTCTAGCAATTTCATGACATGTTTTTTGAGGACTTCTTCGCTCGGCCAAGGCAAATAAATCGTATACAATAGATGGATTTACACGAGTTTGTTTACTATTGATTATTGAAAAAACATATGCCTTTTCTTCATTTGTCAGATTGAACATCAACACTACAGGTAAATCAAATAATTTTGCATTTGATGAATTTTTAATTCCCCATAATCTGTGCTGTCCATCTATAACATCTCCTATGACAACCTCATTTTCAAAATAGAAGTAGGTGTCATCCATTTTGACATTAGATGACTCATCAACAGAAATAATAATTGGTGTAGGAAAGGTTGCATCAGGTTCTCCAGTATATTTTGCTATTTCAGAAACTCTGGATGATGATTTATCTCTTTGCACACCAAATTCAAAATCTCTACGATGATCAACCCTGACGATATCAAGTAAATCAATAGCCCTTATTGATGTTAAGTAGAAAGTGCCGATTGGCTGGTTTACTTCAATGTATTTTACTTTCATACTGCAACTCCATTACCATCGTTAGTCACATCATTGACCGCCGTGGTCTGTTTATTAACAGATGCATCTTCCGTATCAGCATAACTTTCATCTTCTATTTCTATATGAGATGTCATATTTAATTTCAATACTCCGAAAGTATAGCCGACTAAGAGCATTGATATGAAATAAATTATAGGTTGAGTGAATCCATATGAAATATCTTTTGAAACCTGAAATGTTGCATCCTTGGATTGAGTGGCTGCATATATTATGCCAGAGAATAGAAGTAACATTATCAAAATAATTATAGATATTATCTTTATTGTTTTGAACTCAAGTTTAATACTAAAAAAACTTGTAAACATTGGCCCTAATGCAGACGCAACAAGAGCTATGGAAAATGTATAAAAACTACCTGATGAACCTTCTATGCCTATCGACTGAACGATGGAAACATCATGGGAATAATATCTGATTATTATGTTTGCGATAATTCCCATTTGCCCGCAAATGACCGTAAAAACAACCCATATGAAAAACTCCAATTTGTTTTTCATTATCGCGTCAAAAGGATAAGAAAGAAATTTGATTGCCAAGTTTTTATTTTTCACCATGTTTATACCATTTTATTATGCCTTGATTTAATTAAGTTAATGTCTTTGTGATAATTAAATTATATGTTGATATGTTTTTGATATCCTTACAATATTTAAATGAAGTTCCTTTGTTACAACATAATCATAATACTATTTAAGAAATACTTTGTGAACTAAGTTCTCAAAATATTCGATTTTAATGTACTCTTAGTGCTCAAAACGGGCGTTTAGGCTCAATTGGGCAATAAGCTCAGTAGTGTTACTGTATATAATTCATCGTAATGATGGTATGAAATACGAAGGAATCAGGTAATTCTAGCAATTTAAAGGGGAAAATGAGTATGTGACTGATGGGCTTGTTAAGCATCCCTGCATCGCGTTCACTGAATTTACTGCCTGCTAGAACTGAATTTTTGTCATAGGGTAAAACAGCGTACTTCCAGTACGTAACTTGGCACCACTGGCCATACCTTAGGCACTTAACAAGATCTGCTCGAGAGATTTTATGCACGATGCGCTGGTTTGTGGCAGACGCTTACGGACCTTCAATTTGGTGGATGATTTTAACCGCGAAGCCATGGCGATAGATTCGGCCTGAATATCCCAACACAATGAGTCGTCCGGTTGCTGTAGCAGATCGTGGCTATCGACTGAAGATGCGAACGGATAACAGACCAGAACTGATCTTACTGGCGCTGGCACCATGGGCTGAAGTGCATGGGGTGATACTGGAATTTATCAAGCTGGTTAATCCAACACAGAATTCGTTTATCGAACGGTCCAACCGGACATACCGGACAGAAATCCCGAATTTCTACCTGTTCAGGACACTGAATGAAGCATGTGAAATCACAGAGTGCTGGATGGCTGAGCCCCGAGTGTCTGGAAAAATGTACGGAACTAAAAAGGAGTGCTTACAGCCAGACAGGAAATGAGCGCCATATTACGAATGTAGGCGAATGTTGTCAGATCTTTCTACCTATGAAGAAGGGGAGCTATCCAACATATTCCCCGAGCTTTAACTTCATTTTGGACAATCAGAAGTGAGCAAACCGTAACTGACTCTATTTGGGAGACAGACGATAGGCATATTAGAGGATATGGATGTTTTTAAAAGCAAAGAACAACTAAGAAAACGACGAAGAATCCAGCAAACAAATAACCTGTTGCAACGACCAGAAATCTACCGTAGCCAGAAAAGGAAAAAGCCCCGCTTTGCAGCGAGGCTTTATGAATAGTGGTGCCCGGACTCGGAATCGAACCAAGGACACGGGGATTTTCAATCCCCTGCTCTACCGACTGAGCTATCCGGGCAACGAGGCGCATTAAACCCGATTCGCTTCGCTTCGTCAACGAAATTTCTTCAAATCAATGCAGACTGCACAATCTATCACCAGATTGCTGCAATTGCACGCATTCTCAGGCAAAAAATGCCATCCACGCAGCGGAAAGCGGCATTGCCAGCAGCAGGGCGGGAAGCATATTCACCACCGCAAACATTTTGATTCCGCAAATACGTAGACCCGTCGCCAGCAACAGCAGTCCGCCTACCGCGCTGAAATCGGCCATCATGGCTGGGGTTGTCAGCGGTAAAATCAGAGCCGCGCAGGTGGCGAGCGTCAACTGAATTGCCAGCATCGGTATAAAAATGGCAGACACGGCGATCCCTAGCGAGCAGGCGAAGATAATAGCGGTGAAGAAATCCAGAAATGACTTGGCGATTAAAATATTCGGGTCGCCGGTCATCCCTTCATGGATTGCCCCGAAGATCCCGGTTCCGCTGGCGCAAAACAGCACGATGATCGCCACATAGCTTTGAATAAAGGATTCGTGCGTAGCGTTGGCGTCTGACTGGGTGAAAAGCTGCTGCGCTTTGGCAACCGCGGCATTGATTCCTTTTTCCAGATGGCAGAACTCGCCAATTAATGCACCGACCAGCGTCGCCAGCACCATCACCGGCAAGTTAACGCATTTGATAACCAGCAAGATACCAATCCCCAACGAGCACAACCCGAATATTGAGGTCATTGAGATCCGAATACGTTCGGGTAAATGCTGACTGAGCAGCGCGCCGAGAACACCACCTAATAAAATGGCGCTGGCATTAATAAAGGGTCCGATTACCACGTTCGCTCCTGCATACCTATTATCGTCTTGATGTTAAAGGCAATTGTCTGGGTGAAATTATGTTTCAGATTGCATTATTATGCCGCTATTTTCAGACGAAATGTTTGTTTATCTGTGAGGTTTAAGCACAGGATTTTATCTTGCGCCTGTAGGTGAAAGGTGCCATGATTGCGCGAATTTTCTCCTGTCTGAATGGGGTTGCCTGGGATGATATTACTCCCCCTACATCGCCTTCAACATCGCCTTTTTGCGCGACGTTTGCCCCTTTCTGCAACTTATCTTCACGCTCTCACCATGCGGTGAGGGCAGCGCACGCTCACTGCAGGATAACAGTAAAATCAGAGGCTATCTGCTTTTACTGATGTCTGGCGGTCGGGGCTGGTAACCAGTTTGACCTGTCATTTCGTGGGCAAAGCAATGTGGCTTTGTCCGGGACTTTTGATTTTCCCGAAACGGGTTATTGCGCTTATGAAATCAATGAAAATTGCCGCCAGTAGTGAACTGGTTTCTCGTCTTTCCAGCCATCGTCAGGTGGTGTCACTGGACAGCACCGATTTTACTGACGTCGCGGCAGTCGTCATTACCGTTGCGGGCAGCCGCAGTGGGATCCTGGCCTTGCTGAAACGTACCGGTTTTCATATACCGGTGTTTTTGTTCGCAGAGTCTGATGTCGATGTGCCTGCGGGCGTTAATGCGGTGATTCACGGTCAGGCTCAGGACTGGCTGGAGCTGGAGTCTGCTGCCTGTCAGTATGAGGAAGAGTTGCTGCCGCCGTTCTATGACACGCTCACCCAGTATGTCGAAATGGGGAACAGCACGTTTGCTTGTCCGGGGCACCAGCACGGTGAGTTTTTTAAGAAGCATCCGGCGGGCCGACATTTCTACGAGTTCTTTGGCGAGAACCTGTTTCGCGCGGATATGTGCAACGCTGACGTTAAGCTGGGCGATTTGCTGATTCATGAGGGATCAGCGAAACATGCGCAGAAATTTGCTGCGAAAGTTTTCCACGCGGATAAAACCTACTTTGTACTGAACGGGACTTCTGCGGCGAATAAAGTGGTGACCAATGCGCTGCTGACGCGTGGCGATCTGGTGTTGTTTGACCGCAACAACCATAAGTCCAACCATCACGGTGCGCTGATCCAGGCGGGCGCGACGCCGGTTTATCTGGAAGCGGCGCGTAATCCGTTTGGCTTTATTGGCGGTATTGATGAGCACTGCTTTGATGAGGCGTATCTGCGCCAGCAACTGCGTGAAGTTGCGCCGCACAAGGCTGACCAGCCGCGTCCGTTCCGTCTGGCGATCATTCAGCTCGGTACCTATGACGGGACGATCTACAACGCCCGACAGGTGATCGACAAGATCGGTAGCCTGTGCGATTACATCCTGTTTGATTCTGCCTGGGTTGGCTACGAACAGTTTATCCCGATGATGGCCGATGGGTCACCGCTGCTACTGGATCTTAATGCTAACGATCCGGGGATCTTTGTCACCCAGTCGGTACACAAACAACAGGCCGGATTCTCACAAACTTCGCAGATCCACAAAAAGGATAACCATATTCGTGGGCAGGCGAGATTCTGCCCGCATAAGCGTCTGAACAATGCGTTTATGCTGCATGCTTCCACCAGTCCGTTTTACCCGCTGTTTGCGGCGCTGGACGTGAACGCCAAAATCCATGAAGGCGAGAGCGGTCGTCGGCTATGGGCGGAGTGTGTGGCGCTGGGGATCGAGGCCCGTAAAGCGATTATTGCCCGCTGTAAGATGATTCAGCCGTTTATTCCCCCGGTAGTCGATGGCAAACCGTGGGAAAGCTATCCAACGCCGGTGATTGCCAGCGAGCGCCGCTTCTTTAGCTTTGAACCGGGTGCTAAATGGCATGGTTTTTCCGGCTACGCGCGCGACCAGTATTTCGTTGATCCCTGCAAGCTGTTGTTAACCACTCCGGGCATTGATGCGCAAACCGGGCAATATACTGAGTTTGGTATTCCGGCGACGATTCTGGCGCATTACCTGCGTGAAAACGGCATTGTTCCGGAGAAATGCGACCTTAACTCGATTTTGTTCCTGCTGACCCCGGCAGAAAGCACCGAGAAACTGGCGCAACTGGTGGCAATGCTGGCGCAGTTTGAGCAGCACATTGAGGACGATACGCCGCTGGCGGACGTGTTGCCCTCCATCTTCAACAAGTATCCGGTACGTTACCGGGATTACACGCTGCGTGAACTGTGTCAGGAAATGCACGATTTATACGTCAGCTTTGATGTCAAGGATCTGCAAAAAGCGATGTTCCGCCAGGAGAGTTTGCCTGCCGTGGCGATGAACCCGCAGGATGCGAACAGCGCCTTTATCCGTGGTGATGTTGAGCTGGTTCGGATCTGTGATGCCGCTGGCCGCGTTGCGGCAGAAGGTGCGCTGCCTTATCCTCCGGGCGTGCTGTGCGTGGTACCGGGTGAAGTCTGGGGCGGGGCGGTGCAACGTTATTTCCTGGCGCTGGAAGAGGGCGTAAACCTGCTGCCGGGCTTTTCGCCGGAGTTGCAGGGCGTTTACAGTGAGACTGATGCGGACGGTATTAAGCGTCTGTATGGATATGTTGTGAAGTAAGCGCAAAAAAAGCGGGTTACCTTTTGGCAACCCGCTTTTCTCTGTGTAAACGTTAGTGTGCGATAGTGTGCGTGCCTGTCGGAACGCGTACGTGTTTGTATTTAAACAGCGCCACGAAGGCAAAAGCCAGTACCAGCGAGTAGCCAGCGAAGATCAGCCACACGGTCTGCCAGTCGGTAATACCGTTCAGCGTGTAGTACTCAACCACTTTACCGCTCACCAGACCACCCAGAATACAACCGAAGCCGTTGGTCATCATCAGGAACATACCCTGTGCGCTGGCGCGGATTTCAGGGCGAACTTCTTTCTCCACGAACACCGAGCCCGAGATGTTGAAGAAGTCGAAGGCGCAGCCGTAAACAATCATCGACAGAACCAGCAGCACGGTACCGAACGGCGTTGGATCGCCGTAGGCAAACAGGCCGAAGCGCAACATCCACGCCACAATACTGATAAGCATCACATTCTTAATACCGTAACGGCTCAAGAAGAACGGGATGGTCAGGATAAACAGCGTCTCGGAAATCTGCGAGATCGACATCATCACCGAGGCGTGTTCAACGATGAAGCTACCGGAGAACAGCGGGTTGTTATCGAAGCTGTGCAGGAAGGTATTACCGAACATATTGGTAATCTGCAGCTCAGCGCCCAGCATCATTGAGAAGATAAAGAAAATCGCCATGCGCTTGTTTTTAAACAGCGCGAAGGCGTCCAGACCGAGCATGGATGTCCAGCTCTGGTTTTTCTGCTGGTTAGCCACCGGAATATGCGGCAGCGTCAGCGTGAACAGTGCCAAAACAACGGACAGCGTTGCACCGATATACAGCTGCATATGGCTCAGCTCGAAGCCGGAGAAGCTCACGCCCCACATCGCCATGATAAAGCCGATGGTGCCCCAGATACGGATTGGCGGGAAGTCGGTGACAATATCCATCCCGGCTGACTGCAGGCGATAGTAAGAGATGGTGTTGATTAACCCGAGCGTTGGCATATAGGCCAAAGAGTTAAGCAAGATCACAAAGAACATGGCGCCTGGGGTGGTGACTTCGGCTGCGGCGAACAGTGTTGCTGCGCCGACCAGGTGACAAATGGCGTACACCCATTTCGCACTGATCCATTTGTCGGCCACAATCCCTAACAGCGTAGGCATAAACACGGCGGCGATCCCCAGCGAGCTATACACTGCGCCAATGGATGCACCATCGAATTTTAGGGTGACAAACATATAGGAGCCGAGGGTAGTGAGCCAACTACCCCATAAGCAGAACTGCAGAAACGAGAGCACTTTCAGCTGCAGCTTAAGATTCATGTTAATTTCCTCACACCGTAATGCGGATGAATGTTTTAAAAGGCACATTTGCCGGGGCTTGATGATGTGATTCTATCAACGAGGGACACTCTTTTTTTGTTACCTGTGACAAATATTTGCAAACAATTTCTAATTGCAAAGCAAAATAGTGACGGGGTTAACACTTTGCCCTCTTCCGGGCCCCGTTTACCGGGACAGAAGAGGGATATATTAGCGGCGTCGATATGATTTTTGCGCGGAATTGACCTTGTAAAGGTATCGGCGTGATTCAGCAGACGGATGTCGGGTAGTCAGCGTTTGATAAACGTCCCCCGGGGTCATGCTGTTGATAATATTCGCGGCCTGAATTTTATCGTTCGAGAAAACGCGCAGCACGCTGCCCGCACCGCCGTTATATGCCGTGATGACCGCATAGCGACGGGAGGTTGGATTATCAATACCGCCCAGATAGACGTTGTTAAGCATTGCCAGATAAGCGGTACCGGTATCAATGTTGCTGGCCGGGTCAAACAGGAAGCTACGGCTCGGCGTGCCGGAGCGCCCCTGCGAACGAAACACATCTTTCCCGGCGCTGTGTTGCACCACCTGCATCAACCCCAGCGCATCGGCATGGCTGACCGCATACGGGTTAAATGAGGATTCGGTTTGCATGATGGCCAGAATCAGCGACTCATCGACGCCATACTTACGCGAAGCCTGACGCACCATGCCGACGTATTTATGCGCGCGCTTATCAAGGTGGTTCGGTACCAGGTTGATGGTCACGCTATAGATGATGCGAATACCGTTGCTGCGGCTTTTCAGGCGTGTTTTCAGCAGATAGTCAGCGAAATTGGTGGCGCGTCCCTCCCAACGAATTGGCTGGCCAGTATTATCGACCACCTGCCCGTACAGGAACGGCTCTTTGGAAATCTTAATGTCGTCGACATCGGAATAGAGGTCGATAGAACCCGGATCATCACCCATCAGCAATGTCTTGATAATCGCCCGACGCAGGTGCCCGGCGGGATCTGTCCCGGCAATGGTCTCGACGGTGATTGTACCGTCATCAAAGTTGATATGGCTGCGGGTTTGATACTGATCGGTATACTTTACGTAGTCCTTCGGACCCGCAATCAGCACTTCCTTAAACCCCCACAGATTCTCAATGTTATGGGCAAATTGCCCCATCAGAATATCAAAACCGTTGGTATCCTTGACCCAGGCTTCGTTATAGGAATCGCCTTTTTTGGTCGAACTGGAACAGGAGATGAGCAACGGCGCAATAACGGCAAGCGCGAGAAATTTTTTCATCATTCCGGGAGTGCGTGTTGTGTTTGTTATTTGCAAGGACCAGATCAAATCGTAGGCCGGATAAGCGCAGCGCCATCCGGCAACGGTTCTTAAGACTCTGGTGTATAGCCTTCAATATGCACATCTTTGCCTTCAAACAGGAAGTTAATCATCTCCTGTTCCAGTAACTTACGATGCTCAACGTTCATCATATTGAGCTTCTTCTCGTTAATCAGCATGGTTTGCTTATGCTGCCATTGCGCCCATGCTTCTTTAGAAATCTCGTTGTAGATGCGTTTCCCCAGCTCGCCCGGGTACAGCTGGAAGTCCTGGCCTTCTGCTTCGCGTTGCAGGAAAGTGCAAAAAATCGTTCTGCTCATATAAAATCCTCTCTTTCGACCGGTACGTTAAACGTGTGTACCGGCACGTAATTGCTGTAACAAACGCTCCACGGGAGCCGCCAGTCCGACCGACGGCGGTTGCGCTAAGTTATACCAGAGCGCGTTGCCTTCATCCATGCATGAGCCGAATGAAGACACTGGAAGCCACATAGGCACAATGTCTAAGTGGAAATGGCTAAAGGTATGGCGAAACGCATTAAGTTGGGTCAGATTATCTGCGTTAATTTGTCGTTGCGCCAGCCAGTTGCGCAGTCCGTTTTCATCGTCAAACTGCGGAAAACAGTATAAACCACCCCATAAGCCGCTGGGCGGTCGCTGTGCGAGCAATACTTCGTCATTATGCTGCATCAGTAAAAAATAGCCCGTCCGTTCCGGCAGCGTTTGCTTGGGTTTTTTACCCGGGTACAGCGCCCAGCTTGCATTGGCGCTGGCCACACAGCCATTATCTAACGGACACAGCGAACATTTAGGTTTTGAGCGCGTACAGACCATGGCGCCTAAATCCATCATCGCCTGATTAAACCGCTCAACGCCATGGGCAGGTGTAACCTGCTCGCTCAACTCCCACAGCTTCTTTTCGACCTCTTTTTTACCCGGCCAGCCGCTTACAGCATAACAGCGAGCCAGCACGCGTTTGACGTTACCGTCGAGAATCGGAAAATGCTGACCCAGAGAAAGAGAAAGGATCGCGCCTGCGGTTGAACGTCCTACGCCTGGCAGAGCAGCCACCTCATCAAAGGTTTGTGGGAATGTGCCGCCATGCAGCGTCACAACCTGCTGTGCGGCTTTATGCAGATTACGCGCCCGGGCGTAATAGCCCAGCCCTGTCCATAAATGCAGAACTTCATCCAGCGGCGCATGAGCTAAATCGCTTACCGTTGGGAAGCGCGCCATAAAGCGCTCAAAATAAGGGATAACGGTCGCAACCTGAGTTTGTTGCAGCATTACCTCAGAGAGCCATACTTTGTAAGGCGTCTTATCAATTTGCCAGGGCAGCGTTTTCCGCCCGTATTTGTCGTACCAGCTCAAAACCTGAGCCGAGAATTGAGACGCTTGCATGATTACCGTTTCATTATTGCCGGGGGCAAGATTGCAGCACAGCGGCAACGGGGTGTAAACCGGAACTTTCCGCTGCTCACTTTCTTCCTTTACTTGCATCCGGCAACTAACTTTGGATAATGCCCGTTTTCAGAACTCAAACACAGCAGACTAAACTTTTATGAAGAACGACGTCATTTCACCGGAATTTGATGAAAACGGCCGCCCTCTGCGCCGGATTCGTAGTTTTGTTCGTCGCCAGGGGCGACTGACGAAAGGGCAGGAACACGCGCTGGAAAACTACTGGCCGGTGATGGGCGTTGAGTTCAGCGAAGAGCCTGTAAATTTCGCAGAACTGTTTGGCCGTGATGCGCCAGTCACGCTGGAAATCGGTTTTGGTATGGGTGCGTCGCTGGTCGCAATGGCGAAAGCGCGTCCGGAACAGAATTTCCTCGGCATTGAGGTTCACTCGCCGGGCGTTGGTGCGTGTCTGGCTTCAGCCCATGAAGAGGGTGTCGAGAACCTGCGCGTCATGTGCCATGATGCCGTTGAAGTCCTGCATAAAATGATTCCTGACAATTCTTTATCTATGGTTCAGCTGTTTTTCCCTGACCCGTGGCATAAAGCACGTCATAATAAACGCCGTATCGTTCAGGTACCGTTTGCTGAGCATATCTTAAGTAAGCTGAAGCTGGGCGGCGTGTTCCACATGGCAACCGACTGGGAAGCGTATGCGGAACATATGCTGGAAGTGATGTCCTCCATTGACGGGTATAAAAACCAGTCAGAGAGTAACGATTATGTACCGCGCCCACAATCGCGCCCGGTAACCAAATTTGAACAACGTGGTCATCGTCTTGGCCACGGCGTATGGGACTTAATGTTCGAGAGGGTGAAATAATGGCAAAGAACCGTAGCCGTCGTCTGCGTAAAAAGATGCACATCGAAGAATTCCAGGAAGTAGGATTTTCGGTTGCATGGCGTTTCCCGGAAGGTACATCTGGAGAGCAGGTCGATCAAATCGTTGATGACTTTATCAATGAAGTTATCGAACCGAACAAGCTGGCTTTTGACGGCAGCGGCTATCTGGCCTGGGAAGGTCTGATCTGTCTGCAGGAAATCGGCAAATGTACCGAAGAACATCAGGCAATCGTGCGTAAGTGGCTGGAAGAGCACAAACTCGAAGAAGTGCGCACCAGCGAACTTTTCGATGTTTGGTGGGACTAAGTAGCACAGGGTCGGCAAATGCCGGCCCGATTTGTATTGAGGGATAGATATGATGCGCAAAACGCTGCTGGCGGCAGTCCTCACGTTCACGGCGATGGCCGCACATGCAGATTATCAGTGCAGCGTCACCCCACGTGACGATGTGATTTTGAGCCCGCAAACGGTGCAGGTGAAAGGCGAAAACGGCGATCTGGTTATCACGCCGGCTGGCAACGTCACCTTCAACGGCAAACAGTACACCCTGAATGCTGCACAGCGTGAGCAGGCCAAAGATTATCAGGCGGCATTGCGTAGCAGCCTGCCGTGGATTGACGACGGTGCCAGAGAGCGCGTTGAGAAAGGTCGCATGGCGTTGGATAAAATCATTGCCAAAGAAGTCGGTGAAAGCAGCAACATGCGCGGGCGTTTAACCAAGCTTGATGCGCAATTGAAAGCGCAGATGAACCGCATCATTGAGCATCGTACTGACGGCCTGACCTTCCATTATAAGGCGATTGATCAGGTTCGCGCGGACGGACAGCAGCTGGTGAATCAGGCGATGGGCGGTATTTTGCAGGACAGTATCAACGAAATGGGCGCCAAAGCCGTGTTGAAAGGTGGCGGTAATCCGCTGCAGGGTGTGCTCGGTAGTCTGGGTGGTTTGCAGACTTCAATTCAAAACGAATGGAAGAATCAGGAACAAGACTTCCAGCAGTTTGGCAAAGATGTTTGCGCCCGCGTGGTGACGCTGGAAAACGATCGTAAAACGCTGGTTAGTAGTCTGAAATAATCTTCACCTCTTTTTAACGGCACAGAAACATTTCTGTGCCGTTTTATTTTGTGTTTATCTTCTTTTTTGATATCCATCTCTAAGAATGACAATTTGATGGAGATATAAATCTGGTTAATTGGATTGCATCACATTATTCATCTGTGGGATGGACATAATGCAGCAAATTCAAGTAACTGGAGAAATAAAATGGAGTTTTTCAAGAGAACGGCACTTGCCGCACTGGTTATGGGTTTCAGCGGCGCGGCGCTTGCACTGCCAAACATCACTATTTTAGCGACCGGCGGGACGATTGCCGGCGGTGGTGATTCCGCGACAAAATCTAACTATACGGCAGGTAAGGTCGGCGTAGAAAATCTGGTTGAAGCCGTACCTCAGTTGAAAGATATCGCTGTCGTGAAAGGTGAGCAGGTGGTGAACATCGGCTCCCAGGATATGAATGACGACGTCTGGTTAGCGCTGGCGAAAAAGATTAATACCGAGTGTGATAAAACCGACGGCTTCGTGGTAACACATGGTACGGATACCATGGAAGAAACCGCTTATTTCCTCGATCTCACCGTCAAGTGCAACAAGCCGGTGGTGCTGGTTGGCGCAATGCGTCCGTCTACGGGGATGAGCGCTGATGGCCCATTCAACCTGTATAACGCAGTGGTAACCGCCGCAGATAAAGCCTCTGCCAACCGCGGTGTGCTGGTGGTGATGAACGACACCGTTATGGATGGTCGCGACGTGACCAAAACCAATACTACTGACGTTGCGACCTTCAAATCCGTTAACTACGGCCCGTTGGGTTACATTCATAACGGTAAAATCGACTACCAGCGTACGCCTGCGCGTAAGCACACCACGTCTACTCCGTTCGATGTTTCTAAGCTGACCGAGCTGCCAAAAGTTGGGATTGTTTACAACTACGCTAACGCCTCCGATCTGCCAGCCAAAGCATTGGTGGACGCGGGTTACGCCGGGATCGTCAGTGCGGGTGTAGGTAACGGCAACCTGTATAAAACCATTTTCGATACGCTGGCAACTGCCGCGCATAAAGGTACCGTAGTGGTGCGTTCATCTCGTGTACCAACGGGTGCCACCACGCAGGATGCAGAAGTTGATGATGCAAAATACGGCTTTGTGGCTTCTGGCTCGCTGAACCCGCAAAAAGCCCGCGTGCTGCTGCAGCTGGCGCTGACGCAGACCAAAGATCCTAAACAGATCCAGGAAATGTTTAATCAGTATTAATGGCTGAAGGTGGCTGCGCTTATCGACCTAACCCTGTAGGCCTGATAAGCGCAGTGCCATCCGGCAATTGCCGGATAAGGCCTGGATCATTGCCGTATCACTCCGCCAGAAACAGCTCCAGCAGGGAATTCAAAAACAGCTTACCGTGTTGGGTAATCTGCCAGTATTCATCACATTCACTCAGGTAGCCCTGGGCGATAGCTTCATCGATCTGTTGACGAATAACGTCTTCGCTAAGCCCGGTATATTGCGTGAACTCCGCGCGAGGCGCGGCTTCCAGTAAACGGAAACGGTTCATGAAGAACTCGAACGGCTTATCGGCTTCGGCGACATCACGCTGGCTTTCGAGATAACGCCCCTGCATGTATCCGCGCGGATGCCGCGTTTTGGTGGTGCGCAGAATGCGCCCGTCCGGGAAGGTGACTTTGCCGTGCGCGCCGCAACCAATGCCAAGATAGTCACCAAAGCGCCAGTAGTTCAGGTTGTGCTGACACTGAAAGCCCGGCCTGGCGTAGGCCGAAGTTTCGTACTGCTGATACCCGGCGGCGGTCAGCAACTGATGGCCTTGCTCAAAAATATCCCACAGCGCGTCATCGTCCGGTAATACCGGCGGTCGGGATCCGAACAGCGTGTTGGGTTCAATAGTCAGTTGATACCAGGAAAGATGCGGCGGGTTGAGTGCGATGGCCTGCTGTAAGTCGCCCAAAGCTTCTTCCAGCGTCTGATCCGGTAAACCATGCATCAGGTCGAGGTTAAAGCTGCGTAGCCCCAGACCGCTCGCCAGGTTTGCCGCTCGTTTAGCTTCTTCCGGCCCGTGGATACGTCCCAGACGTTCGAGCTTGGCGGAGCTAAAGCTCTGTACGCCAATCGAGAGCCGGTTGACCCCGGCGCGTTGATAATCGACAAAGCGATCGGCTTCAACAGTTCCGGGGTTCGCTTCCATGGTGATTTCTGCATCTGCCGCCAGATTCAGCCGTGCGCGCACGCCGTCGAGCAACGTTTGCATTGCCGGGCCAGAAAGCAGGCTCGGCGTACCGCCACCAATAAAGATCGTCTTTATTTCACGTCCCTGAGCGTGGGCTACCTCGGTATCCAGATCGCTCAGCAGATGTTGCACGTAGTCGTCATGTGGGACTTCGCCTTTTAGCGCATGCGAGTTGAAGTCACAGTAGGGGCATTTCTGCACGCACCACGGGATGTGAATATACAGACTTAGCGGTGGAAGCTTAACCATTACGCAGGGCATCCAGCAGCAGCTTCAGCGCCTGTCCGCGGTGAGAAATCGCACTTTTTTCTTCACGGGTCAGCTCAGCAGCGGTTTTCCCTTCCGACGGCACAAAAAAGATGGGGTCGTAACCAAAACCACCGTTTCCGACCGGTTCACGGGTAATCACGCCCGGCCAGCTTCCGTGGCACACTAAAGGCGTGGGATCGTCTGCATGGCGCATATACACCAGCACGCAGTGGAATTGCGCCTGACGCTGGTCATCCGGGACATCCCGCAGGGTGTGCAGCAGTTTTTCCAGGTTCTGTTTGTCAGTCGCGTCTTCGCCGGAATAGCGGGCTGAATAAATTCCCGGCGCGCCGCCAAGGGCGTTAACCGCCAGACCAGAGTCATCAGCAATGGCTGGCAAACCTGTAATTTGCGCGGCATGACGCGCCTTCAGAATGGCGTTCTCAATAAACGTCAGTCCGGTCTCTTCTGCGGAATCAACACCCAGATCCGTTTGGGCAACAACATCAAGACCGAAATCACTCAGAAGAGAGGCGAGTTCACGCACTTTACCGGCATTGCCGGTCGCGAGGACAACTTTTTGCATGGGATACCTAATCAGTTAGTGCCGCAATTTCGGGCGGGATCTGTTGCGGATGAATAATTTTAACCTGTTTATGGCGGCCAAGCTCGCCCTTCTCAATAACGACCTGGCTTTTCGCTACGCGGAACTGTTTGCCGAGAAACTTCACCAGATGGCTGTTGGCTTGTCCATCAACCGGCGGGGCGGTAATGGCGACTTTTAGCTCGTCGCCATGTAAACCCACAATACTGTCACGGCTGGCTTTCGGCTGAATGTAGAGCCGTAAAACCAGACCGTCATCGCAGGGGGTTACGGCACTCATAGTGCCATCCACAGCCCCGGCAGCAGCATGTTGCCTGTCGCCTGTAACACTTCCGCGATCCCCATGTTAATGACATAGAGCAGCAGAACCAGGATCATTGGAGAGAAATCGATCCCACCCATTCCCGGAAGAATACGACGGATAGGGCGCAGCAGCGGATCCGCCAGTTGAATCAGCACGTACTCCACCGGGCTGCGACCCTGGCTGACCCAGCTCATAATCGCCATCACCAGCAGCACCCAGAAAATCAGCAGTCCAATGGTCTTCAGGACAATCAGCACGGCGGCGATCCAGATGATCGGCTGGAACGTGACCACCTTAAACAGCACGATGGCTTTGATAAAGCTGAGAACGAGCGCGACTAATGCTGATGCGCTGTCAATGGGCCCCATCGGAGGAATAATACGGCGTAACGGCCCAATAATGGGCTGAGTGATTTTCACAATAAACTGCGAGAACGGGTTGTAGAAATCGCAGCGAGACCACTGCATCCACACGCGTAGCAGCAGCGCCATGGTATACAGCTCAATTACCGTTGAGAGCAGGAAGGTCAACGTATTCATGGTGTTCCTTAATTTTCCTTATTTTTTAGTGTAATCACGAGCACCAAAAATGGCAGTGCCGATGCGCACCATCGTGCTACCCGCCGCGATAGCGGCATCCATATCATCAGACATCCCCAGTGAGAGCGTATCGATATTTGGGTTGCGTGTTTTCAACCCGGCAAATGCTACCGCCATTTGCTGGGCAACTTCAAACTGCCTTACATAATCTGACTCAGGCGCGGGAATCGCCATCAAACCACGCAGGGTAATGCGCGGCAGCGCAGCGACTTCAGCGGCCAGGGCATCAAGCTCTGCCAGCGGAATCCCTGACTTACTGTTCTCATCGCTGATATTAATCTGGATCAGCACATTCAGCGGCGGCAGGTCTGCCGGGCGCTGTTCGCTCAGACGGGCAGCGATGCGCAGACGATCAATCGTATGGCACCAGTCAAAATGTTCAGCGACCAGACGACTTTTGTTGGACTGTAGCGGGCCGATAAAGTGCCACTGCAGATCGTTGACGCCTTTTTCCTGAAAGTAGCGGATTTTATCCACCCCTTCCTGGACATAGTTTTCGCCAAAGGCGCGCTGTCCTGCGGTAATGGCTTCTTCGATGGCGCTCGCAGGTTTGGTTTTACTGACTGCAAGCAACGTAACTTCTTCTGAAGACCGCCCGCAACGCGTCGCGGCGGCTGAGATTTTGTCCCGGACATGTGCCAGGTTATGCGCGATATCGTTCATTTTCCGAGGATGTTCATATGAATATGGAAGAAATAGTGGCCCTTAGTGTAAAGCATAACGTGTGCTATCGTGGTGTTAACTACACTACGGTTAAGCGGCCTCTCTAATGAAAAAAATCATACCATACGGCTATCTGCGTGTCTCAAGTCTGGAACAGGTAAGGTCTGGTGGCGGGCTTGAAGCACAGGATGATGCTGTACGTAACTATATAAACGAACGTAGTGATCTGTTCGACACTGATCGGACGGTCATGATTAGTGACGCTGGATTGTCCGCGTTTTCAGGGCAACAATTGAGTGAAGGGCAACTTGGGGTATTCCTTTCGGACGTTGAAACGGGAAAGGTTCCTTCAGGAAGTGCGTTAGTTTGCTTTAGCATTGACCGCTTATCGCGTCAGAATCCGTGGATAGGTACGAAACTAATATCGACACTCATCGGTGCAGGTATTCAGATCCACAGCGTAGCGGAAAGGCAGGTACTCAAGAGTGACGATCCTGTTGGTGCGATAATGAGTACTATTTACTTGATGCGTGCTAATAATGAATCTGAAATCAAATCCAGTAGGGCTAAAGATGGTTATCAGCAGAGGTTACTCAAATCAATACAAAACAAAACAGTACTCACTGGACAGATGCCTCGATGGTTGTTTAATAAAGATGGCAGATATTCAATAAATCCTGATATGCAGAAAATTATCAACTTTTCATTTGATAGTTATATTGCAGGGCAGAGCACAGGATACATAGCCAAGGAACTGAATAACAAAGGATGGATGTACGGCTCAACAAGTTGGAGAGGTTCCTACGTTGCAAAGTTAATCCGTGATGAACGATTAATAGGTAAGCACACTCGTTACGGTAAGCAGATCAAAGGTGTGAAGAGAGAGATTATAGAAGTTATCCCTGATTTCTATCCTGTTGCTGTAGAGGTAGAAAAGTTTTATTTGGCTAATAATATGCTAACAAATATAGCTGAGAAAATCAGGGGGCGTACTCGTATTACATATGGTGATACTTCTATTTTACGAAACCTGTTCAGTGGAGTAATTAAATGTGGTGTATGTGGCGGTGATACTTCTGTAGTTCAAAACACTCGGAGGAAAGTTGTAAATGGTACGGTGAAATATATTCCGTATAAAACGTTTTTACGGTGTCGGAATAAGTACGAATTGAAATCTTGTACACAAGGTGATCTCCGATATGAAATTATTGAACAGGCGGTATTACTCCATTTGAAGAGTTTAGATATTAATAGTTTACTGAATAAACCTATTGATAATACAGTTGAGTTATATAAAGCAGAATTGGAGGGATGTATTTCAGACTCTTTACAGTTTCAGTCAATGATTAACCTTCGTAAAGCAGAGAATAAAAGGGTTAGACCAGAAACATTGGAAGCGTATGAAAAGGTAATGGATCGCATAGATGAGTTAAATAAATTGATAGAATCTCATGTGGTGGATGATTTTGTTCCTGATTTTAATATTGATCTTGATAGAATAAAGAATATTAGTAATGTTGTTGAGCGTAGTGTTATTAAAAAGGGCATTGCATCCATTTCTGATACTATAAAATATAAGCGTATCAGTGATTTTATTTTGATTGAAATAAAGTACCGCAATATTAATGCCAAGCATGTATTAGTGATAGATAATACAAATTCAGATATGGTTGTTGACTTTTCTATAGAGTACAATGAAGGAAATAAGGTATACATATGTAATTCTTTCGTCATGGAGTATGATAATTTATCATGCGAATTCACAGTATCAAAAACAACGATGGAAGATTATGCACATATGATGAATTTTGTTGATTATGTATCGGATGACGAGTCATATAAAGCTAAAGAATTTCTTGTGAATAATTTCACTCATATAAAATTCATTACCAAAAGCAATGAGTGAGATTTAGACAACACCTAAATACTAATAACTAAAACAACGAAAGGCCAGACACTGGAATGGCTGACCTTTCTAAATTAATCAATATGGAGCGTGTACAAATGATTAATCCTACACCTATTTATAACAAGTTTAAGTACGTATCTGCTGAGTGTGGTTCAGGTAAAACCACTACATTATGTAATATGATTAATAATGTACTTAACACTAAAGGCAGTACTGAAAAATTTATTATTGTACAAAATACACAGAAACTCGCTACAGATACATCCCAAAAAATTAACCCCTGCAAATTACTGATTAGTGATTTAATGCCCAAGGGTAAAAATGTCATTAATACAGTTCTGGATTTCCTCAAAGCACCAGTTGAGCGAGTTCTTATCATTAGTGATAAAACATTTTTTAAAATACCAGTAGAAATGTTAGAAGGCTGGCAGATTTGGCTTGATGATGTGACTAATTTTCATTCATTCAAAAATATTAATGATGATAATCAGAGAATCAAAGACATTATCTATCATGATCTAATACAGGAACATGAGATTGTCGATGAGGAAAAGGGACAATACTTAACAGCCAAAAAGAAAACAGTTAAAGGGAACTTAATAAACAAAATCGCACAGGAACTTTCGGTTATCAATGAAAATGATATCTTTATTATGAATAATGATTATTTCAATGACCCGGAGAAATCTCAGTTAAGTATCCTTGGATGGAAAGATCTTCGTAAGTATATTGGATTGCCAGTAACTTTCATGGGAGCAAATTTCGAGAACTCATTAATTTATAAAGCAAGACCAGAAATATTTGAACAAATCATTCTGAATGATCTCCAACAACGAAAAACCCTCTTATCCGAACGTCTGAAAGTATACTATTTCTCTGAAAACATTAAATTATCAAAGACGTGGAAGGAAAGGAACCCCAGCCAACTCCAGCGTGTGTATGATTACCTCTCCGAGGCTCTCGAAAATAAGGTATATTATTGGACGAATAATAATACCGACAAGCAGAAGCTGCACAAGGATTACAGAATAAGCCCTGATGCGAGGGGACATAATGACTACAGCGAACGAGGTACATGCGTCTGGCTTGCCTGTATGCGTCCTGACGATACAGAAGCGAAATTGTGCGAATTGCTATTAAAGATTACAGGTGAAGATATCCATCAGGCGAGAGAATACGAGAGTCTTCACCAGTTCGCTTTGAGAGGAATATCACGTCAATTCGACAGTCCCGAGACACAGATCGTTTACGTGTTCGATAAATGGCAGGCGGAGTCATTGAGTACAAATATTGAACACATTCCTGGAGTACTGGAGAATGTGACACAGGGCGTACCTGGAAGGCCAACAGGAGCTAAAAATGTCAATAAACTCCCTGAATTGCATGATAAAAAAAGACAGCGTTTCAATCGCTGGAAAAATGATAATCCGGGGCTTGAAATGGATTCGTTCCGTGAGTTTCTAAACAGTGATACTAACCGCGATCTCAGTACTGAAGATAAAGCCGCTATATGGAGCCGATATGACAAAGCAGTACAAAAAAAAGCCGCAGATGCAGTCCGAAACACCGACATGAAAAACAATGGGATGTCCAAAAATAACCCCTATTAATATATAGTTAAGAGAAAAAAAGGACATCAATCAAGAGAGAAAGCGAGTTAACTGCCTGAAATCAGGAGCGGCGAGAGCAAGCGAACTGATTCGGGCAGTTAGTGAGAGTGCTCACGCAGTGAGTACTTGATAGCTCATCTCATTGTTATACATATACAAAACGATTAAACAGTACCCGCAAGCGAGTACTGTTCGCTGGATTCGGTTCTACTGCTGCGTTCCTTTCAGTCACTGGCAGAGCGAACCAATCGCGTTTTTTTGCTCTTTTTATAAGTACATAACTCATTAATATTTCAGTACTTAATGTATTATCAATTCCTTTGTGTACTTAGTGAGGTATCTGCTGTTTCAGTTACTGCAAAGACACTATCAGTACTGACCAGAGCGAAGCGACCCCGATCAGATCTATCCCCCTTCATGATGGTGTTTCGGACAAAACTCACAGGAAGCCCCTGAACGCGATGTTCATTACTGACATGCCTGAATGTACAAAACCCCATTAAACGCCGTAGCGACGCTGTAAGAGTGTTTGCGAGATGGAATCGCCAGTACTCCCTGTATTGAAATCAGATACATAACCCCTTTCATGGATGGCGAATCCGCTTGATCGATTTTACCTATTGATTTGTATTGAATTAATAGTAATTGATAGATTACAACGATCAATAACTCAATAATCGATCGGTGTAATCGATCATTTGTTGATGTGCGTGCTACTCTTGATCACCTGAACACGGACGGCTTTAAGTCCGTACTTTTGGCCTGAGAGAAGATAATGGGAGTGACAAAACGGTGAGGGTGGTACAACTGCTAATCTATAAATTTTGGGGGGATTCCTTTTTAAGGGATCTACCTAAAGGCAAACGAATTATTGTCGATAATACAAATAGAACGAACCATCGATTTGGAAAATTATTAAAGGATAATTGCGGTGAGTAAATATTTAAAAATAGGAATTTATGGCATTTGGGGAGTGTTTTTATTCCTTGCGTCAATGGAGAAATTTGGTGATCTTTTCGCAGTCGGTAATGGCTTTTGGTCAGTGATAATGCTTATGGTCGCTGGAGTGTGTCAGCTACTGGCAAGTACTGCCGCGATAGGCTGGGCTGTTTTGGGTTCTGGTACGCTTAAAGCGAAGTACTTACCCTATAAACTCGTTAATAATTATACGGTTCCTGTAGTGATCATTGTGCTTGCATTCGTGGCAAGTTCTGCCCGATCTTCAAGCGATGGAGCCAGAGCACAGAAACTTGGTTTTAAAGATAGTAAAGAGTTTTCTATCGCTCGTGAAAATCACATTACAAATACTGATGACTACGCGAAATTTGTAGAAGAACAACGAGTTAAAGCGGCGGAAAAGAAGGTTCAAGATGCGTTAGTAGCAGCCGAGAAAGCTAATCAGGATATAGTAAAGAAATACATTTCAATATTTGATGAGGATAAAAGAGAACAAGCTAAAAAAACGATTAGCAGAGATTTAGAAGAAAATTCAGTATTAACAGAGTCAATACTTACTGAAATTAAATCCTACCCCAATAACTCAGTTGATAGAACTGTAGGACAACGCACATACTTAGATATTGGCGTTAGTATGAAAGAATACATGTCAGCTATTGAGCAATCTAATTGTAGGCAAAAGCTTAACAATTCTTTATTTCCTTTAAATGAATGGAATAAATCTCAATTTAATTTATTGAACGAAAGATTTAATGCTATGAGAAATGTAGTTGATATGGATAGGATTCAGCTTGGCAAAGAATTGCAATACGAAAGAGATAAAATCACCATGCAGTACTTTTATGAAAAAAATAAATATCAAAAATCATTTAATGAGTGTGTTTTCCGTCTGTTGTCTTCTATACCCAATCGTCTTTCAAGACCTGATGCCAGACCTGCTCCCGTAACTGATTATATTCCTGAAGGTATTAAATGCATGAGAAAACCCGAAGGAAATATAAAATCTTGTTATTAAGCTCATTGAAATATAATGTACTGTTCTTTAATAAGGAATTAAAGTGAAAAAGACTTCTGTTGCAATGCTGTTATTGTTGAGTACTTCCTTTCATTTACAGGCTGCTGTACCTGATGGAAAAACAGAACCCCCCTTTGCTATTGATAATGAGGTTATTTGTTTGAAAGAAATTCAGAAACAAATGACGCCTTTCCTTAAACAGTTTGAACAGGAAAACGGTGTTAAGTACAAATACAATGTTAAATCTGGTTTATCGTACAAGGATACTGTAGGGCTACGGTTACAGATCAACCGTGTGGATTCGGGGTTGAATGACAGGGTCGCCGATCTTGATTACTACTGGCTACAGGAACGGGGCAGCATGTGCCAGCCAGCATACATGGTACTTGATCGTTCCTAATGAGTGTTTTTACTGTCACAAGGTCGCGAAAGCGGCCTTTTTTATTTGCTTGTTGCCCGGAATGCGTTCGCTTGTAAGGTTTGTAGGTTCTGCATCCAAATTGATTTAAGCTAAATCACTTTTTAGATATTATACGCTTGATATCAATATGATTCATGAGAGATTATGACCAGAGCACCGATAAGGTTTGGAAGCAAGACCACAGGCGGCAGGGAGGAGATTTCCGCTTCTTCGACGATTATCGAAGAACGAAATATTGTCCTGAATGGCGATATGGCATGATGCCCAAACAAACCTGCAATGGTGTATTCCAGATATATGGTATAGCTCAGCACGTGGGAAGCGGGTAAAGACTGTGTAGCCATAGAGGATCGCACCCTCTGTAACTATACAAGGAGTCGGGTTATGTGCAGCACCACGTTGTTAGTGGAGGACATCAGAACTTCGCTGGTAGCTACGGTGTAGCGACATCTTATAGGAGATGTCGCTTCTTCTGAGAAAATCTATACATAGGTATGATATGAGTAATGAACTTATTGAAAAAATAAAAGAAGAATGCTTACGCATTGAGGAAGATGCTCTTTATTCTTCTAAATCTCATTATAATGCTTCATCCCCTTGGGAAAAATGCAATTTATTCATTGGGATACCTATAGCTATTTTGTCTGCTATAGCAGGTTTGAGTGCTCTGAAGGATATGACTACCATTACAATAGTAATATCATTTTTACTTACATGTTTAACTGCTATAAATACCGCTTTAAATCCAAGCAAACGAGCAGGGCATCATAAGTCCGCGGCTGGTGAGTATAATAATCTTAAAAATGACGTACGTCTTTTTCGAGAGATTGAATTAATTGAAATTAATTCTCCAGATAAAGAACTAAAAAACAAAATAAAGGTTTTTTCTGATCGCAGAAATCAGCTAAACATAAGTTCGCCGACTATACCAAGATGGGCTTATGAAAAAACACAGTCTGATGTCAATGATGGTTTTACTCAATATTCTATCGACAAGGAAAAGGAATGAGCGTTCAGTCATATTTAGATTCTGTAGCGAAGAATGCTATTTTGAAAGATAGTACTATCACAACATCTATCAATACACTTAAAAATAGACTTGGATATTATTTCAATGGCTTCGAAGTGACAAATCATTTCACATTCGGTTCTAACACCCGATATACAATGCTGCCAAGAAGATATGATCCTAAATCTGATGTAGATTATATGGTTGTGTTTAATAATACAGGACATCAACCTCAAACTTATCTAAATCGGTTGAAGTGTTTTGTTGAACGTTATTATTCTTCTTCAGAACGAAAACAAAGCCATCCAACTATAAGGCTGAATCTCAGTCATATTACATTTGAATTGGTTCCAGCTGTATATAATGTCTTTTACGGATATCAAATTCCAGCACCAGCAAATAATTTTGAAACATGGATAAGTACTGACCCTAATGATTTCAATAGTAAGCTAACAGATAAAAATAGAAATAATTATTCTTTGATTAAACCATTAATAAGAATACTAAAGTACTGGAACGCAAACGCAGATTATGTTTTTGAGTCATATGATCTTGAGCAAAAAATTGTAAGTATGAATTTTATATTTTGTTATAACATCAAAGACTATTTTTATTACGCTGTTGAGCAGCTCCATTGTTCCTACTGGTCCCCTCAGTGGAAGCAAAATGCTCTGAATAAATTAAAAAATACAGTATCATCAGCTAAGGCATATGAAAGTGGTGGATGGTACTATTCTGCTGAATTAGAAATAAAAAAAATCTTGCCTGAAATTTAATCTTAAATTTTATATAAAGCACAAGCATTTCCCTTGTGCTTTATTATTTTTAAATCCATCAGGTAGTTATAGTATAAATTACATAGAAAGGAACATTATTTCTGAGGATAACTTGCTGAGGTAAAAGTATCAGTCATCAGCATCATTTGATTTCCTTTCAGCGGTGTAAATGGAAATGCGACATAGTCCAAATTTCCTTGCGTCATATTAAAATATAACTTTTTGTCGTCAAAATTTAACTTTGATGCATGTGCTGGATATGTCCCTTCATCTTTAAATGTAATTAAAAAAGCCATAGGAAAGAAGTGCATGCAACTACAATGACATAAATGGCCATCGTTAAAAAATGAAGTTAGCTGAGCCGTTATCTGTGTCCTATTAGGATAAAACCAATAATAGAAATCATGAGTATCTTCTACTTTATTATTTTCTCCTAAAACAAATTTTCTTAATGGCGTGTAGAATTCACTATCAACAAGACCTTTTTTGCATACTTCTACTGATGTTGCTGCGAGAAGATGCCCTACCATTGCTCGCAAAAACGGTACTGCATTCAAAGGCGTCGAGATTATGTTTCCGTAAAAATGAACACCAGCTAAGTATTGCCTAATTAGATTTATGAAGTTCTCGATGGGAACCTTGATCTCATGATCCAAACTCCCAAGTATGTTGCCATTACAATTCTTGCATATGGTTTTAAATGTGGCTCCTGCGTGGGCATTTAGTGGTTTTATTTCATCAGAGGAATAATGTTCAGACACTGTCTTTTGAAACATTGGTTGAATAGAAGTTGCACAGCGTGGCGGCACGTGGTCCTTGCTTAGCCTACCGTAAGATCCGCAGATGACACAGTGTCCCTCATCAATCCGAGCATGTCTTAATCGTTCGGAAACTTTACCCATATCTAACCTCGATGTTTGATATATAATATCGGAACATAATAATATAAACACATGATTATTTCATTTTTTGCTTCTTAAAATCGTTTGTGTTGTTAAGTTACTTGCCTTTAGAACGCAGAGAATTATATATCAAGTTTTTTATTTTTCAATGTAAAACTTAAAGGGATTGTTTACTCTAATTTTATATTTGTCAGTTTTTTGCTCTTCCGTTTTTAAAATCACACATGCAAATATGAGACGTTGTTTATCTTGAGTCTATAATTTTTTAGATGAGGATTTATCTTTCGGTTCAAGTTTTTTTATACACTAAGATAAATATGATTATTAACATTTATGAAATTGGAATGCATGCTTTTAGATTAATATTTGAAATAATAATTATAACAATGTAATATTCAATTTCTTAAAGAACCTATAAAAGGAAGATTTTATATGCAGTATGAAATGAATTACAATAACACCGATGGTTTAACATATTTTATTTTTTTGATAGAAGTAAAATATTTGCAGGAATATATTGATGGTTATCATCCCAAGGAAGAAATTGAGTTTATGAAAAATAAATGTAAGGATGAGCCGAATAGTGCATGGATCTGCAAAGGAAATACGCAGGACGGGTTTATTGTTCCAACCATCAGCATCAATTATAACAATGAACTCTCTATTGTAGATGGTAGGCATAGAACGTTATGGATGATTAGCAAAAAAATGCACAAAGTACCAGTGGCATTAACTCATAAAACTAAATTGGCATTAGAAAACTCTGGGGTTCATCTGGAAGAAGTCATGGTTTTTGATATGCCGTGCGATATTCCTTATGTAGATAATGCCAGCTTAGAAAAGGAGACACCCTGCACGGCAGAAAATTTAATTGAAAGGTTAAAGAATAAAGTGGCTTCGAAATAAATTATGTTTTTATGGTAAGATTTTTTTGCTTAATGTAATCAATAACATGCTCGGGTAGATCCTCTAAATTAATAGAGGATTTTCCTTCTGTTTTTCTGAAGCATTGCTTATCAATCTCTTCTTTAAGCTCTGTGCTTGATAAATTAATTTTGCTTATGCTTGTATCATTGAGTATTGTTTTCCATAAATTATTATCGGTCAACAATTCTTGGAAAGGGGTTTCATGCTTAATTACCGTTGGTAAATTAAAATTGTTTACTAATTTATCCATTGAGCACAAAGGAATGGGGAATTGGAATGCATAATTACTAAAGCATACTCTTGCAAACATATATGGCAAATCAATGTTTTCGTCGTTTCTTTTATAGATATCTATAATAACGGCTGGGTAAGTATTTTTTACAGGCCACTTAGTTTGGATCACATAAAGTTGTTTGGAATAACTTTCATCTAATATTTCCTCACCCAATAGCCATTTTATTGTTTTAGAAAAATCCTTAAGGTCTTCGACAGGAAGAACAGATAAAGCCATTTTGACAAAACATTTATGCACTTCAATTGGAATATATTTTTTCACTGTAGTGATTGTTATAGAATCATTATTCTCCTCATACATTTCACTATCTTCAGTTGTTCCTATTATTAGGTCGCCTTCAGAAATATCAACAAACTCGTTTTTAGTATTCTTAAATTTAGGTATGCCATTTCTACCACGAATTTTATTAGTAGTCCTTGCTATTCCAAGGAAGTCTACTAAATTATTTTCAAATAGACTAAATTTTTCATTGCAAGTATCACATTCATCTTTAGAAATAATATTAGCATTACCAATAAAGGTAGGAAGGGAATGAGCAATTTTTTTGAAAGAAGATACATCTTCTATACTTATTTCTCCGTCATTAAGTTTCCTTCTTATTGAATCAACATTCATGTTAAAGGCTTGACAGTATCTACATTGCGTCTTTTCTCCAAGATATTGTTTTTTCTGGAATATATCTGCCTTCTCAATTATAATTTTATAGTTCTTATTTACAAAGAAAATATTTTCCACACCAAATCTGGTAGCAAGTGACGTGAACCACTTGAATTGTTCTGGTATTAACATCATCTAATTCCTTTTTTTATATATTATGCTGATCCTACTTCATATTTCTTCTTTCCAGAAACATTTTTTAAACTTATTAAGTACTTTAGTCTTTTATGGGTACTCCCTAACGATACTCAGTTTTGTTGTCTTTCTTAGTATCATTTATACATTGATCTGATTTAAATGATACTGTATCATTCGGTTAACTTAAATGATACTTATCGGCGGTGAGGGCAGGGAAATGATTTTTGGTTACGCGAGAGTCTCAACAAAGGATCAGAATCTTGAGCGTCAGTTAGCAGTACTGGAACCTATTTGTGACAAAATTGTTACGGAGAAAGAATCAGGGAAATCCACCAGCGAAAGACCTGAATTGTTGAACCTGCTTTCTCACCTCCGCGAAGGTGACACCCTCGTTACCCATTCCATTGATCGCCTCGCACGTAATACCCGCGATTTACTGGAAATGATTGATACCCTCGTTGAGCGTGGGATCACTGTTAAGTTCCTTGCTAACTCAATGAGTTTTGATAACTCCCCTCAATCCCGCTTGATTCTAACCATGATGGGGGCTGTTGCCGAGTTTGAGCGGGGTATGATTGCATCACGCCGCAACGAGGGGATAGCCCTTGCCAAAGAGGCTAAGAAGTACAAGGGTAAGCAAAAGAACAAGGAGTTACACAGTAAAATCATTGATATGCTTCAAGCCGGGAAGAACACACCAGACGAGATCGCAAAGCTGTGCGATTGTGGCAGGGCTACGGTGTTTCGCGTGAAGAAAGAAATGCTTGTCAGTACTGGCAGTATTGAGAGCTGATATAGCGGAAGGGGGTAGGGAAAGGATTCTGATAGTTTAGTACTTTCAGAATCCTTTCGATATCCCTGAATTATTGATGTAAGAGGCTTTTTGCTTTTTTAGTGTTCTTAACTTCCTTAATGCGTCGGATCTACACCTGTGCAATGCATGGCCTGCGCGTTGGCGCAGGCGGGGAAAAGTCGAAAGCGCACCGTTTACCGCGCCTGACGTAGAGAATCTGCTGATGTGCTGGCTCAGTGAGCAACAACAGGTACAGTGGCGGGAGCAAGGGCAGATTGATTTTGCCGTTACCCTAATGGACTCCCGACGGCTGCGCGCCAGCGCATTTACCCATCAACAGGGAATGTCGCTGGCGCTAAGACTGCTACCGCTGGAATGTCCTCTTTTAGACGATCTCCAGCCTCCCGCGGTCATACCTGAACTGCTGCACAGTGAAAACGGATTGATTCTGGTGACGGGCGCTACCGGCAGCGGTAAATCTACGACCCTGGCGGCGATGGTGAACTATCTCAATCAACACATTGAGGGGCATATTCTGACGCTGGAAGATCCTATTGAATATCGCTACACCAGCCGACGTTGTCTGATTCAACAGCGGGAGGTGGGCGTACACTGCACCTCTTTTGCCGCCGGTTTGCGCGGTGCGCTACGCGAAGATCCCGACGTTATTTTGCTGGGCGAGCTGCGCGACGTGGAAACCATTCGGCTGGCATTGACGGCGGCGGAGACCGGACATCTGGTGCTGGCAACGTTACATACGCGAGGTGCGGCACAGGCCATCGCGCGGCTGGTGGATTCCTTTGCAGCAACAGAGAAAGATCCCGTGCGTAATCAACTGGCGGATAGCCTGCGGGCGGTGCTTTCGCAAAAACTGGAGGAGGATAAGCAGGGGGGACGCGTGGCGCTATTCGAACTGCTCGTCAACACGCCCGCCGTGGGCAATTTGATCCGCGAAGGGAAAACGCATCAGCTACCCGGCGTGATACAAACCGGGCAGCAGACAGGTATGCAGACGTTTGCACAAAGTTTGCAGCAGCGCCAGGCGCAGGGGCGGCTTTAATAGCCCTGCTCGAAATAGCTTTCAAGGATAATAACGGCAGAAGCGGAGTCCACTTTGCCTTTATTCAGCGCGCGGTATCCACCCTGTTCAAACAGGCCTGAGCGGGCTTCGACGGTGCTCAAACGTTCATCGTGTAGCGTTACGGTTACACCAAAGCGGCCATGAATGCGGTTGGCGAATTTACGCGCGCGCGCGGTAAGGGGTTGTTCGGTGCCATCCATGTTGAGCGGCAGGCCGACAATGATTTCGTCCGGTTGCCACTCTTTCAGCAGACGTTCAATCAGATTCCAGTCTGGCGTACCGTCCTGCGCTTTGATGGCAGGCAACGGCCTGGCGGTGCCGGTAATGCGCTGACCCACGGCGACGCCAATACTTTTCGTACCAAAATCAAAAGAGAGTAATGTTCCGCTCATCAGGCATGCCCCGCCACGCCGGGCATGGTCTGAATATCTATGCCGATAAGTTTTGCCGCATCGCGCCAGCGATCGGCGATCGGTGTTTTAAACAAAATGTTGAGATCGGCGGGGGCGGTGAGCCAGGCGTTATCCAGTAGCTCTTGTTCCAGTTGGCCTTTTTCCCATGATGAATAGCCTAATGCCACCAGCACTTCGGACGGTTGCTCCTGCGTGCCCAGCGTTTCTAATACATCGCGGGAAATTGTGATGATGGTGTTATCAGAAATGCGAATACTGGACGCAAAGCGCGACGGTGGGGTATGGAGAATAAATCCACGGTCTTCTGCCAGCGGGCCGCCGAGCATCACGGGCTTATCCAGACGAATGGCCGGATCGCGTTCTTCTGGAGTAATCTTCAGCTTTTCCAGAATCCCTTCAATTTGTAAGTTTTCCAGAGGCTTATTGACGATAATCCCCATTGCTCCGTTCTCATTGTGTTCGCAGATATACACCACGGAACGGCGGAAAATTGGATCCTGGAGAGCAGGCATGGCAATTAGAAAGTGATGCTGTAAATTCATTGTCAGAGGTTCTGTTTCCTGGTTCAAAAAAGCAACAGCGCCCAGTATGTGGGCAAAGTGCGAAGATGTCACCCTCTGAAAATAGCTTGCCGGATGTCGGCTTTGCCTAATCCGGCCTACGGGGTGCAATTGTAGGCCGGATTAGACGCGAAGTCGTCGCCATCCGGCAACGTATTTACTTCTGCAGACGGGCCTCAATGGCGTCCATCAGCATACCGGTAATCGAAACCGGGAACTCCGCTTCAATCTCGCGAATACAGGTTGGGCTGGTGACGTTAATTTCCGTCAGACGATCGCCAATGATATCCAGACCGACAAAAATCAAACCTTTCGCTTTCAGCGTCGGCCCTATGCGACGGGCAATTTCCCAGTCACTGTCGGTTAATGGACGCGGCTCGCCACGACCACCTGCGGCCAGGTTGCCACGGGTTTCTCCGCCCTGTGGAATACGCGCCAGGCAATATGGAACAGGTTCGCCATCGACCACCAGCACGCGTTTATCGCCGTCTTTAATGGCTGGCAGATAGTTCTGCGCCATGCAGTAGCGGGTACCGTGCTCGGTCAGCGTTTCCGCAATAACGCCAAGGTTTGGATCGCCTTCCTTCACGCGGAAAATAGAGGCCCCGCCCATGCCGTCCAGCGGTTTGAGAATGATGTCGTTGTGTTTTTGCCAGAAGGCTTTCAGTTGCGCTTTGTTACGCGTGACCAGCGTTTCCGGCGTCAGGTCGGCAAACCATGCGGTGAACAGCTTTTCGTTGCAATCGCGCAGGCTCTGCGGTTTGTTGACGATCAGCGTTCCTTTCTCTTCTGCACGTTCCAGAATATAGGTCGCGTAGATGAACTCGGTATCAAACGGCGGATCCTTACGCATCAGAATAACGTCCAGGTCTGCCAGCGGGAGATCCTGTTCGCTCTTAAATTCATACCATTTGTCGTAGTTCTGCTCTACGCTCAGGGTACGCGTATGGGCGCGGGCTTCACCGTTGATAAGATAAAGATCGGCCATCTCCATATAGTGAAGTTCATAACCGCGACGTTGTGCTTCCAGCAGCATAGCGAAGCTGGAATCTTTCTTGATGTTAATGCTTGCGATGGGATCCATCACGATGCCGAGCTTGATCATGTTCTTCTCCGTTTATGCCTTAGCCCAGATCGCCAAAACGCACCTGTAGCGCGGTAATGGCGGTGAGCGCAGTTGTCTCAGTACGCAGAACGCGAGGTCCTAACAGAATATCAGTAAACTGATACCGTGCGGTCATGGCAATTTCATCTGCCGACAACCCACCTTCCGGGCCAATCAGCAAGCGGATGCGCTCCACCGGGAGCGGCAGCGTGTTGATGCTGGCGCTGGCGCGAGGATGCAGATTGAGCTTCAGTCCTTCGTCCTGTTCTGCGCACCATGCTTCCAGATCCATTGCCGGGCGAATTTCAGGCACCCGATTACGACCGCACTGTTCGCAGGCGGCAATGGCGATTTTCTGCCACTGCTGGAGCTTCTTGTTCAGGCGTTCATTGTCCAGTTTAACGCCGCAACGCTCAGAAAAAAGTGGCGTAATGAGGCTTACACCCAGTTCGATCGATTTCTGGATAGTAAATTCCATTTTTTCACCGCGCGACATCACCTGGCCCAGGTGGATATGCAACGGCGATTCCCGATCGTCGGGTTCAGCGTTAAGCACCTTCACTTCCACGCTTTTCTTACTGGCATGGGTAATTTCGGCGTCGAATACCTGATTGCTGCCATCAAACAGCTGTAGCGCCTGGCCTGGCCCCATACGTAGTACGCGGCCGATATGGTTGGCAGCATCTTCACATAGTGAAATTTGGCTACCGGAAGCGAGTGGCTGTGGGTGATAAATGCGAGGAATGCGCATAGTTAAACATCCGCGTCATGGCCCTGGGCTGCAACAGGCCAGGGCATGGTTAAAAATATTGCCGCTAGTGTAGGTTAGCTCTTTTGCGCCTGGCAAGCGCGTTGCACATAGGGGTTATGATTCCCCTGTACCTTCGCGATGCGTTCGTCGCGCTCACACTCCCAGTCGGTGACCGGATACAGCTTATTCCAGGCGTTAAAAAGCTGGGTTTGCTGGCGGGAGAGCGTCAGGTTGTACTGGTCGCGCATATAAAAATAGGTACGCGCGATGGCGCCACGGGCGCGGGCAGGCGGCTCGGCAACTTTCTCTTTGAAATCAACCTTCATCGCGCACTGTCCATACTGGCCTTCGCCGCCGTTCCACTGGCTGTACATAAAGTTTGCGCGATCGCCATTCACTTCACCTACCGCAGGCTGCAGGTTATGCATATCACTTTCCATCTTGCGATAGACCGGATCCTTCGCACAGTTTTTACGCCCTCCGTCCTGCCAGCACTGGCGCTGATGGCCAAATTGCCAGGCGGGGACAACGTGTTCCCATTCAATTCGACTGGCGCGGTTTTCGTTTTTTCGCACTTTATAGCCGCAGGATTCGAGGTCCACGACCCCTTTTTTGCCTTGCCAGTTAATTTTGCAACCACAATAGAAATCGCCTGGCGCATCGGCGTTAACTTTGACGCCAGCGGCTTTTGCCTGAGAAAAACTGTTGATACCTTCGGCGAACACCGTGCCTGAGAACGCAGCGGCCAACAAGGCTGCTGCAAAAGAAAGATTACGGTACATCACGAGCTCCGTGTCAAAACGAGCCCGCAACGTAGCGAAAGTTGTTCCTGTATGCAATCAGCTGGATCAGAAAAGTTCCTGATAATTCTGAAGATTATTCCGCAATCAGTGGTTCGCCGCAGTGAACGCAGCGGTAGGTGGCTTCGCCGCGTATCACGCGGTTATGGCGGCGTACGGTCAGTTGGTGTTCCTGACACTTGCAGCGGTAAGTAAAGGTCTTACGCTGCACGGATTGCAGTTCGAACTGATGCGTACGTCGGGCTGGCACGCCCAGCACGCTCTCCATCATCCATTTCCACTCTTTGCCGTGCGGCGGCACGCGGCCAAAGTATTTCCACACCAGTAAATGCGCCAGTTCATGGGGCACCACTTCGTTAATGAACGCGTCAACGTTCTCCATCAGCAGGACGGGGTTCAGACGAATTTCGTAGGTTTGTAGCCACGCGGTACCCGCGGCGGTGCCGCGCTGTTGGTAAACCAGCTTTGGCTCCGGGTAATTGCGTTCGAGCTTGAGGTTGGCCTGAGCGAGTTTTTCCCGCAGGCTGCGCATAACGGCTTGCTGGATGGCGATAGGGAGACGGGAGGTTTTCATAGCGCCAGAGGATAGTGCGACAGGGAAGGGACTGCAAGAGGAAGGCTTCCTCCCGCGGGGGAGGAAGCTTTTCGTGATTAGTCGTGTGCGCCAATTTCGCGCAGTTTACGACCTTTCATCAGGTTACGTTCAATGTGTTCCAGAGAGACATTTTTAGTTTCAGGTATCAGCCACAGGGTCAGGAAGATGAACAGGACGTTCAGACCACCGTAGACCCAGAAAGTATTGGCGCTGCCCAGCGAGTTCAGCATCGTCAGGAAGGTTGCGCCGACAATCATATTGGCAATCCAGTTGGTTGCGGTAGAGCAGGTGATACCGAAGTCGCGGCCTTTCAGCGGCTGAATTTCAGAGCACAGTACCCAAATCAGCGGACCGGCACTCATGGCGAAACCAACGATAAACATCAGCAGCATCAGTACAGCGAAGTATTGCGCGGCTGCCGAGTGAATGCCCACGTGCATCATCGTACCCAGCACGCCCATACCGACGGCCATGACGATAAAGCCGAGGATCAGTGTAGGTTTGCGGCCCCAGCGGTCAACCAGACCAATGGCGATAAAGGTTGCCAGCACGTTGGTCAGACCAACAATAACCGTCCCCCACATCTGTTCGGTGGTGTTGGTGTAACCCGCCAGCTCAAAGATTTTTGGTGCGTAATACATGATGACGTTCATCCCGGTGAACTGCTGCATCACCTGTAACAGTACGCCCAGGAACACCGCGCGGCGGAAGTTGCTGTTTTCTTTAAACAGCGCCCAGCCACTCTGTTTTACCTGCAGGCTTTCACGGATTTCATCCAGCTCGCGTTTGGCTTCTGCGCTGGTGTCACGCAGACGCAACAGGACGCGCTCGGCATCGACAAAGCGACGTTTAGCAGCAAACCAGCGCGGGCTGTCCGGCAGGAAGATAACGCCAACCAGCAGTAATAACGCCGGGATGATGATAACGCCCAGCATCCAGCGCCATGCGCCGCTGTAGCTAAACGCGGTATCGGAAAGATACGCACCCAAAATACCGATGGTGATCATCAACTGATACATGGAGATCATGCTGCCGCGAATTTTTTCCGGGGCAATTTCAGACAGGTACAGCGGCGCGGTGTAAGACGCAACGCCGACAGCCAGGCCCAGCAGTACGCGAGAAACCAGCAGTACTTCCACGTTAGGCGCCGCGGCAGAGAACAGTGAACCGGCAACAAACAGGATTGCGCCGATCATCAGACTCTTTTTACGACCCAGTTTGAAGGAGAGCCAACCGCTGCCAACGGCACCCACGGCAGCACCAAACATCATCGAACTCACCACCCATTCCTGAGTGTGGGGGGTAATTTGGAACTCGTCGGTGATGAACGGTAAAGCTCCGGCAATAACACCGATATCCAGGCCAAAAAGTAATCCTGCCAGGGCGGCAAGGAAGCAGACAAAGAATGTCATGGCTTTGTTGGAACGCCCCGCTTTTTTATAGTCAGGCATGATGCCCTCCGGTTGGGTAGCTAGTTTTGTTGATGTTAAGGGTAGGTGAGTACGGGGTAAAAAAATGCGAATCACATCACATTAGTGTAATCGGTTACACTAGCATTCATAACTAATATTAATTAACTGTTTGAAAATTAACACTTTATGATACGACTGAATATGGTTAATTGCCTGAAATTAAGACAATCCTGAAAAGTAATGTAACATTGGCGCAAGCTTGACGGAAAAGAGATGTTAACTTGTTGTGGATAGAAAAACGGAGCTATGTAATCGCTTCCATTATTGTTAAAAGGAAAGCTTCACTGCATTGTTCAGGTGACGAGGTGTAGGGGGGAAATTGGGGTGTAAAAAAAGACCAGCACGAGGCTGGTCTTACTAAGCGGACAGTCTTCAGTTAATTACTTCAGACCGGCAGCGTCACGCAGCAACTGCGCCTTGTCGGTTTTTTCCCATGGGAAATGTTCGCGGCCAAAGTGACCGTAAGCTGCGGTTTCTTTGTAGATCGGGTGCAGCAGATCCAGCATCTGAATCAGGCCATACGGACGCAGGTCGAAGAACTCGCGCACCAGCAGGGTCAGCTGTTCTGAAGGTACTTTTTCGGTACCAAAGGTTTCAACCATGATAGAGGTCGGCTCAGCCACGCCGATAGCATAGGAAACCTGAATCTCACAACGGTCTGCAAGACCTGCAGCGACGATATTTTTTGCCACATAGCGTGCAGCGTAGGCCGCAGAACGGTCAACTTTAGACGGATCTTTACCGGAGAATGCGCCGCCGCCGTGACGCGCCATGCCGCCGTAGGTATCAACGATGATTTTACGACCTGTCAGGCCACAGTCGCCCATCGGGCCGCCGATCACAAAACGACCCGTCGGGTTGATGAAGAATTTGGTCGCAGCAGTCAGCCATTCAGTCGGCAGTACCGGCTTGATGATCTCTTCCATGACGGCTTCTTGCAGAGATTTCTGGTCGATATCTTCAGCATGCTGAGTCGACAGAACCACGGCATCAATACCTACAATTTTACCGTCGTCATACTGGAAAGTGACCTGGCTTTTTGCATCCGGGCGCAGCCACGGCAGAGTACCGTTTTTGCGTACTTCAGCCTGACGCTGTACCAGACGATGCGCGTAGGTGATTGGCGCAGGCATCAGCACGTCGGTTTCATTGGTTGCATAACCAAACATCAGGCCCTGGTCACCAGCGCCTTGTTCCAGCGGATCCGCGCGGTCAACACCCTGGTTGATATCCGGAGACTGCTTACCGATGGCGCTCAGAACCGCGCAAGAGTTGGCGTCAAAGCCCATGTCGGAATGCACATAGCCAATTTCGCGAACCGTGTTACGCGTGATCTCTTCGATATCTACCCAGGCGCTGGTAGTGATCTCACCGCCAACTAAAACCATACCGGTTTTGACATAGGTTTCGCAGGCTACGCGTGCTTTCGGATCCTGCTCGAGGATTGCATCCAGCACGGCATCAGAGATTTGGTCAGCGATTTTGTCAGGATGCCCTTCTGATACGGACTCGGACGTAAAAAGGTGTTTTGCCATATTTAATTTCACCTAAGGAATATTTAGTTAGCTCAAACTGTCGAGTGGAATAGCCATGTGTAGAAGATTCTACCATGAGTCTGCAGATGACGGACACTGGCAGTCTGAGTGTTAATCGGTATAGATGGATTAACATCTGGACGGCTATTTTAGGACAGTTCTTCGCCTGATTTCCAGCTTTTTTTGATTGAGGTCGCATTGTACTGAAAATGTAACTGGAAATTTTTCCTGACGGTGCTGGCAATGCGCGCATTTATCTTTTGCTTTTTGACTTCCTTATGGGTATAAAACGCGGCGCGCGGCTCATACAAAAGCACACGACGTTTTCATCGTGTTGCCACTTCCAGCCGGGTTAACACTTTAGCTTTGGCTTGTGGGTTCGTTCCGTCAGGAGCAACCGTGGAGGTGATACGAGATAATGAACCGTTGTATTCTGCTGAATCTGTCGCACCGTTCTGGTGTACATATGTCCCCCGCAATCTGCATCTTGCATACCTGCCGATGTTATACCCATCTCGGCGCTTCTCAGGACTCAAGAGCCGGTAACGGTCACTAAGAACTGAACAAGGGCGCTCTTGGTAAACAAGAGTTTTCTCGTGGTTTCGCCGAACCGTCAGCATTAAGTTCGGTTACGTGTTTACATTGATATGAAAAAGAAACCGGTCGCACAGTCGGAGCGTCAGCACTATCTGCTGGAAATTCTGCCTGTATTTGGGTTGTTATCGCGTCTATGGATTGCGATAGTAGTCAACTGTTTTACACTTGTTAATAAAATTGAGGTTCGCTATGTCTGACGACATTTCTTTGGGTTCGCCTTCGTCAGCAGGCGAACACGGTGTACTACGCTCCATGCAGGAGGTTGCAATGAGTTCCGAGGAAGCCAGCAAGATGCTGCGTACTTACAATATTGCCTGGTGGGGTAATAACTACTATGACGTCAATGAGCTGGGCCACATCAGCGTGTGCCCGGATCCGGACGTACCAGAAGCGCGCGTTGACCTTGCTGAGTTGGTGAAAGCCCGTGAAGCGCAGGGCCAGCGTCTGCCTGCATTATTCTGCTTCCCGCAGATCCTGCAACACCGACTGCGTTCGATTAACGCCGCGTTTAAACGCGCCCGTGAATCTTACGGTTACAACGGCGACTATTTCCTCGTTTACCCGATCAAGGTCAACCAGCATCGTCGCGTGATTGAATCGCTGATCCACTCCGGCGAACCGCTGGGGCTGGAAGCCGGTTCCAAAGCTGAACTGATGGCCGTTTTGGCCCATGCCGGAATGACCCGTAGCGTGATCGTGTGTAACGGCTATAAAGACCGTGAATACATCCGTCTGGCGTTGATTGGCGAGAAGATGGGCCATAAGGTCTATCTGGTCATCGAGAAGATGTCTGAAATCGCTATCGTGCTGGATGAAGCTGAACGTCTGAATGTGGTTCCGCGTCTGGGCGTGCGTGCGCGTCTGGCATCGCAGGGGTCCGGCAAGTGGCAGTCCTCCGGCGGCGAGAAATCAAAATTCGGCCTGGCGGCGAATCAGGTGCTGCAACTGGTGGAAATTCTGCGCGAGCGCGGTCGTCTGGACAGCATTCAGTTGCTGCACTTCCACCTCGGCTCGCAGATGGCGAACATTCGTGATATTGCCACCGGCGTACGTGAATCAGCGCGTTTCTACGTTGAGCTGCACAAGCTGGGCGTGAATATCCAGTGCTTCGACGTTGGCGGTGGTCTGGGCGTGGACTACGAAGGTACCCGTTCGCAGTCTGACTGCTCCGTAAACTACGGTCTGAACGAATACGCGAACAATATCATTTGGGCCATTGGCGATGCTTGTGAAGAACATGGTCTGCCGCATCCGACGGTCATCACCGAGTCTGGTCGCGCGGTGACCGCGCATCATACTGTGCTGGTGTCGAACATTATCGGCGTTGAGCGTAGCGAACACACCGAAGCCACACCTCCGGCTGAAGATGCTCCGCGCGCCCTGCAAAGCATGTGGGAAACCTGGCAAGAGATGCACGAGCCGGGAACCCGTCGTTCGCTGCGCGAATGGCTGCACGACAGCCAGATGGATCTGCATGATATACATGTGGGCTACTCTTCAGGCTCCTTCAGTCTGCAGGAGCGTGCGTGGGCAGAGCAGCTCTATCTGAACATGTGCCATGACGTGCAGAAACAGCTCGACCCGAGCAACCGCGCGCACCGTCCGATTATCGACGAGCTGCAAGAGCGTATGGCGGATAAGATCTACGTCAACTTCTCCCTGTTCCAGTCGATGCCGGATGCATGGGGGATCGATCAGCTGTTCCCGGTACTGCCGCTCGAAGGACTGAATCAGGTGCCAGAGCGTCGTGCGGTGCTATTGGACATTACCTGTGACTCCGATGGTGCTATCGACCATTACGTTGACGGCGACGGGATTGCGACGACCATGCCGATGCCGGAATACGACCCGGAAAACCCGCCGATGCTGGGCTTCTTTATGGTGGGGGCGTATCAGGAGATCCTCGGTAACATGCACAACCTGTTCGGCGATACCGAAGCGGTTGACGTGTTCGTCTTCCCTGACGGCAGCGTGGAAGTAGAGCTTTCTGATGAAGGCGATACCGTGGCGGATATGCTGCAGTATGTGCAGTTGGATCCGAACACTCTGCTGACGCAGTTCCGTGACCAGGTGAAAAAAACCGATCTGGATGCTGAGCTGCAACAGCAATTCCTCGAAGAGTTCGAAGCAGGGTTGTACGGATACACTTATCTCGAAGACGAGTAAGGCTGCTCGGGTTCGCTTGAACCTGGGCAAATTAACGGCGATAATTCGCCCATACAAGTAGTCTCGTAAATCAATCCCTTCCTCGTCGGGCTTAACGACGCGGAGGGGATTTTTTTTCACCGATTTTATAAGAGGTCAGTACATGAGCACCTTAGGTCATCAATACGACAACTCCCTGGTTTCTAACGCCTTTGGTTTTTTGCGTCTGCCGATGAACTTCATGCCTTACGACAGCGACGCCGATTGGGTGATCACCGGCGTACCGTTTGATATGGCAACGTCAGGTCGCGCGGGTGGTCGCCATGGTCCTGCGGCGATCCGTCAGGTGTCTACCAACCTGGCCTGGGAACACAACCGCTTCCCGTGGAACTTCGATATGCGCGAGCGCCTGAATGTGGTGGACTGCGGCGATCTGGTTTATGCGTTCGGCGATGCCCGTGAAATGAGTGAAAAACTGCAGGCGCATGCTGAGAAGCTGCTGTCTGCCGGTAAGCGTATGCTCTCCTTTGGCGGCGACCACTTTGTTACGTTGCCGCTGCTGCGCGCGCACGCGAAGCACTTTGGTAAAATGGCGCTGGTGCACTTTGATGCCCACACCGACACCTACGCTAACGGCTGTGAATTCGACCATGGCACCATGTTCTACACTGCGCCGAACGAAGGTCTGATCGATCCGAATCACTCTGTGCAGATCGGTATTCGTACCGAGTTCGACAAAGACAACGGCTTTACCGTGCTGGATGCGTGCCAGGTCAACGATCGCGGCGTAGATGACATTATCGCCCAGGTTAAGCAGATCGTTGGCGATATGCCGGTGTATCTGACTTTTGATATCGACTGTCTGGATCCGGCGTTTGCCCCAGGTACCGGTACGCCAGTGATCGGCGGCCTGACTTCCGATCGCGCGATTAAACTGGTACGTGGTCTGAAAGATCTGAACATCGTCGGGATGGATGTCGTTGAAGTGGCTCCGGCCTACGATCAGTCAGAGATCACCGCACTGGCGGCGGCAACGCTGGCATTAGAAATGCTCTATATCCAGGCGGCGAAAAAAGGCGAGTAACGGTTTCGGGCTATTTTACTCGCCATTTTGAACCCGGGCAGTGCTCGCCATCCTCACGTACTACGTGTACGCTCCGGTGGCTGTGCGCTGTCCGGTCTCAAACTGGCTTCGCCAATAACGCCCGATCGCTGGACTAAATTTGTCATTCTGTAGGCCGGATAAGGCGTTTGCGCCGCCATCCGACACTGTTCGAAGATTATTTGATCCCGTCTGCGCTCATGCGATCGCGAATATGTTGCGCACGTTCTGCGGATGCCGGGTGATCGTCAAACATTGAGCTTTGGCGTCCTGCTTCCAGTTTTGCCAGTTTCTCAAAACTGGTGGCTAAGCCAGCCGGGTTGATCCCACGTTTGCGCAACAGATCATACGAGTAATCATCCGCCTCGGATTCCTGACGCTGGGAGAACTGCGAGTTCACCAGTTTCTCGCCAAGATCGCCCAATTGCGATTGCGACAGGCTGCCGACAATCCCGCCAGCGGAAGCCGCAGCTGCCCGCACGGCGTTCGTACCCAGCGCAACCTGCATCCCTTTTTTCACGTGACCCAGCGCAACGTGACCCATTTCGTGGCCGATCACCGCTTCGACTTCGTTGTCGGTCATCATATCCATCAGGCCGCTGTATACACGAATACAGCCGTTCGCCATGGCAAAGGCATTCACATCTTTCGCCATATACACTTTGTAGTTCACCGGCTGGCCGTTAATGTTATCGCCAAGCGCGGCGGCTATTTTGCCAAGGCGCGTAGCATACTCGCTGCCGCTCGGGGCGATAGTAGCCTTGCTGTCCATATCTTTACAGGCCTGATCGCTCAGCGCTTTTACCTGCGCATCGCTCAGACTGTAGGCCTGAAAAGCCTCTGCGCCTGAGGAAAGTAGCCCGTTTGAGTCCATGTTCTGGCAGCCGGTCAAAGCCGCTGCCATGCTCGTAGCAAGCAGTAAAGCGCGAATTTTCATTTTTTCTCTTCCGCACAAGGTCTGGATTATTCTAAAAAATGCGTCGTTTACAGGTGAACCGACGCTCGGCCTAAGTATAAAGAAAAGAACAATAAGCGGGCGAGAAGATTGCGCAACTTGCGCGCATGATCCAGAGATTTCTGAAGCGGTAAAAGGATGCTCCATGTACATGACACGCGGCTTGGGTTACATTGTTGGCACTTTTTTCCGGCGTAGCCCAAAACGCGCTGTCGTCAAGTCGTTTAGGGCGTGGCCTTCATTATCCGATCTGGAGTCAAAATGTCCTCACGTAAAGAGCTTGCCAATGCTATTCGTGCGCTGAGCATGGACGCAGTACAGAAAGCCAAATCCGGTCACCCGGGTGCCCCGATGGGTATGGCTGACATTGCCGAAGTCCTGTGGCGTGATTTCCTGAACCACAACCCGACTAACCCGTCCTGGGCTGACCGTGACCGCTTCGTGCTGTCTAACGGCCACGGTTCAATGCTGATTTACAGCCTGCTGCACCTCACCGGCTATGATCTGCCGATGTCCGAGCTGCAGAACTTCCGTCAGCTGCACTCCAAAACGCCGGGTCACCCTGAAGTGGGTTACACCGCGGGTGTTGAAACCACGACCGGTCCTCTGGGTCAGGGCATTGCGAATGCAGTGGGTATGGCTATCGCTGAAAAAACGCTGGCGGCGCAGTTTAACCGTCCTGGTCACGACATCGTTGACCACTTCACCTATGCGTTCATGGGCGACGGCTGCATGATGGAAGGTATCTCTCACGAGGTATGCTCCCTGGCCGGTACGCTGAAACTGGGTAAACTGGTTGCGTTCTATGATGACAATGGCATCTCTATCGATGGTCACGTTGAAGGCTGGTTCACCGATGACACCGCGAAGCGTTTCGAAGCTTACGGCTGGCATGTGGTTCGTGGCGTAGATGGTCACGATGCTGACGCGATTAAACGCGCCGTTGAAGAAGCACGCGCAGTGACTGACAAACCGTCCCTGCTGATGTGCAAAACCATCATCGGTTTCGGTTCCCCGAACAAAGCCGGTACTCACGACTCTCACGGTGCGCCGCTGGGCGATGCAGAAATCGCACTGACCCGCGAACAGCTGGGCTGGAAATACGCGCCGTTCGAAATCCCGTCTGAAATCTACGCACAGTGGGATGCGAAAGAAGCCGGCCAGGCAAAAGAAGCCGCATGGAACGAGAAGTTCGCTGCTTATGCCAACGCTTTCCCGCAGGAAGCTGCTGAATTCACCCGTCGTATGAAAGGTGAAATGCCGTCTGACTTCGACGCGAAAGCCAACGAGTTCATTGCTAAGCTGCAGGCTAATCCGGCGAAAATCGCCAGCCGTAAAGCGTCTCAGAACGCGATTGAAGCCTTCGGTCCTTTGCTGCCTGAATTCCTCGGCGGCTCCGCTGACCTGGCACCTTCTAACCTGACTCTGTGGTCTGGTTCTAAGGCCATCAACGAAGATACTGCCGGTAATTACATCCATTACGGTGTACGTGAATTCGGTATGACCGCTATCGCAAACGGTATTTCCCTGCACGGTGGTTTCCTGCCGTACACCTCTACCTTCCTGATGTTCGTGGAATATGCCCGTAACGCGGTGCGTATGGCTGCGCTGATGAAACAGCGTCAGGTGATGGTCTATACCCACGACTCCATCGGTCTGGGCGAAGATGGCCCGACTCACCAGCCGGTAGAGCAGGTTGCTTCTCTGCGTGTGACCCCGAACATGAGCACATGGCGTCCGTGTGACCAGGTTGAATCCGCCGTTGCGTGGAAATACGGCGTTGAACGTCAGGACGGCCCGACCGCGCTGATCCTCTCTCGCCAGAACCTGGCGCAGCAGGAACGTACCGCCGAGCAACTGGCAAACATCGCTCGCGGTGGTTACGTGCTGAAAGACTGCGACGGTCAGCCGGAACTGATCTTCATCGCTACTGGTTCTGAAGTTGAACTGGCTGTGGCTGCGTGGGACAAACTGACCGCTGAAGGCGTGAAAGCGCGTGTGGTTTCCATGCCGTCTACCGATGCATTCGACAAGCAGGATGCGGCTTACCGTGAATCCGTACTGCCGAAAGCCGTCTCTGCTCGCGTCGCTATCGAAGCAGGCATTGCGGACTACTGGTTCAAATACGTGGGTCTGAATGGCGCAATCGTCGGGATGACCACCTTCGGTGAGTCTGCACCGGCAGAACTGCTGTTTGAAGAGTTCGGCTTCACCGTCGACAACGTAGTCGCGAAAGCAAAAGAACTGCTGTAATTTCGATTACAGGTGAAAACGGGTCGCTCAGGCGGCCCGTTTTTTAATTTGATTGAATTTAATTTACTCCGCGCAACCTGTAATTGTAGATCCGTATCACAAATGTGATATTTAGTGTTATTTGATATTTGCAGCATGAGTCACGCAATTAGTGTTGCTTTTTATTTTTAATGTCTCAATTCATTGTTTTTAAAGACTTCACGAAAAGACATTCCGCACCATACGTATTTCCCCCCTCGATTGATTCCATGTTGCCGCACGCGTATTTTATTTTTAACGCTAACTCGTACCCTAATAATAAAATAAGGAAAATGTATGCGGTTGATTGATTACTTTCCCGAATCATCTATCTCAATAAAAGATTCAGCAAAGAACTGGCAGGAAGCAATTGACTTTTCTATGTCATCCTTACTCGCCAATCATTATGTCAATTCAGATTATATTCAGGCGATCAAAGACTCAACGATTAACAATGGCCCTTATTATATTTTAGCGCCTGGCGTCGCCATGCCACACGCTCGGCCGGAATGTGGCGCGTTAAAAACCGGAATGTCATTAACGCTTCTTAAACAGGAAGTGAAATTTGCCGATGATGATGAAGGTATCAAATTATTAATCGGGTTGTCGGCGGCAAATGCTGACTCTCACATTGGCGCTATTCAGGCCTTAAGCGAATTATTATGTGAAGAGGAAGCGCTAACCGCTTTGTTAGCGGCTAAATCAGAAAAACAACTGGCGGATATTATCGCCTTCGCATAATTCATCGTTTCCTTTCAGGATATTATTATGGAAAACAAGTCTGCTCGTGCCAAAGTCCAGGCTTTTGGTGGGTTTTTGACTGCAATGGTCATTCCCAATATCGGTGCCTTTATTGCCTGGGGTTTTATAACCGCATTGTTTATTCCTACCGGTTGGATGCCGAATGAGCATTTCGCCAAAATTGTCGGTCCGATGATTACCTATTTACTGCCCGTCATGATTGGCTCCACAGGGGGGCATCTGGTTGGCGGAAAACGTGGCGCGGTAATGGGAGGCATTGGTTCTATTGGCGTTATTGTGGGCGCGGATATCCCAATGTTCCTTGGCGCGATGGTGATGGGGCCGCTTGGCGGCTGGGTGATTAAGCATATCGACCGCCTGCTGGAAAAACGCATCCCCGCTGGTTTCGAGATGGTTATCAATAACTTCTCCCTGGGTATTGCGGGAATGCTCTTATGTTTGCTGGGGTTCGAAGTTATTGGCCCGGCGGTTCTCATTGCCAATAATTTTGTGAAGGAGTGTATTGAAGCGTTGGTTCATGCAGGTTATCTGCCGTTGCTATCTGTAATCAATGAGCCTGCGAAAATCCTCTTTCTGAATAATGCTATCGATCAGGGCGTCTATTATCCGTTGGGAATGCAGCAAGCCTCTGAAACGGGAAAATCGATTTTCTTCATGGTGGCATCCAACCCGGGGCCGGGATTAGGCCTGTTACTCGGCTTTGCCATCTTTGGCAAAGGGATGAGTAAAAAATCCGCGCCAGGCGCCATGATTATCCACTTCCTCGGTGGTATTCATGAACTGTATTTCCCGTATGTGCTGATGAAGCCTTTAACCCTGATTGGGATGATTGCCGGGGGAATGACCGGGACGTGGGTATTTCACCTGCTGGACGGTGGGTTGGTTGCAGGACCGAGCCCAGGATCAATATTCGCCTATCTGGCATTAACGCCAAAAGGTTCTTTCCTCGCGACCATTGCAGGCGTTACAGCGGGAACCGTTGTTACTTTTGTGATTACCTCTGTAATCCTGAAAATGGAAAAGAGCGTAGAAACGGAAAGTGAGGATGACTTTGCTGAATCAGCCAGAACCGTCAAAGCGATGAAGCAGGAAGGTAAGTTCTCTTATAAAAATATTAAACGCGTCGCTTTTGTGTGTGACGCGGGAATGGGTTCCAGTGCGATGGGGGCTACCACGTTTCGTAAACGTCTGGAAAAAGCCGGGTATGCGATTAATGTGACGCACTATGCTATCGAAAACGTTCCGCAAGATGCCGATATTATTGTTACCCATGCCAGTCTTGAAGGCCGTGTTAAACGAGTGAGTGAAAAACCATTAGTCCTGATTAAGAACTATATTGGTGATCCATTGTTGGACGATTTATTTAAACGCATTACTGCGAACTAGCCTTCTTCTATTTTGGGAGTAAGTATGAAAACGAAAGTGGCTGCCATATATGGCAAGCAGGATATTCGTATCCGCGAATTTGATCTGCCTGAAATTACAGATAACGAATTGTTAGTAAGCGTAATATCCGATAGCGTATGTTTATCCACCTGGAAAGCGGCGGCATTGGGGAGCGATCATAAACGCGTACCGGACGATCTGGAAAATCATCCGGTTATTACCGGACATGAATGTGCAGGTATCATTGTTGAGGTAGGAAAAAAACTGACGGATAAATATAAGAAAGGTCAGCGTTTTGTGTTGCAACCCGCGATGGGATTGCCAAGTGGATATTCCGCGGGATACAGCTACGAATATTTTGGCGGCAATGCGACATATATGATTATCCCGGAAGTGGCGATTAACCTGGGATGCGTTTTACCTTACCACGGCTCTTATTTTGCCGCCGCCTCATTGGCAGAGCCGATGTGCTGCATTATTGGTGCGTATAACGCGAATTTTCATACCACGCCTTACGTTTATGAGCATCGCATGGGGATTAAGCCGGGGGGAAGCATTGCGCTTCTGGCCTGCGCCGGGCCGATGGGTATCGGCGCAATAGATTATGCCATTAACGGCAGTATTCAGCCGTCACGCGTGGTGGTGGTTGACATTGATGAAGCACGACTGGCGCAGGCTAAAAAACTGTTGCCGATTGAGCTGGCGGCAGAAAAAGGGATTGAGCTTATCTATGTGAATACCTCCGGCATGGACTCTCCGACCGTGATGCTGCGCGCCCTTACCAATGACGCAGGTTTTGATGATGTCTTTGTGTATGCGGCAGTGCCAGCCGTCATTGAAATGGCTGACGATTTACTTGCGGAAGATGGTTGCCTGAATTTCTTTGCCGGGCCGACGGACAGCAACTTCAAAGTGCCGTTTAATTTTTATAACGTGCACTACAACAGCACTCACGTGGTCGGGACCTCCGGTGGATCAACGGATGATATGAAAGAGGCTATTGCACTCAGTGCAACCGGACAGCTACAGCCGTCGTTTATGGTAACGCACATTGGCGGCCTTGATGCGGTTCCGGAAACCGTATTGAATTTACCGGCAATTCCCGGCGGTAAAAAGCTGATTTATAACGGCGTTACCATGCCGCTAACCGCTATTGCTGATTTTGCCGAGAAAGGGAAAACTGACCCATTATTCAAAGAGCTGGCGCTGCTGGTGGAGGAAACTCACGGCATCTGGAATGAAAAGGCAGAAAAATACCTGCTGGCACACTTCGGCGTTGATATCGGGGAGGCGGCGATATGATGTCGCTGGCATGGCCGCTATTTCGTATCACGGAGCAGGCTGCGCTGGCAGCCTGGCCGCAAACCGGGTGCGGCGATAAAAACAAGATTGATGGTCTGGCCGTGACGGCAATGCGCGAAGCATTGAACAGTATTGCCATCCGCGGGCGAATCGTCATTGGCGAAGGGGAGATTGATCGTGCCCCGATGCTGTGGATTGGTGAGGAAGTGGGAACCGGCGCCGGACCTGAGGTCGATATCGCCGTCGATCCTATTGAAGGCACACGAATGGTGGCGATGGGGCAATGCAATGCGCTGGCTGTCATGGCGTTTGCCCCTCGCGGCAGTTTGTTACACGCCCCTGATATGTACATGAAAAAACTGGTTGTTAATCGGTATGCAAAAGGGGCGATTAATCTGGCACTGCCGTTGGCAGACAATCTGCGCAATGTGGCTGAGGCACTGGGCAAACCGCTGGAGCGACTGCGGATGGTGACGCTGGATAAACCGCGTCTTCAACCGGCGATTGCCGAAGCGACACGACTGGGCGTCAAAGTCTTTGCGCTGCCCGATGGCGATGTGGCTGCCAGCGTGTTGGCCTGTATGCAGGAAAATCCCTATGACCTGATGTACACCATTGGCGGGGCACCTGAAGGGGTTATTTCAGCTTGCGCAGTTAAAGCGCTGGGGGGCGACATGCAGGCTGAACTGATTGATTTTTGCGAGGCGAAAGGTGATAGCGCAGATAATCGTCTGATTGCGGCACAGGAACGTCAGCGCTGCATGGAAATGGGCGTTGAGATCAACCGTATCTATGCGCTCGACGAACTGGTAGGGGGAAATAAGATCCTCTTCAGCGCGACGGGTGTTACGGGCGGCGATCTTGTGAAAGGGATCCAACAGGTTGCGAATGGTGTGCGCACGCAAACTTTACTGATCGGCGGCGCGGATCGAACGTGTAATATAATAGACTCTCTGCATTCATGGTGATTTATCGGGTAACTAATGACGACGCTGACAGAAGACGATGTGCTTGAGCAACTGGATGCTCAAAATAATTTACTTTCGTTTATGACGACGGCACATAACATTTTGCTCCAGGGCATTAAGCGCTTTCTGCCGTCGCTGTTCGTTAATAACGATGAAGAGATCGTGGAATATGCAGTGAAGCCGTTGCTCGCCCAGAGTGGACCGCTTGACGATATCGACGTTGCGCTACGTCTGATTTATGCGCTGGGAAAAATGGATAAATGGCTTTACGCCGATATCACCCATTTTTCCCAGTTTTATCAGTACTTAAACGGGCAGGATACTATCCCCGGTTTTGCCGATGACATCACCTGGGATTTTGTTAGCAACGTGAACAGTATTACCCGCAACGCAACGCTCTACGGCGCGCTGGAGTCAATGAAATTTGCCGACTTTGCTGCGTGGTCCGAGGTGCGCTTTAGCGCAATGGTCAAGACGGCAATGACGCTGGCGGTGACGGCGATTTTAAAGGAATTAACGCCGTGAAAATCGAACTAACGGTGAATGGGCTCCAGGTTGAAGCACATTACCATGATGATGAGATAGAGAACGTCCACAAACCGTTATTACAGCAACTGGCAAAAATACAGGCCGCTAACCCGCAGCGACGTACGATAGTTTTTCTCTGCGCGCCACCGGGTACGGGTAAATCGACGCTGACCACCTTCTGGGAATATCTCTGCGCTCAGGATCCTTGTCTGCCGAAGATCCAGACGCTGCCGATGGATGGCTTCCATCACTACAACAACTGGCTGGATGCCCATAATCTGCGGACATACAAAGGTGCGCCGGAAACCTTTGATGTGGATAAGCTTGCGCAGAATCTACGCCAGATAAGGGAAGGGGAAGGCTTCTGGCCGCAATACGATCGGCAAAAACACGATCCGGTCGAAGAGGCCATACGGGTGACTGCGCCGATGGTGATTGTGGAGGGAAACTGGCTATTGCGCGATGATGAAAGATGGCGAGCGTTAGCTGAGTTTTGTGATTACTCGTTGTTTATTCGCGCTCCAGCCAATGCGCTGCGTACGCGACTGGTAGGCCGTAAACTGGCTGGCGGACTCTCACAAGTTGACGCTGAGGCATTTTATGAGCGTACCGACGGACCGAATGTTCGTCGGGTGCTGGAAGATAGCCTGCCAGCAGACCTTATGCTGGAGATGACGCTTGAGGGGGCATATCGGACGGCATGAGATTTTTGTTGTGTAGCCGTACTACGCGCGAAAAATGGCGCTGCGTAAATGCAGCGTCATGACTGATCGCTACAACGCTGGCGCCACGCGTACGACACACTGCCAGCCAGTTTTCGAAGACGCCAAGCCAGTGCGCATCAAAGTCCCGGCTGGGCTCATCCAGCAGTAGAATAGCAGGTTCGAGGGCTTCCAGACTGGCGACGGCAACCATACGTCGCTGTGCAGTATGCAGATCGAGCGGGTGCGCGTCGGCGACATCCTCTAATTGACATAATCGCAGCGCCGCCATCGTGCGTTGCGCAATTTCAGTCGCCGGATGCTTCTGTAGCCGTAATCCAAAAGCCACTTCCTCTGCCACCTTGCTGTGAAAAAGTTGATTTTCAGCTTCCTGAAACAGGACGCCGAGCACCCTGGCACGCTCCCGGTTTTTCAGTTGCGCAATCGGACGGCTCTGCAGGGTTATTGTGCCGGATGAAGGCGTCAGTAGCCCGGCCATGATGCGCAAAAGCGTGGATTTTCCTGCGCCATTATCGCCCGTTAGTGCCAGCCATTCCCCCTCCTGGAGTTCCAGCGAAATATTGCGTAAACAGTCATCGGCGGCGTTCGGCCAGCGATAACTGACCTGGTTTAGCGTTAGCATAGTGGTGACAATGCTCCGTCGCGCTGCTGCCATGCCTGCTGGCAGTAGCTGAGAAAAGGTGAAGGGTTGCGTTCGAAAAGTATTACCAAAGCATGCTGTTCCTGTGCCCACTGTTGCAGTCGCGCCAGCAGCATTGCCGTGGCTTGCGCCGTCAGGCGACTGAACGCTTCATCCAGAATCAATATTTTCGGCTGCATGGCGAGTGCGCTGGCAATGACTACCCGCTGGGTTTCCCCGCCGGAAAGGGTGCCGGGATGACGATGACGCAGGGGCTGACATTCCGTCAGCGTCAGGGCGGCATCTATGCGCTGCATAATTTCAGCCTCGTCCAGACAGAGGTTTTCCGGGCCAAACGCCACTTCTTCTTCCACGCTGAAAGTACAACCTGAAAGCTGCAGGTAAGGTGACTGCTGCACAAGCTGGATGGTACTCGACTGCTCGACCAGCGATAGTTGCCCGATGGGATTACCCAGTAGCGTACCAGTGCCCTCAATTTCTCCCGGAAGGAAGTCGGGGTACCAGCCAGCCATCAGCTGTGCCAGCGTACTTTTCCCGCTGCCGTTCTCACCAAAAATAGCCACCATACCAGGCCTGGCGTAATGGAAATCGTAACAGGCGGATGGCCGCATAGCGTGCGTCGGAATATAGCGAAACTGCTCTAACGTAACCATATCCAGATTCCTGTCTCAACTGCCATCAGAACCACCATACCGTAGCGGGCCAGACGTTGTAAGGTGCTGTCTGGCGGCGCCCATAGCGTGGTGCGAGTGCGATGCAGGCGAAATCCCCGCATATCGAGCGCTGCACCGCGAACGGCCAAGTCATTGAGCGCGTTATGGGTGAGCGGCACAATCAATGCCGGCATAGCGCGTAAACGTTGGTACCAGGACTCATCCAGCGGTACGCCGCGTGCGCGCTGAGCCTCGTGAATAATCGCCAATTGGCGTTTGAGTTGTTCAACCACCAGCAGCGGGCCTGCGAACAGATAGGCAACGCCTGGCGGCAGGCGAGAAGCAAACAGGGCGCGCATAAAGCGCGCAACCGGCACGTACTGCATCCACATCTGCGATGTCGACACAATGGCCAGGATCCGCAGCCAGAGCGTAACGGCATCGCCCCAGCGTTCTGGAGTGCGCGGCTGCCCGCTAATCCACTCGGTAAGCCATCCGCCGTGTACCAGCCATAGCCCCAGTCCTAAGGGGATCATCAGCCAGAGTACGTATTTCGCCCGCGACCGCGTAGCCTTCATACATAGCAAACCGACAAACGTCGCGGCGCTGTACAAGCTGAGCGGCACTCCGGCTGGCAGCAGGAGCGTGGAGCAGGCGGCAAGCGCCCACAGAGTTAACGACGTAAACGGATGCATTTAGCGCACGGCAGACATCGTAGGGAAATGGCGCGTGGTGCGCAGCGGAAGTTGTCGCAGCAGCACCCAGACGATGATTGCCGTGAGGATTTTATCGACCAGATTCGCTCCGATGACGGTGATGGCGACGGACTCAACCAGGTTCTGACCGACCGAGTGCATCCAGGCGACAAAAAGATCCGCGCCGCTGCCAGTGACACCGCCGAACAGAGTCGTGCGAATCGGCACGGCAACGAGGGTCACGGCAAGCGTGATAATTACGCCGCTGACCACGACTTTGGGTAAGGTGCGAAACCATCCCGCCCGTGCCAGCCAACCGGCGACCAGTCCAATAACCATGGCGACGGGCGCAAAGGCGGCGGCGATCGGATCGGTCAGTAACCCCCACAACAGATTAGTGAGTAATCCGGTTAGCATCCCCACGACCGGGCCTAACAGCACCGCGCTGATCAACGTGCCAATCGAGTCGAGAAAAATAGGCAATTTCAACATGCTGATAAGCTGCCCACCGACCATGTTGATGGCGATAGCAATGACAATAAGTACCAGAGACTGGCTGGAAAATTGGCGACGCGCCATAAAAGACCTCGTATAAGTGAAGCGTTAGCGGGATGAAATAACCAGTTCGTCATAACCGGAAACGGCGCAGGGCTGACGGCTGAATGCCAGAGACGTCAACTCGCCAATCACCAGTTCCAGCGTGGTTCGCACGGTACAGCCCGGCATCATGTGCCCGCCCAGCATTGCGCCGCGTGGGTCAGCAACCGCCAGATGGAGATGCTCGCCGGTAAGTTCCAGCGTGCCGTTCAGAGAGATAATTTCCCACGTACCCGTAAGTAGTGTGGTTTCTTCACGTCCGGCGAAGCGCAGAGCAATATTGGTCAAACTGCCGGTGCAACCCGCTATCCAGGCTGCCTGTAGTTGATGCTGCTGGATAAACGCGTGTAGCGCTGAAAAGACTTCCTGGCCCGGTAATAAACGCAGCGCATGAAAGCGAGCTTCAGATGGTTGGGGATAGAATGTTGCCATAGTTGAGGGACTCCGAGACTCGGACGTTGCGCTGATAATATAGACGCGGTTTAGGGAGCTTTCTGATATTAATCAGGATTTGTGACATGGCAACGAAATAATCTTGCTACGGTTATTCGTAATTCTGGAATATGGAATAAAAGTCGTGTTGAAGGACATTAAAATGTGACGTAAGTCAGATAACTGTGTTCTGTTGCTGGACAATCATTCCTTTTATTCCTCGTTTCGCTTATTCTAGCTGAAGCGTTTCAGTAGACTAAATGTTCGACAATTAACCAATTAGTCGCAGTTTGCGACAGGTAAGGTTTCCCTGAGCGATTTGCTGCATTACTCTGTCTGCCACATCGTTTCTGAGAAATCCTTGCAGGAGACCTATGACCGTACGCGTAGCGATTAATGGTTTCGGTCGCATCGGACGCAACGTGGTTCGTGCTTTGTATGAATCCGGGCGTCGGGCGGAAATCACCGTGGTGGCAATCAACGAACTGGCGGATGCTGCAGGCATGGCGCATTTGTTGAAATATGACACCAGCCATGGGCGTTTTGCCTGGGATGTTCGTCAGGAACGAGACCAGCTCATCGTTGGCGATGACGCGATCCGCATTCTGCATGAGCGAACGCTCGATGCGCTTCCATGGCGCGAACTGGGTGTCGACGTTGTGCTGGATTGTACAGGGGTCTTCGGCAGTCGCGAACACGGCGAGGCGCATATTGCCGCCGGCGCAAAGAAAGTGCTCTTTTCACATCCTGGTAGTCACGACATCGACGCAACCGTTGTGTTTGGCGTTAATCAGGATCAGCTGCGCGCTGAGCACCGGATCGTTTCCAATGCCTCCTGCACCACGAATTGCATAATACCCGTCATCAAATTGCTGGATGATGCTTACGGCATTGAGTCTGGTACCGTCACCACGATCCACTCCGCGATGCACGATCAGCAGGTTATTGATGCTTATCATCCTGACCTGCGTCGCACGCGAGCGGCCAGCCAGTCGATCATTCCGGTTGATACCAAACTGGCGGCGGGCATCACGCGAATTTTCCCGCAGTTTAACGATCGTTTTGAGGCGATAGCGGTGCGTGTACCGACCATAAATGTGACGGCGATCGACTTAAGCGTGACGGTGAAAAAACCAGTAAAAGCCAGTGAAGTCAACCAGTTGCTGCAAAAAGCAGCACAAGGTGCATTTCATGGTATAGTTGACTATACGGAATTACCGTTGGTCTCAGTAGATTTTAACCACGACCCGCACAGCGCCATCGTTGATGGCACGCAAACGCGCGTGAGTGGCGCTCACCTGATCAAAACGCTGGTCTGGTGTGATAATGAATGGGGCTTTGCTAACCGTATGCTCGACACGACGTTAGCGATGGCTGCTATTGGTTTCAGGCTCGACGCTTGAGCGTCGACAAAACTTTATGAATCAACGAGAGGATTCACCATGTCTGTAATTAAGATGACCGATCTGGATCTGGCTGGTAAACGCGTTTTTATCCGTGCGGACCTGAACGTACCAGTTAAAGAAGGGAAAGTAACCAGCGATGCACGTATCCGTGCTTCCCTGCCGACCATCGAACTGGCACTGAAACAGGGTGCTAAAGTGATGGTAACTTCCCACCTGGGTCGTCCTACCGAAGGCGAGTACAACGAAGAATTCTCTCTGCTGCCGGTTGTTAACTACCTGAAAGACAAACTGTCTGCTCCGGTTCGCCTGGTAAAAGATTACCTGGACGGCGTTGAAGTCGCTGCCGGTGAACTGGTTGTTCTGGAAAACGTTCGCTTCAACAAAGGCGAGAAGAAAGACGACGAAGCGCTGTCCAAAAAATATGCTGCTCTGTGCGACGTATTCGTTATGGACGCTTTCGGTACTGCTCACCGTGCGCAGGCGTCTACTCACGGTATCGGTAAATTCGCCGATGTCGCTTGTGCAGGTCCGCTGCTCGCTGCCGAGCTGGATGCACTGGGTAAAGCGCTGAAAGAACCTGCTCGTCCGATGGTTGCTATCGTTGGTGGTTCTAAAGTTTCTACCAAACTGACTGTTCTGGACTCTCTGTCAAAAATCGCTGACCAGCTGATCGTTGGCGGTGGTATCGCGAACACCTTCGTTGCTGCTCAAGGTCACAACGTGGGTAAATCCCTGTACGAAGCAGATCTCGTTGACGAAGCTAAGCGTCTGCTGACCACTTGCGACATCCCGGTTCCGACCGACGTTCGCGTAGCGACTGAATTCTCTGAAACCGCACCGGCTACCCTGAAATCCGTTAGCGATGTAAAAGAAGACGAGCAGATCCTGGATATCGGCGACGCTTCTGCACAGCAACTGGCTGACATCCTGAAGAATGCGAAAACCATTCTGTGGAACGGCCCGGTTGGCGTGTTCGAATTCCCGAACTTCCGCAAAGGTACTGAAATCGTTGCTAATGCCATCGCAGACAGCGAAGCATTCTCTATCGCAGGCGGCGGTGACACCCTGGCAGCAATCGACCTGTTCGGCATTGCTGACAAAATCTCCTACATCTCTACTGGCGGCGGCGCGTTCCTCGAATTCGTGGAAGGCAAAGTGCTGCCAGCAGTAGCCATGCTCGAAGAGCGTGCTAAAAAGTAAGAATTTAATGGGCAGGGAAACCTGCCCTTATTTTAGCGCGCTTTAGGGCGCGCGCCCTTTCCAAGGCCGAAGATACAGGACTCGTAAAATGTCTAAAATTTTTGATTTCGTAAAACCAGGCGTAATCACTGGTGATGACGTACAGAAAGTTTTCCAGGTAGCTAAAGAAAACAACTTTGCTCTGCCAGCTGTTAACTGCGTGGGTACCGACTCCATCAACGCCGTTTTGGAAACTGCTGCAAAAGTTAAAGCGCCGGTAATCGTACAATTCTCCAACGGTGGTGCTTCTTTCATCGCGGGTAAAGGCGTGAAGTCCGACGTTCCTCAGGGCGCTGCAATCCTGGGTGCTATCTCTGGCGCGCATCACGTTCACCAGATGGCTGAACACTACGGTGTTCCGGTTATCCTGCACACTGACCACTGCGCGAAGAAACTGCTGCCGTGGATCGACGGTCTGCTGGACGCGGGTGAAAAACACTTCGCAGCAACCGGCAAACCGCTGTTCTCTTCTCACATGATCGACCTGTCTGAAGAGTCTCTGGAAGAGAACATCGAAATCTGCTCCAAATACCTGGCGCGCATGTCCAAAATGGGCATGACTCTGGAAATCGAACTGGGTTGCACCGGTGGCGAAGAAGACGGCGTGGACAACAGCCACATGGACGCTTCTGCACTGTACACCCAGCCGGAAGACGTTGATTACGCATACACCGAGCTGAGCAAAATCAGCCCGCGTTTCACCATCGCTGCGTCCTTCGGTAACGTACACGGCGTTTACAAGCCGGGTAACGTCGTTCTGACCCCGACCATCCTGCGCGACTCTCAGGACTATGTTTCTAAGAAACATAACCTGCCGCACAACAGCCTGAACTTCGTCTTCCACGGCGGTTCCGGTTCTACTGCTCAGGAAATCAAAGACTCCGTAAGCTACGGCGTAGTGAAAATGAACATCGACACCGATACCCAATGGGCGACCTGGGAAGGCGTTCTGAACTACTACAAAGCAAACGAAGCTTACCTGCAGGGCCAGTTGGGTAACCCGAAAGGCGAAGATCAGCCGAACAAGAAATACTACGATCCGCGCGTATGGCTGCGTGCTGGTCAGGCAACCATGATCACCCGTCTGGAACAGGCTTTCAAAGAACTGAACGCGGTTGACGTTCTGTAATTTACGCCGTTCCACGTGACATGAGGCCCGCAAATGCGGGCCTTTTTTATTGCTATGTCAACGTGCTGCTGGCAGAGAATTCTGTGATCTGTTTGGCAAAATCCAGTTTTATTGTTTACCCTTGTCAGGTTGCCAGTCCCGTCAGGGCGGCTTTATTTCTCCCGTTTGGGTAAGCAAAAAAGGAATAGTGAATGGAAGATTTGAATGTTGTCGACAGCATAAACGGTGCGGGCACCTGGCTGGTGCGCAACCAGGAACTGCTGTTGAGCTATGCCGTCAACATCGTTGCGGCCATCGCGATTGTCATTATCGGTATGATCGTGGCGCGCATTGTATCAAATACCGTTAACCGCCTGATGCTGGCGCGTAAAATTGATGCCACCGTTGCCGACTTCCTCTCTGCACTGGTGCGTTACGGTATTATCGCTTTCACGCTGATTGCCGCTCTGGGCCGCGTTGGGGTGCAAACGGCCTCCGTGATCGCCGTGCTCGGTGCCGCAGGTTTAGCCGTCGGTTTGGCGCTGCAAGGCTCGCTGTCTAACCTCGCCGCAGGTGTCCTGCTGGTAATGTTCCGTCCGTTCCGTGCAGGTGAGTATGTCGATCTCGGCGGCGTGGCCGGAACCGTGCTCAATGTGCAGATTTTCTCCACCACTATGCGCACCGTTGACGGTAAGATTGTCGTGATCCCGAACGGTAAAATCATCGCCGGGAACATCATTAACTTCTCTCGTGAACCGGTTCGTCGTAACGAATTTATTATCGGTGTAGCCTACGATTCCGATATCGATCAAGTGAAAAAAATCCTCACCGATATCATCCAGTCTGACGAGCGAATCATTAAAGATCGTGAAATGACGGTGCGCCTGAATGAGCTGGGTGCTTCCTCAATTAATTTCGTCGTACGCGTCTGGAGCAACAGCAGCGATCTGCAAAGCGTCTACTGGGACGTTCTGGAGCGTATTAAACGAGAATTTGACGCCAACGGCATCAGTTTCCCGTATCCGCAGATGGATGTGAACTTCAAGCGTGTGAAAGAGAGCGCTGCAGAGTAATCGCGTGCCCGGTGGCGCTATCGCTTACCGGGCCTACAAAATCTCCAGGCCGGACAAGGCACCACCCGCATCTTCCCTCCTGGTATTAATTCCTCTTATCCCTGATTAAAATTATCAATTTCCGCTAATGATTTTCCCGCGCTATAGTCTGCTCCTAAGAGAAACAGTTCGGGATGATTAACGTGTTATCGTATTACTTTCAAGGGCTTGTGCTTGGTGCAGCCATGATACTTCCGCTTGGCCCGCAAAACGCCTTCGTGATGAACCAGGGCATTCGCCGCCAGTATCACATCATGATTGCTTTACTCTGTGCTATCAGCGATTTAGTGCTGATTTGTGCCGGGATCTTTGGCGGTAGCGCCTTGCTGATGCAGTCGCCGTGGTTGATGGCTCTGGTCACCTGGGGCGGAGTGGCGTTTCTGCTCTGGTACGGTTTTGGTGCGTTAAAAACGGCGATGAGCAGCAATCTGGAACTGGCCAGCGCTGAAGTAATGAAGCAGGGGCGCTGGAAAATCATCGCTACTATGCTGGCGGTGACCTGGCTCAATCCCCATGTTTACCTGGATACCTTTGTGGTGCTGGGGAGTCTGGGGGGGCAACTGGACGTTGAGCCGAAGCGCTGGTTTGCGCTAGGAACCGTCAGCGCTTCGTTCCTGTGGTTCTTCGGTCTGGCATTGTTGGCGGCCTGGCTGGCTCCGCGTCTGCGCACTGCTAAAGCGCAGCGCATCATCAATACGCTGGTAGGATTAGTGATGTGGTTTATTGCTTTTCAACTGGCAAAAGAAGGTGTTGCGCACGTTCAAGCGTTGTTCAACTAAGTGTTGTCTGATGGACAACGCAGCGAGATCGGCTAAGCTTGCCTGCATGTGCCCTGAGTTTCGGGGTAATTATTGAAACATGGAGGAACGACCGTGAAGTTCAAAATAATGGCCCTGGCGGCATTAATCGGATTCAGCGCACTATCGGTACAGGCAAATGAGTTGCCAAATGGACCGCACATCGTGACTTCCGGAACGGCAAGCGTGGATGCGACACCAGACATCGCCACGCTGGCAATTGAAGTGAACGTTGCTGCCAAGGATGCGGCGTCAGCGAAGAAGCAGGCTGATGAGCGCGTGGCGCAATATCTGTCTTTCCTTGAACAGAACCAGATAGCGAAGAAAGACATTAGCGCGGCCAACCTGCGTACCCAACCGGACTACGACTACCAGAATGGTAAAAGTATCCTCAAAGGGTATCGTGCGGTGCGCACCGTTGAAGTCACGCTGCGCCAACTGGACAAACTTAACGCTCTGCTCGATGGCGCGCTGAAAGCGGGTCTGAATGAGATCCGTTCGGTATCACTGGGCGTTGCCCAACCGGATGCTTACAAAGATAAAGCGCGTAAAGCGGCAATTGATGATGCAATTCATCAGGCTGAACAGCTGGCCGCGGGCTTTAACAGTAAACTGGGTCCCGTTTACAGCGTGCGCTACCACGTTTCCAATTATCAGCCGAGCCCGATGGTTCGGATGATGAAAGCAGATGCCGCACCTGCTGCCTCTGCTCAGGAAACCTACGAACAGCCAGTTATTCAGTTTGACGATCAGGTTGATGTGGTCTTCCAGCTCGAACCCGCGGCGGGTCAGCCAGCAGCAGCGCCTGCCAAAACGCAGTAATCTTTTCAGACCCGGCTTTCCAGCCGGGTTTTTTCTGTGATCAACTGTAAAAATGAGACTTCACATCCGGTCTTTTTTTTCGCCGTAATGAGGATAGGCCATAGCGATTTTTAAGGGGACGCTATGGATATTTTTATCTCAAAAAAGATGCGTAATTTCATTCTGCTGGCGCAAACCAATAACATCGCCAGAGCGGCAGAAAAAATACATATGACCGCATCACCTTTCGGTAAAAGCATTGCCGCACTGGAAGATCAAATCGGCTATACGCTATTTACCCGCAAAGATAACAACATTAGCCTGAATAAAGCCGGACAAGAGTTGTATCAGAAGCTGTTTCCCGTCTATCAGCGCCTTTCTGCCATTGATAACGAAATCCATAACACCTCTCGCCGCTCGCGGGAAATCGTCATCGGCATCGACAATACCTACCCAACGATTATTTTTGACCAGTTGATCAGCCTTGGCGATAAGTATGACGGCGTGACGGCTCAGGCCGTTGAATTCAGCGAAAATGGGGTGATTGATAACCTGTTCGATCGAAAACTGGATTTTATTATCTCGCCGCAGCACGTTTCCCCCCGCGTGCAGGGGCTGGAAAATATGGCGATCAGCGAACTGCCTCCGCTGCGTCTGGGCTTTCTCGTTTCCCGGCGCTACGAAGAAAAACAGCCGCAGGATCTGTTGCGCGAGCTGCCCTGGCTGCAAATGCGTTTCCAGAATCGCGCCAACTTTGAGGCGATGCTGGATGCTTACATGCGACCCTGTGGGATCAACCCGACGATTATCTATCGTCCGTACAGCTTTATGGCGAAGATTAGCGCGGTGGAGCGTGGGCAGTTTTTGACGGTGATCCCGTATTTCGCCTGGCGCCTGGTGAACCCGTCGACGCTGAAATATTTCGATGCGCCCGGTAACCCAATGTATATGCAGGAGTTTCTGTATTCGCTGAAAAATCATCGCTATACCGCCACCATGCTCCAGCATATTGCTGAAGATCGTGACGGTACGGCAAGTTAACCGAGCATCGAGCCTGTTTCGAGAAGATTGCGATGCAGATCGAACGCATGGCTGAGATCGTGATGGATATGCCCGCCGGGCGCTTTTTCCAGATAGCGGTGCAGGTAGTCCCGGTAAAGCGGATGCGCACAGTTATCGATAATCGTGTGCGCCCGCTGCATCGGAGATAAACCACGCAGATCGGCAATGCCCTGTTCAGTGACGATCACTTTCACACTATGCTCGCTGTGATCGACATGGCTGCACATCGGCACGATAGTGGATATTTTCCCGCCTTTGGCAATCGACGGGGCCATAAAAATCGACAGATAGGCGTTACGCTCGAAATCGCCGCTACCGCCGATGCCGTTCATCAGGTTGACGCCCGCAACGTGCGTGGAATTAGCATGGCCGTAGATATCAAACTCCAGACCAACATTGAGCGCAATGACGCCCAACCGACGAATGATTTCCGGGTTATTGGAGATCTCCTGCGGGCGCAGCACAATCCGGCTGGCGAAGAAGTCCATGTTGTCGTAAATCTTCTGTAGCGACGGGGCTGAAATGGTCAGACTGGAAGCGCTGGCACCGGTTATCTTGCCCGTTTCCAGCAGATGCACCACCGACTCCTGTAGCACCTCCGAATACATCATAAAGGGCGGGATATCCGGATTCTCCCCCAGTCGCGCCATCACCGCGTTGTTGATATTACCCACGCCGCTTTGTAAGGGCAGAAACTCAGCTGGAATGCGTTTGTGCGCCATTTCTGCCAGCAGAAAGGTGACCACGTTATCGGCAATTTGTTGGCTGACCGGATTGGTTTTATCCGACGCATTTCCGGCATCGGGCAGTTCGGTATCCACCACCGCGACCACTTTCCTGGGGTCTATCTGCACACACTGGCTACCTACGCGATCCATGGTATGAAAAATGGGCACGCTGTTACGCCGCGGCGGTGCGCCGGGTATCACGATGTCGGCAAACTCTGCCACGCGCGGATTATGGTAATGATTCAGCTCGATAATTACTTTTTTCGCCCGCAGTAGCCAGGTGGGCGCGTTACCAATGCCGCTGGAAAGCCAAATCCGGCCGTCTGGCGCAATCGCGGAGGCTTCAATAACGGCAACGTCGATCTCGCCAAAAAAGCCGTAATTAACCATCTGTGCGACCTCGCTCAAATGGAGATCGACAAACCTCACCTGGCCCTGATTAATTTTCTCACGCAGGCCAGATGATGTTTGATAAGGCGCACGCCAGGAAACGGCATCCGCCGCAGACAGGGCATCATCAGCGGCGGCGCCAATTGATGCCCCGGTCAGCAGACGGATCTGAAAAGGCTGCCCGGTTTGATGTTGCTCGCAGGCGCGTTGGGCAATTGCGCTGGGTAACGCTTTTGGCGAACCCGCGGGGGTAAAGCCGCTGAACGCCACCATATCATCGTGCTGGATAATTTCTGCCGCCTGTTCGGCGCTCATCCGTTTCATGGCCGTCTCCTTCCTCAGACGTGATTAATGGCCGACAAAATTAGGTTTACGTTTTTCCATAAATGCGTTCATCCCTTCCTGATAATCCTCGCTGTCGTACACCGCGCGGCGCATGCCCTGAATGCGCTCGAACTCATCGGAATTCATGGTGTGCGCTTCACCCAGCACGCGCAGCTCTTCTTTAATGACGGCGATCGCCAGCGGTGCTTTCTCCGAGATGTGGTGCGCCATTTGCAGAGTGAAATCCTCCAGTTCGTCTACAGGAACCACATGGTTGAGGATCCCGACGGCCATCGCACGCTGAGCGGTAATCGGCGAAGCGGTAAAAATCAGCTCTTTAACGATGTGAAAACCGGCGTCGCGAGTCAGGTTGTGGATGCCTACCAGGTTATACGGCACGCCGAGGTTGACCGGGGTCATCGAGAAGGTGGATGTTTCAGCGGCGATGATCAGATCGGAACTCATGATCATCTCAAATGCGCCGCCCCAGACGCTGCCTTCAACCATAGAGATCACCGGCTTCGGATATTTTTGGATCATGCGGGTTATCTGACGCAGCGGATCGTCATAAGAGAGCGGATCGCGGCGTCCGGTGGGGAGTTCATGAATATCATGCCCGGCAGAGAACACTTTGGCCCCGCTCGGGGCGCGCAGAATAATGCAGCGAATTTCCGCACGATTGAGGTCGCTCAGCGCCTGCATCAGATCGTCAATAAACACTTTGCTCAGGGCGTTGAGCTTGCGGGCGTAGTTGAACTCAATAACCGCGACTTTCTGGATGATGACCACGTTGACGTATTGATAAGACATAATGTTCTCTTTAGTGAAAGTAATGATGCTGGATAAATTCGCTGATGTGCCGCAGACCGGTACGCGGCGACAGATCGTTATTTTTGACGGCCTGTAGCGTCTGCTGGAAATAACGGTCGAAATCAGTACGGGCAAACAGCAGATGCAGTGCTTCTTCTTCAGCCTGACGATGTAACCAGTCCACCGCCTGCTGCTGGCGGACTTTTTCAAGTCGACCGCTGGCGGTAAGGCACGTTTTAAAGTCGGTTATCGCCAGCCAAACCTCCTCAATACCGCGTTTTTCCAGCGCGCTACAGGTCAGAACCTGCGGCAGCCACTCGTCATATTTGCGGCGCAGAATATGCAGGGCGGATTCGTACATATGGCGGGCGATGGCAACGTTGGTATGGTTATCACCGTCGTCTTTGTTGATGACGACCAGATCAGCCATTTCCATCAGGCCTTTTTTGATGCCCTGCAAATCGTCACCACCGCCGGCGATTTGCAGTGAGATAAAGCAATCCACCATACCTGCGACTTCGGTTTCTGACTGTCCAACGCCGACGGTTTCCACAATCACCACGTCAAAGCCCGCCGCTTCGCACAGCAGCATTAATTCGCGGGCGCACTGGCTGGCGCCACCTAAATGCCCGCTGGAAGGTACCGGGCGAATAAACGCAGATTCGGCGCGTGCCAGTTCCGTCATGCGGGTTTTATCACCGAGAATACTGCCGCCGCTGACCGGGCTGCTGGGATCGACGGCGATCACCGCCACGCGTAACCCCTGGCGAATCAACAGCATGCCGAAGGCTTCCAGAAAGGTGCTTTTCCCCGCGCCCGGCGTACCGGTTATCCCCAAGCGCAGGGCGTTACCGGTGAACGGCATAATCGCGTCGAGCAATTGCGTACTGAGCGGCTGGTGGCGCGGGTGGCTGCTTTCGATCAGCGTCATCGCCTGGGCGAGCGTAGCCCGTTCGCCAAGTCGCAACCGACGGACGGTATCCTCAAGCGTGGCGGCGTTAATCATGATGCTGACTGATACGGGTTAACACATCGCGGACGCTGTCGAGCATTGGCGTGCCGGGGCCATAAATAGCGGCCACGCCATGCTCGTGCAGGAAAGCGTAATCCTGTGGCGGAATTACCCCTCCGGCGATGACGCAAATATCCTCGCGTCCCCAGCTTTTGAGCGCGGTGACCAGCTCTGGGATCAATGTTTTATGACCCGCCGCCAGCGATGATGCGCCAACCACATGGACATCGTTTTCTACCGCCAGACGGGCAATTTCCTCTGGAGTGGAGAACATCGGGCTGAGGTCGACATCGAAACCGAGATCGGAGTAGGCGCTGGCGATCACTTTTGCGCCGCGATCGTGGCCATCCTGACCCATCTTGGCGATCAGAATGCGCGGACGGCGGCCATTTTCTGCGAGGAACTGTTCGGTTTGCGCAACAATGGCGTCGAACTCATCGGCGGATTTATCAGACTGGTGATAGCTTTGCGCAATCACCCCGGTGACGCACTGGCTGGGAACCAGATAGCGATCAAAGGCGGCTTCCAGCGCGTCGGAGATTTCACCGAGCGTGGCGCGAACGCGGGCGGCGTTGACGGCGGCTGCCAGCAGGTTTTCATTATGCTGCGCGGCGTGGGTCAGCGCGGATAGCGCGGCGTTAACGGCATCACTTTCGCGGGTGGCGCGGATATGCTGCAGTGAGGCAATCTGCTCGTTGCGCACCTTCACGTTGTCGATCTCCAGCACCGACGTCTCGTCTTCTTTATCCAGCTTGTACTTATTCACGCCGACGATGACGCGTTTACCCTGGTCGATCAGCGATTGTTCACGCGCGGAGGCTTCTTCGATCATCCGTTTAGGCAATCCGGCTTCGATCGCCTTCGCCATGCCGCCAGCCTCATCTATCTGCTTGATGATCGTGCGCGCCTGCTTCACGATTTGATCGGTCAGAGACTCCACGTAATACGATCCGGCCAGCGGATCAACAGTGCGGCAGATCTCTGACTCTTCCTGAATGATGATCTGCGTATTACGCGCAATACGGGCGGAAAAATCGGTGGGCAGACCGAGCGCCTCATCAAAGGCGTTGGTATGCAGGGACTGAGTGCCGCCAAGCGTGGCGCCGAGCGCTTCAATGGTGGTACGCACCACGTTGTTGTACGGGTCCTGCTCAGTCAGACTCCAGCCGGACGTCTGGCAATGGGTACGCAGAGCGAGAGATTTCGGGTTAGTCGCACCAAAACTGCTGACCGCTTCGCTCCACAAATACCGCGCCGCGCGCAGCATGGCGACGTTCATAAACAGATCCATACCGATGCCGAAGAAGAACGACAGGCGTGGGGCGAAGTCATCAATTTTCAGCCCGGCGGAAAGCGCGGCCTTGATGTATTCAATTCCGTCTGCCAGCGTAAATGCCACCTGCTGTACGCAGTTCGCCCCAGCTTCACCCATGTGGTAACCGCTGATGCTGATGGTGTTAAAACGCGGCATGTTGCCGGAGCACCAGGCGATGATGTCAGCGATAATGCGCATGGAGGGTTTTGGTGGATAAATATAGGTGTTGCGGCACAGGTACTCTTTCAGAATATCGTTCTGAATGGTTCCGGTGAGCTGTTCCGGCGTTACGCCTTGTTCTTCAGCAGCGACGATATAAAACGCCAGCACCGGCAGCACCGCGCCGTTCATGGTCATCGATACCGACATCTTATCCAGCGGGATCTGATCGAACAGCACCTTCATATCTTCGACGGTATCGATCGCCACACCCGCTTTGCCGACGTCACCCGCCACGCGCGGGTTGTCTGAGTCATAACCGCGATGGGTGGCAAGGTCAAAGGCGACGGAAAGCCCTTTTTGCCCGGCGGCGAGGTTGCGGCGGTAAAAGGCGTTGGACTCTTTGGCGGTAGAGAAACCGGCGTATTGGCGAATGGTCCACGGCTGCGCGGTATACATGGTGGCGCGTGGGCCGCGCACGTAAGGCGGCAGACCGGGGAGGGTGCCTGTTACTTCCAGATTATCGAGGTCCGCTTCGGTGTACAGCGGCTTGATGGCAATCCCTTCCGCCGTCTGTCTTTCCAGCGACTCAACGGTTTTTTCCCGTCGACTGAGTTCTTTGTTGGCGAGTGTTTGCCACTCCTGCACGTTTGCCATTTTCTGCTCCGTATTACGCAATAAGTTGAATCTTTGCGAATACGGTGTGCTTTTTCATTTGGCTTGTCGCCAGCAAAAAATAGCCAACAGGACGTCGTTTTTTGCCGCGTGGCGTGTTTTATTTTGTGATTTATTTCAAAGACGTGGCGGGAATAGCATGAAAAGTCGATAGAGTCATACATGCCGGATTGGCAAAGCCGATCCGGCATTCGTGCGATGAATTAATCCTGACGCAACACCTTGTGTCCGTATTCCAGCAGCGCGTCGGTAACGTTGCGCATCATGCGGCTTTCCGGCGCAAAGCGGTGCCAGTACAGCATCCGCCGCTGGAACAGGCCTGGCGTTAAGTCGATCAGCTCGCCGCTTTCCAGTTCTTTCTCAATCTGTAAGTGTGGGATCATGCAGCAGGTGGTTCCCTGACGCGCCAACTGGACGAAAGCTTCAGACGAGTTAACGATGTGGCACGGCACGCTGCCCGGCGGCAGGTCGAAGTTTTGTTGTAAGAACGCCTGATGCATATCATCAAGATGGTCAAACGCTACCGCCGGGGCTTTCAGCAGGGCGGAGCGGGTGACGCCGTTAGGGAAATAACGCTCGGCGAATGGTTTAGAGCCAACAAACAGGTAGTCCAGCGCGCCAAGTTTATCCACCAGACAGCTTGGCAGCGCCTGATGTTGAATACTCACCGCACCGACCACTTCACCACGACGCAGACGTTCCTGGGTGCGCGTTTCATCTTCAACCTGCAGGTTCAGGCGAATCGGTGAATTGGCCAGTACCGGGGCCAGCGCCGGAAGTAACCACGTCGCCAGACTGTCGGCGTTCACCGCCAGCGAGAGCAGCAGTGGCGTCGAGCCGGTTTGTTCATCGCCCAACCACTCGTCTTCCAGCAGTTCAACCTGACGCAAAAGTGCCAGCAGTTTCTGCCCCTGTTCGGTAGGGCGTGGTGGTACGGTACGCACCAGCAGCGGTTGTCCGAACATATTCTCAAGCTGTTTTATGCGTTGTGAAACTGCGGATTGCGTGATGCACAGCTTTTGCGCCGCGCGCTCAAATCCCCGTTCACGAATAACCGCATCCAGTGCTTGTAGTGTTCTGTAGTCCGGACGTTTCATTGCTTTGACGCACTCCTGAAATTTTTGCTTGTTCTGCACTATGACACAAATTTAGGTTGGGTAAAGACGAAATCCGCCGCTTGCGAGCGGGTGTGGGGACATTTTTCTGCACAATGTTCTATAATGCGCATGAATTTTTCCACCATATTCACACCACAGGCGAAACGATCATGACGCAGGATGAACTGAAAAAAGCAGTAGGATGGGCGGCACTTCAGTATGTACAGCCCGGCACCATTGTGGGCGTAGGTACCGGTTCAACAGCCGCACACTTTATTGATGCGCTGGGCACAATGAAAGGTCAGATTGAAGGCGCAGTGTCCAGCTCGGACGCATCGACTGAAAAACTGAAAAGCCTCGGTATCCACGTATTCGATCTTAACGAAGTGGACAGCCTTGGCGTATACGTTGATGGCGCAGATGAAATTAACGGGCATATGCAGATGATCAAAGGCGGCGGCGCAGCGCTGACCCGTGAAAAAATCATTGCTTCGGTGGCGAAGAAATTTATCTGCATTGCCGATGCGTCCAAAGAAGTCGATATTCTTGGCAACTTCCCGCTGCCGGTGGAAGTGATCCCAATGGCGCGCAGCGCTGTCGCTCGTCAGTTGGTGAAGTTGGGCGGTCGTCCTGAATATCGTCAGGGCGTAGTGACGGACAACGGCAACGTGATCCTTGATGTGCACGGCCTGGAGATCCTTGACGCTGTGGCCATGGAAAACGCCATCAATGCGATTCCGGGCGTAGTAACCGTAGGTCTGTTCGCCAATCGTGGTGCGGATGTGGCGCTGATTGGCACACCGGACGGCGTGAAAACTATCGTAAAATGATCTGACGGGAGCGTCTTCTCCCGTTAAAAAAATTTTGGCAGGGCAAATTTGGTGACTTGTGTCACGTTTATAATATTGTCCTGCCGATCCCTCCAAAGAAAAACTTATCGCCAGTATTTTCCTCTGACAATTCCCGCTGAATGACATTTCCTCAGCATGACGACGCAAACGTTCATATTGCCGCAATATTATTTTTTGATATGTTGAAGAGGAGGATGAAAATCCCACACACAACACATTAGTTTGAACAAAAAAGACAGGGTCGGGGAAATGGCAAAGGTATCACTGGAGAAAGAGAAGATTAAATTTCTGCTGGTTGAAGGCGTGCATCAAAAAGCACTCGAAAGCCTTCGTGCAGCAGGTTATACCAACATCGAGTTTCATAAAGGCGCTCTGGACACTGAACAGCTGAAAGAGTCCATCCGTGATGCCCACTTCATTGGCCTGCGATCCCGAACCCATCTGACTGAAGATGTGATTGACGCCGCAGAGAAACTGGTCGCAATTGGCTGCTTCTGCATTGGTACCAATCAGGTTGATCTGAGCGCGGCGGCAAAACGCGGGATCCCAGTGTTTAACGCGCCGTTCTCTAACACGCGTTCCGTTGCTGAACTGGTGATTGGCGAACTGCTTCTACTGCTACGCGGCGTCCCCGAAGCGAACGCCAAAGCACATCGGGGCGTGTGGAATAAACTGGCTACCGGCTCGTTTGAAGCGCGTGGCAAAAAACTGGGGATCATCGGCTATGGCCACATTGGCACTCAGTTGGGCATTCTGGCGGAATCGCTGGGGATGCACGTTTACTTCTATGATATTGAAAATAAACTGCCGTTAGGTAATGCCACGCAGGTACAGCATCTTTCCGACCTGCTGAATATGAGCGATGTGGTCAGCCTCCACGTGCCGGAAAACGCCTCCACCAAAAATCTGATGGGCGCGCGTGAGATTGCGCTGATGAAACCAGGTGCACTGCTGATCAACGCCGCTCGCGGTACGGTTGTCGATATTCCTGCGCTGTGTGATGCGCTGGCAACGAAGCATCTGGCGGGAGCGGCCATCGACGTCTTCCCAACGGAGCCTGCAACCAACAGCGATCCTTTCACTTCGCCGCTGTGTGATTTCGACAACGTGATCCTGACGCCGCATATCGGTGGTTCCACGCTGGAAGCGCAGGAAAACATCGGCCTTGAAGTAGCGGGTAAGCTGACGAAGTATTCCGACAACGGTTCTACGCTGTCTGCCGTGAACTTCCCGGAAGTATCGCTGCCGCTGCATGGTGGTCGTCGTCTGATGCACATTCACGAAAACCGTCCCGGCGTACTGACGGCGCTGAACCAGATTTTTGCCGAGCAGGGCGTCAACATTGCCGCGCAGTATCTGCAGACTTCCGCACAGGTAGGTTACGTGGTTATTGATATTGAAGCGGATGAAGATGTGGCGGAGAAAGCGTTGCTGGCGATGAAAGCTCTTCCGGGAACCATTCGCGCTCGTCTGCTGTACTGATTTCCTTTTAACGGGCAGGCTGCTGGCCTGCCCATCTTTCCTCTGATTTCCCTGCCTCAAAATCTCTTCCTGTAACGCATACATTCTGTTTTCGAGCCTTGCCGCAATTGGTAATTAAAGGCTGCGCTCTGCGTTGTACATCAATAAAAGGAATTTACGCCAGGGGCTCAGCATCGTGCTGAAACGGGAAAGCCCCTACCGAAGCAGGGGGCTTTAAAAAGGAAAAGGACGATGATGAGATACGTCATCATGCTGCTGATCCTGTTAATCATCGCTTACCCAGCATATTAACAGAGAGTACGCAGGAGGGAGGTTCGCCTTCCTCACCCTTCACCGAGGAATTTAGGTCAAAAAAACGACGCTGTCAATCGCTAAAAAACGGCTACCACTGCCAGATTTTGGATGGCGTCACCACCGCAGGCAGCGGGATATCCCATTCTTCAACAGGCAGCTTTTCTACTCGCTGACAATCGTGCGCGTAGCCTACGGGCTGGATCTTATGCTGCTGCCAGTTTTGTAGCGTGCGGTCATAAAATCCGCCGCCCATGCCCAGGCGTTGCCCATATTCATCAAACGCCACTAACGGCGTAATCAGTACATCCAGCCGTGACAGCGGTAATACGTCACGTACATCAAGCCGGGGTTCCTGAATTTTTAAGCGATTGGTTACCAGGTCGCTATGCGGATGATAGTGCAGGAACAGCAAATTACCGGCGCTGAAGGGATGAAGAACCGGAAGATAAACGCGCTTGCCCGCTCGCCACAGCTGATCTATTAGCGGCTGGGTATCGAGTTCGCCATCGAACGAGAGGAATACTGCCACCGTATGAGCGAGTACAACAGGGGGAAAGCTGAGCATTCGGGTCGCGGCCTGCTGACCGTACTGATGCTGCTGCTCAGAGGTAAGCGCACGTCGACGCTGACGAATCAGTTGACGAATTTCTTGCCGGGATAAAGGGAGTTCAGAAAGTAGTGTCATGGCTGTTGCCAGGTAGAAGGGAATCTCCGAGATGCCGCCGCAGGCTGTAACCCTTGAACCCTTGGTTCAAGGTGAATGCGTCGTCACAGTTTTAAGGCTTCTCGGACGAGCCGAGCATGCTCACCAACCGTGGAGCGCCACATTCTTGTGGTATGAAATATCGGCTCAGGGGACTGGCCCGCTTGCAAACATCTCAGAGAAATTTTGTCTTCACGGTCACTCTACCACAGTAAACCGAAAAGTGTTATTCAAAGTTTTGGCCCGTTTTTTCGGTTATGCGACCCTGATCAAGCAACGCTTGTTCGATGGTCTGTTGTAGCATCCGAATACGTTGTTCCATGCTCGCCGCGTACTCACGCGTCTTCGCTTTTTCCTGAGTTAATTCATAGCTGATGTTCAACGCGGCGATGAAAACCAACTGCTCAGTATTTGTGACTCTAGTGCGAACTTTCAGATCTTGCAATCGCTGATTCAGATCGTCCGCAGCCTGATTCAACGCATCCCTTTGTTCAGGCGGGCAATTCACTCGCAGTGAACGGCCAAATATTTGGATATCGACGGGTTGTGCAGACATGCCACCTTCCTGCTGATTGACTGCGCTGCCTTCGTCTCCAGACCGTGGGTCCGCGAAGGGGCGACACTATAGCTACCCTGGTATCAAGATACAAGCCCTTTTCTGGTTCACCAGGGTCCAAAGTGGTAGCATATCATGAATATCCTCCCTTTGATGACGAATGCTTATGTCTATACAGAACGAAATGCCTGGTTACAACGAAGTTAGCCAGTTTTTGAACCAACAAGGGGCCGGATTGACCCCCGCCGAAATGCACGGTTTGATCAGCGGGATGATTTGCGGTGGCAACAACGACAGCTCATGGCAGCCGCTGTTGCACGACCTGACGAACGAAGGTCTGGCCTTCGGTCACGAGCTGGCTCAGGCGCTGCTGAAAATGCACTCTGCCACCAGCGATGCGCTGGAAGATGATGGCTTCCTTTTTCAGCTTTATCTGCCTGAAGGCGATGACGTTAGCGTGTTTGATCGCGCCGATGCGCTGGCGGGGTGGGTTAACCACTTTTTGCTGGGCCTCGGTGTGACGCAACCGAAGCTCGACAAGGTGACAGGTGAAACCGGGGAAGCGATTGACGACCTGCGCAATATCGCTCAGTTGGGATATGACGAAGACGAAGATCAGGAAGAGCTGGAAATGTCGCTCGAAGAGATCATCGAATACGTGCGCGTAGCCGCCTTGCTGTGCCATGACACGTTTACGCGTCAGCAGCCGACCGCGCCGGAAGTCCGTAAACCGACTCTGCATTAAGAACAAAACGCCAAGGAGAGTGTGATGAGCGAAATATCTCAGCAAGAATTCCAGCGCCGCCGCCAGGCTTTACTGGCACAAATGCAGCCCGGCAGCGCCGCGCTGATTTTTGCCGCGCCTGAAGCGACGCGCAGCGCGGACAGTGAATACCCGTACCGCCAAAGCAGTGATTTCTGGTACTTCACCGGTTTTAACGAACCTGAAGCCGTGCTGGTGCTGATTAAAAGCGATGACACTCATAACCATAGCGTTTTGTTCAATCGGGTTCGCGATCTGACGGCGGAAATCTGGTTTGGCCGCCGTCTTGGCCAGGATGCCGCACCGGCAAAACTCGGCGTTGACCGGGCGCTGGCTTTCAGCGAAATCAACCAACAGCTGCACCTTTTACTCAATGGTCTGGACGCGGTGTATCACGCACAGGGCGAATATGCCTGGGCAGACGAGATTGTCTGTACGGCGCTGGATAAACTGCGTAAAGGTTCCAGACAAAATCTGCACGCGCCCGCCGCGATCATCGACTGGCGTCCTATGGTGCATGAAATGCGCCTGTTCAAATCAGCGGAAGAAATTGCGGTCATGCGCCGTGCCGGAGAGATCACCGCGCTGGCGCATACCCGAGCGATGGAAAAATGCCGTCCGGGGATGTTTGAGTACCAGTTGGAAGGGGAAATTCATCACGAATTTACCCGCCACGGCGCGCGTTACCCATCCTATAACACCATCGTTGGCAGCGGTGCAAACGGCTGTATCCTGCATTACACCGAAAATGAAAGTGAAATGCGCGATGGCGATTTGGTGCTGATTGACGCCGGATGCGAATACAAAGGCTATGCGGGCGACATTACGCGTACCTTCCCGGTAAATGGTAAATTTACCCCAGCACAGCGTGAAATCTACGATATCGTACTGGAATCCTTAGAGACCAGCCTGCGCCTGTATCGTCCCGGGACGTCCATCCAGGAAGTCACCAGCGAAGTAGTGCGTATCATGATTACGGGTCTGGTGAGGCTTGGCATTCTGCACGGCGAGGTCGATCAACTGATTACCGAAAATGCGCATCGCCCATTCTTTATGCATGGTCTTAGCCACTGGCTGGGTCTGGATGTCCATGACGTTGGCGTTTATGGTCAGGATCGTTCGCGTATTCTGGAGCCGGGAATGGTGCTCACGGTTGAACCGGGGCTCTATATCGCGCCCGACGCCGATGTACCGCCTGCCTACCGTGGTATCGGCATTCGAATTGAAGATGACATCCTTATTACCGAAGACGGTAATGAAAATCTGACCGCCAGCGTGGTGAAGAAGGCGGATGACATTGAAGCCCTGATGGCTACGGCGCGACTGCAATGAGCGTGATTATCGTCGGTGGTGGTATGGTTGGTGCGACGCTGGCGTTGGCTATTTCCGAGCTTAGCCATGGGACGCTGCCGGTTCATCTGATAGAAGCGAGCGCGCCTGACAATGATCGCCATCCCGGGTTTGATGCCCGGGCGATCGCGCTGGCGGCAGGGACCTGCCAACAGCTGGCGCGAATTGGCATATGGCAGGCGATTGCCGATTGCGCAACGGCGATCAAAACCGTTCACGTCAGCGATCGTGGCCATGCCGGATTTGTAACGCTGGATGCGCAGGAATACCATATTTCAGCGCTCGGTCAGGTGGTAGAACTGCATGATGTGGGGCTACGTCTGTTTGCGCTGCTGCGTAAAGCGCCGGGCGTCACGCTGCACTGCCCCGACCGCGTAGCCAGCGTGTCACGCACGCAGGAGCGCGTAGAAGTTACGCTGGAAAATGGCGAAATGATCGATGGTCGCCTGCTGGTGGCCGCCGACGGTACGCGCTCCGCACTGGCTACCGCCTGCGGCGTTGACTGGCTGCAACAGCCCTATGAGCAACTGGCGGTAATTGCCAACGTAACGACCTCTGTACCGCACGACGGGCGAGCGTTTGAACGCTTCACGCAATATGGCCCGCTGGCAATGCTGCCGATGTCTGACGGTCGCTGCTCGCTGGTGTGGTGCCATCCGCTGGAGCAGCGTGATGAGATTATGGCCTGGTCCGACGAACGTTTTTGCCGTGAACTACAAACCGCTTTTGGCTGGCGACTGGGACGTATTACCCATGCTGGTAAACGCAGCGCCTATCCACTTTCGTTAACCTCGGCGCAAAAAGCGATTACCCATCGTACCGTGCTGGTAGGGAACGCAGCCCAGACGCTGCATCCCATTGCCGGACAAGGTTTCAACCTTGGTCTGCGTGATGTGATGAGCCTGGCTGAAACGTTGGCCCAGGCGCAGAACAGCGCGGAAGATGTCGGTGATTATGCGGTGCTGGCACGCTATCAGCAGCGCCGCGAACGCGATCGCGAAACGACGATTGGCGTGACCAACAATTTGGTGTATCTGTTTGCCAATCGCTGGGCTCCGCTGGTCGTTGGGCGTAATGCCGGGCTGATGGCGATGGAATTATTCACACCCGCGCGCGATGCGTTGGCGGAGCGAACCCTCGGTTGGGTTGCGCGATAAATATGACCTGTAGGCCGGATAAGGCAACGCCGCCATCCGGCAAGGGTCTCCGCAAAAATGCCTGATGGCGCTGCGCTTATCAGGCCTACGGATTACAGGTTTCGAGGTATAAACAGTGCAAAGTGTTGATGTAGCAATTGTGGGTGGCGGCATGGTGGGGCTGGCGGTTGCCTGCGGCTTGCTGGGCAGCGGGTTGCGCGTTGCGGTGTTGGAACAACATGTTCCGCAGCCTTTGGCAGCGGATGCACCTCCCCAGCTTCGCGTATCGGCTATTAATGCCGCCAGCGAAAAACTGCTGACCCGTCTTGGCGTCTGGTCCGATATTGTCGCCCGTCGCGCTTGCTGCTACCACGGCATGGAAGTCTGGGACAAAGACAGCTTTGGACGAATTGCGTTTGATGACCAGAGTATGGGTTACAGTCATTTGGGGCATATCGTCGAAAACTCGGTGATTCACTACGCACTGTGGCAAAAAGCGCAGCGTTCAGCGGATATCGCGCTGATGGCACCGGCTGAGTTACAGCTGGTGGCCTGGGGAGAAAACGAGGCGTTCCTGACGCTGAAAGATGGCTCTATGCTGACCGCTCGCCTGGTCGTCGGTGCTGACGGTGCAAACTCGTGGCTGCGCAACAAAGCGGATATTCCGCTGACGTTCTGGGATTACCGTCATCATGCGCTGGTAGCGACTGTCCGTACGCAGGAAGCCCACGGCGCGGTTGCGCGTCAGGTGTTTCACGGTGAGGGGATCCTGGCATTTCTGCCGCTCAGTGACCCGAACCTGTGCTCTATTGTCTGGTCGCTCTCGCCGCAGGATGCTGAACGTATGCAGCAGGTAAGTGTAGACGAATTCAATCAGGCGCTGAATATCGCTTTTGATAATCGCCTGGGGTTATGCCAGCTTGAAAGCGAACGCCAGACGTTTCCGCTGACTGGACGCTATGCTCGTCAGTTTGCCGCCCATCGTATGGCCCTTGTGGGTGATGCGGCGCATACCATTCATCCGCTGGCAGGACAGGGCGTGAACCTCGGTTTTATGGATGCGGCGGAGTTGATTGATGAACTTAAGCGCCTGCAACGCCAGGGGAAAGACATCGGTCAGTACCTCTATCTGCGCCGTTATGAGCGTAGCCGTAAGCACAGTGCTGCGCTGATGCTGGCTGGAATGCAAGGGTTCCGTGAACTGTTTGCCGGGGAAAATCCGGCGAAGAAATTACTGCGTGATATTGGTCTGAAACTGGCCGATACCCTGCCAGGCGTAAAACCACAGCTCATCCGCCAGGCGATGGGACTGAACGATCTTCCTGAGTGGTTGCGCTAGCGTCCGTAAGGACAATCTTAAGAGTTTGAGACCCGTCACACTTTCCTCTCCCGGCCTGCGCGCCGGGATGCTTCTCTCATTTGAAATAATCTAATTCCATGCCTTTTTTCGCATTAGTTTTTTTTATATTACGTTTTTTTCATAACGCCATTTTTGACATTTTTTCAACATTTAATGTTGGTTAATGCGGATAATTTCAGTCTGTCTTTATTTGTTATTCTGATTTGTTGCTATGGTTCTGGATTTTTATTCTGTCAGCGATCTGGCTGTTTTTGGTCATAAGCTAATGTGATGGTTAATTTTGCCTTATGGTTTAGCGTCTGTTTCGGTGGTAAGTTCAGGACAAAGAGAACGTTTGCGTCGCAGCCCCTGGAGCGGCTGTGGTGCTGGGTTTCGTGGCGAAGATTTCACCACGAAAGAGTTGATAGCCCCGCTTATTCAACGAGGAAAAGATGGCTCAACAGACTCCTTTGTACGAACAACACACGCTATGTGGCGCGCGCATGGTTGATTTCCATGGCTGGATGATGCCACTGCATTACGGTTCTCAGCTCGATGAGCACCATGCTGTCCGCACCGATGCCGGTATGTTTGATGTGTCGCATATGACCATCGTCGACCTGCGCGGCAGCCGCACCCGGGAGTTCTTGCGTTATCTGCTGGCAAACGACGTCGCGAAGCTAACGAAGACGGGTAAAGCCCTTTACTCCGGCATGCTCAATGCGTCGGGCGGCGTGATAGATGACCTGATTGTCTATTACTTCACTGAAGATTTCTTCCGCCTCGTTGTAAACTCCGCCACCCGTGAAAAAGACCTCTCCTGGATTACCCAACACGCTGAACCTTACGCCATTGACATCACTGTTCGTGATGACCTGTCACTGATCGCGGTGCAGGGACCAAACGCGCAGGCAAAAGCTGCCACCCTGTTTACTGACGAACAACGCCATGCTGTTGAAGGTATGAAACCGTTCTTCGGCGTTCAGGCGGGTGATTTATTTATCGCGACCACGGGTTATACCGGCGAAGCGGGATATGAAATTGCCATGCCGAATGAAAAGGCGGCAGATTTCTGGCATGCGCTGGTACAAGCAGGCGTTAAACCTTGTGGTCTGGGGGCGCGTGACACGCTGCGTCTGGAAGCAGGCATGAACCTGTACGGTCAGGAGATGGACGAAGGCATTTCGCCGCTGGCGGCCAACATGGGCTGGACTATAGCGTGGGAACCGACCGATCGCGACTTTATCGGTCGGGATGCGCTGGAAATGCAGCGTGAAAAAGGCCACGAACAGCTGGTCGGGCTGGTAATGACTGAGAAAGGCGTGCTGCGTAATGAACTGCCGGTGCGTTTCACCGATGCTTCCGGCAACCAGCAGGAAGGCATTATCACCAGCGGGACATTCTCCCCAACCCTGGGTTACAGCATCGCACTGGCACGTGTCCCGGAGGGCATCGGTGAGACCGCGATCGTCCAGATCCGTAACCGCGAAATGCCGGTAAAAGTGACTAAACCTGTTTTTGTGCGTAACGGCAAAGCCGTCGCGTAATTCATCCTTTTTTGGAGATTGATTGATGAGCAACGTACCTGCAGAACTGAAATACAGCAAAGAACACGAATGGCTGCGCAAAGAAGCTGACGGCTCTTACACCGTGGGTATCACCGAACACGCTCAGGAGCTGTTAGGTGACATGGTTTTCGTTGACCTGCCAGAAGTTGGCTCAACCGTTAGCGCGGGCGATGACTGCGCCGTTGCGGAGTCCGTAAAAGCGGCCTCCGATATCTATGCGCCAGTAGGCGGTGAGATTGTGGCGGTTAACGACGCGCTCAGCGACTCCCCGGAACTGGTCAACAGCGAGCCGTATGCGGGCGGCTGGATTTTCAAAATCAAAGCCAGCGATGAAAGCGAAATTGAATCGCTGCTGGATGCGACCGCATATGAAGCATTGTTAGAAGACGAGTAAATACGCTTTTGCCGGATGGCGCTGCGCTTATCCGGCCTACAAAGCATGCGTAGGCCCGGTAAGCGCTAGCGCTGCCGGACTCGTAAACAGAGACAATCACGATTCACTGCACGTTTCAGGAACCATCGCCCATGACACAGACGTTAAGCCAGCTTGAAAACAGCGGCGCTTTCATTGAACGCCACATCGGACCGGACGCCGCGCAGCAGCAAGAGATGCTGAATGCGGTTGGCGCCGAGTCGTTAAATGCGCTGATCGGCCAGATTGTGCCGAAAGACATTCAGCTCGCAACCCCGCCACAGGTGGGTGAGGCGGCGACCGAATACGCTGCGCTGGCTGAATTAAAAGCCATCGCCGGGCGTAACAAGCGCTTCACGTCCTACATTGGCATGGGCTACACCGCCGTGCAGTTGCCACCTGTTATCCTGCGCAACATGCTGGAAAACCCGGGCTGGTACACTGCGTATACGCCGTATCAGCCAGAAGTTTCTCAGGGGCGCCTGGAAGCGCTGCTCAACTTCCAGCAGGTGACGCTGGATCTGACCGGCCTGGACATGGCCTCCGCTTCTCTGCTGGATGAAGCTACCGCTGCTGCTGAAGCCATGGCGATGGCAAAACGCGTCAGCAAACTGAAAAATGCTAACCGCTTTTTTGTGGCCGCTGATGTTCATCCGCAAACGCTGGATGTTGTGCGTACTCGTGCACAAACCTTTGGTTTTGACGTCATTGTTGATGATGCGGCAAAAGCGCTGGATCATCAGGATGTGTTCGGCGTGCTGTTGCAGCAGGTTGGCACTACCGGTGAAGTGCACGACTACAGCGCACTGATTGCTGAGCTGAAATCCCGCAAAGTTGTGGTCAGCGTAGCGGCTGATTTTATGGCGCTGGTTCTGCTGACCGCTCCGGGTAAACAGGGCGCAGACATTGTGTTCGGCTCTGCGCAACGCTTCGGCGTACCGATGGGGTACGGTGGCCCACACGCGGCATTCTTCGCCGCTAAAGACGAATTCAAACGCTCCATGCCAGGCCGTATTATCGGCGTCTCCAAAGATGCAGCGGGCAATACCGCACTGCGCATGGCGATGCAGACTCGTGAGCAGCATATCCGCCGCGAGAAAGCGAACTCCAACATTTGTACCTCGCAGGTCCTGCTGGCTAATATCGCCAGTCTGTATGCCGTTTATCATGGCCCGGTTGGCCTGAAACGCATTGCTAATCGCATCCACCGCCTGACTGATATCCTGGCAGCCGGTCTGCAACAGAAAGGATTGAAGCTGCGTCATGCACACTACTTCGACACCCTGTGTGTTGAAGTTGCCGATAAGGCCGCAGTACTGGCGCGCGCTGAAGCGGCAGAAATCAACCTGCGTAGCGACATCCATAACGCGGTAGGTATTACCCTCGACGAAACCACCACCCGTGAAAACGTGGTGCAGTTGTTCAATGTTCTGCTGGGCGACAGTCACGGCCTGAACATCGACACGCTGGATAAAGACGTGGCGCTCGACAGCCGTTCCATTCAGGACAGTATGCTGCGTGACGACGCGATCCTCAGCCATCCGGTGTTCAACCGCTACCACAGCGAAACCGAGATGATGCGCTACATGCACTCACTGGAGCGTAAAGATCTGGCGCTGAATCAGGCGATGATCCCGCTGGGTTCTTGCACCATGAAGCTGAACGCTGCCGCCGAGATGATCCCTATCACCTGGCCGGAATTCGCTGAACTGCACCCGTTCTGCCCACCAGAGCAGGCGGAAGGTTATCACCAGATGATTGGCCAACTTTCCGAGTGGCTGGTAAAACTGACCGGTTATGACGCAGTCTGCATGCAGCCGAACTCCGGCGCGCAGGGTGAGTATGCGGGGCTGCTGGCGATTCGCCATTATCACCAAAGCCGTAACGAAGGCCATCGTGATATCTGCCTGATCCCGGCGTCCGCCCACGGTACTAACCCGGCTTCCGCACAAATGGCGGGGATGCAGGTGGTGGTAGTCGCCTGTGATAAGAATGGCAACATCGACCTGGACGATCTGCGTGCAAAAGCAGAACAACGTGCCGACAACCTCTCTTGCATCATGGTGACCTACCCATCCACCCACGGCGTGTATGAAGAAACGATCCGTGAAGTGTGCGACGTTGTGCACCAGTTTGGCGGTCAGGTTTACCTTGATGGCGCGAACATGAACGCTCAGGTTGGGATCACTACGCCGGGCTTTATCGGCGCGGATGTCTCGCACCTCAACCTGCATAAAACATTCTGCATTCCGCACGGCGGCGGCGGCCCGGGCATGGGACCGATCGGCGTGAAATCGCATCTGGCACCGTTCGTTCCGGGTCACAGTGTGGTACAGATTGAAGGGATGCTCACCCGTCAGGGCGCAGTTTCTGCCGCTCCGTTCGGTAGCGCATCTATTCTGCCAATCAGCTGGATGTACATCCGTATGATGGGCGCAGAAGGTCTGAAGCAGGCAAGCCAGGTAGCTATTCTGAATGCCAACTACATTGCCAGCCGTCTGAAAGATGCCTATCCGGTGCTGTATACCGGTCGTGATGGTCGCGTGGCGCATGAATGTATTCTCGACATTCGCCCACTGAAAGAAGAAACCGGCATCAGCGAACTGGATATTGCCAAGCGTCTGATTGACTACGGTTTCCATGCGCCGACCATGTCGTTCCCGGTAGCGGGTACGCTGATGGTTGAACCGACCGAATCGGAAAGCAAAGTGGAACTGGATCGCTTTATCAATGCGATGCTGGCCATCCGCGCTGAGATCGATCGCGTGAAAGCCGGTGAATGGTCACTGGAAGATAACCCGCTGGTTAACTCACCGCACACGCAAAACGAGCTGGTGGCGGAGTGGAACCACGGTTATAGCCGCGAAATCGCCGTCTTCCCGGCGGGTGTGGCGAACAAATACTGGCCAACCGTGAAACGCCTTGATGACGTTTACGGTGACCGTAACCTGTTCTGCTCCTGCGTACCGATGAGCGAATATCAGTAATCTGCTGATTCAACTATCTTTTAAAGGCGCTTCGGCGCCTTTATTTTTTGGGAGAAACGTTATGGCAATCGCATTGGTGACGGGCGGCAGTCGTGGCATTGGTCGGGCAACCGCGCTGCAACTGGCGCAAGAGGGCTACACGGTCGCGGTGAACTTTCATCACAACATTCGTGCGGCAACGGAGGTGGTGAACAGCATCGTCGCTGCAGGCGGGAAGGCGTTTGCTTTGCGGGCAGATATCAGCGATGAAAGCCAGGTGGTAGCAATGTTTGAGTCTATTGACCGTGAAGGCGAGCCGCTGACTGCCCTGGTGAATAATGCCGGGATTTTGTTTGAACAGAGCACGGTGGAAAGCCTAACCGCCGAAAGAATTAATCGCGTTCTGGCGACTAATGTTACCGGCTATTTTCTGTGCTGTCGCGAAGCAGTAAAACGGATGTCATTCAAGCACGGGGGGCAAGGTGGGGCGATTGTTAATGTTTCTTCAGCGGCCTCACGGCTTGGCGCACCTTTCGAATATGTTGATTATGCCGCATCGAAAGGGGCTGTGGACACGCTCACCACCGGCCTGGCGCTGGAGGTTGCGGCACAAGGGATCCGCGTAAACTGCGTGCGACCTGGTCTGATCTACACTGAAATGCATGCGTCAGGCGGCGAGCCGGGAAGAGTCGATCGCGTGAAATCACTGTTACCTATGCAGCGCGGCGGACAGCCGGAGGAGGTCGCGCAGGCGATTATCTGGCTGTTGAGCGAGAAAGCGTCTTACGTGACGGGGAGTTTTCTGGAACTGGCTGGCGGAAGGTAATGAGTTGTTTGCCGGATGGCGGCGTAAACGCCTGATCCGGCCTACAGATGAAGTCTCCGTAGGCCGGATCAGCGCAGCGCCATCCGGCAAAAAATCACAGATTCTCGCCGTTGCTGGCAATCACCGCTTTATACCACTCAAAACTCTTCTTACGCGAACGCGACATATCGCCGGTGCCGTCGTCGTGTTTGTTTACGTAGATAAAGCCATACCGTTTGCTGTACTGGCCAGTGGTGAATGACACGCAGTCGATGCAGCCCCACGGCGTGTAGCCCATCAGATCTACGCCATCATAGGTCACCGCTTTCATCATCTCTTCGACATGAGCACGCAGATAATCGATGCGATAGTCGTCGTTGATACTGCCGTCTTCTTCCACTTTGTCGTAAGCGCCAAACCCGTTTTCAACGATAAACAGCGGCTTCTGGTAGCGTTCATACAGCTCACATAAGGCATAGCGTAGACCGACGGGGTCAATCTGCCAGCCCCAGTCGGAGGCTTTTACGTGCGGGTTCGGTACGCTGCCCTCAAAACCAGAAATGGCATCGCCGCTGCCGCCTTCCGCTTTTACCGCGTTGGTCATGTAGTAACTGAATCCGAGATAGTCACAGGTGCCTTCACGCAGGATTTGCTCATCGCCGGCCTCCATTCGGATGTTGAATTCGCGGCGTTCCCACTCGTTCAGTACATATGATGGATAGTAGCCGCGCAGCTGAACGTCAGTGAAAACGTAGCGCTCACGCATCGATTCCTGCGCGAACATCACATCTTCAGGCTTACAGGAGAACGGGTACAGTGGCACCATCGCCAGCATGCAGCCGACTTTCATTTCCGGGTTGATGCGACGTGCCGCCTTTACCGCCAGCGCGCTGGCCACGAACTGGTGGTGCAGCACCTGGTACATAGTCTCTTCCGGGTTTTTATGCTCGGTATACACCACGCCGGAGCAGCAATAACCAAACAGCGGTGCGCGCCAGTTACGCTGGTTGTTGATCTCATTGAAGGTCATCCAGTATTTGACCTTGTGCTTATAGCGCTCAAAAACGACTTCAGCAAAACGGACAAAGAAATCGACGACTTTACGATTGGTCCAGCTACCGTACTGTTGAACCAGGTGCAGCGGCATTTCAAAGTGGGAAAGGGTGATGACTGGTTCAATGTTGTACTTCAGCAGTTCATCGAACATGTCGTCGTAGAACTTTAGCCCTTCTTCATTCGGTTGGGTTTCGTCCCCTTTGGGGAAGATACGGGTCCAGGCGATTGAGGTACGGAAGCATTTGAATCCCATCTCGGCAAACAGCTTGATGTCTTCTTTGTAATGACTGTAAAAATCGACAGCTTCGTGGTTGGGGTAGTACTTACCGGACTCAACTTCCTGAGTGATTTCTCGCGGAACGCCGTGTGCCCCACCGGTCAGGACGTCGCAAATGCTGGGGCCTTTGCCACCTTTGTTCCAGCCGCCTTCAACCTGATGCGCCGCCACCGCGCCGCCCCATAAAAAATCGTTTGGTAAGGTAAGTTTTTTCATCTGCGCTCAGTCTCAAATTAATACAATCTGATTTTGAGTCTAACAAAGGAAAGATAAATGTCACGATATAACAAAATAGCGTAAATGTGATTTGTTACATCAAAAAAACAGATTGTTTTTTTACGCTATTCTTTTCGCCAGCTTGCGACCGAGTGATTCCAGAATATAAATAACAGGGATTTGCGTGGTAATATCATAGACCCCCGCTATGCGGGTTTGCGGTACGTGCCAGGAGAGGTTAAAGTCGGCCAGCTTCGCCAGACGAGAGTGTTCATGGCTGGTGACCGACAGAACCTTACAGTTGTGCAGGCTGAACTGACTGGCAAAGCGCAGGATTTCTTCTGTTTCACCAGAAACGGAAAGCACGATCGCCAGCGCGTTTCTGGCCATGTCGTTAGTGACCGGGAAATAAGGATCGTCAATGTGATTACTGAATTTACCGACGTTTGAGAAAAAACGTGCGCCATATTTTGCCAGCGCTCCAGACGTTCCCGCTCCGACGAATATAATACGTTCGGACGATAATATAATATCAACAGCCTGATCGAGCAGTTTATCGAATTCGTCGTTATTGACGCCTTTAAAGAAACTGATAATTTCGCTGGCACCGAAATTAGCCTGTTGCGGTTCATTCTGCTCTAAATATAATTTGAAGCGCACGCGAAATTCTGAGTAACCCTCACATTTAAGCTTGCGGCAAAAGCGCAGTACGGTGGTAGTGGAAACACCCACGGCATCGGCCAGTTCGCGAATGGTCATGTACATGACTTTGTCACGGTTTTTGATGACATAGTTGTAGACCAGCATCTCAAGATTGTTGAGACTGGCGATGGCAGCGTGGGAGAACATACTCACAATGGCAAAACTCACTCATCAGACTTCATCTACAGGGAATAATAACATGCAGCCAAATGACATCACTTTTTTTCAGCGTTTCCAGGATGACATTCTGGCCGGACGCAAGACCATCACCATTCGTGACGAGTCCGAATCACACTTCAAAGCCGGGGACATTTTACGGGTTGGGCGCTTCGAAGATGACGGTTACTTCTGCACGATTGAGGTTGTTGGCACCTCAACCGTCACGCTGGATACGCTAACGGATAAACATGCCCAGCAGGAAAACATGACGCTTGAAGAACTTAAACAGGTGATTGCCGAGATTTACCCGGATCAAACGCAATTTTATGTGATTGATTTTAAATGTCTTTAACTTTACAGGTACAGCTGTTAGCTGAAATGTAAAATATAATTATATGATTTTAATTAATTATTTTATTTTTGATAAATATTTTAGCTAACAGGTGTTCACTGGAACTATTCTCAGTTACGCTAGAGACGCAATAACGAAAGTGTTCGTTTCTGGGGAGTAACTTATGGTTCAGAAGCCATTAATCGCGCAGGGATATTCGCTGGCAGAGGAAATAGCCAACAGCATCAGCCATGGTATCGGGTTGGTGTTTGGGATTGTCGGACTGGTGCTGTTGCTGGTTCAGGCAGTGGATACCAACGCCAGCGCTATGGCCATTACCAGCTATAGCCTGTACGGCGGCAGCATGATCCTGCTGTTCCTTGCCTCAACCTTGTATCATGCGATCCCCCATCAGAGAGCGAAAATCTGGCTGAAAAAATTCGACCATTGCGCGATTTATCTGCTGATTGCCGGGACCTACACGCCGTTTCTGCTGGTGGGGCTGGATTCGCCGCTGGCACGCGGACTGATGATTGTTATCTGGAGCCTGGCGCTAATCGGTATTTTATTCAAACTGACTATTGCGCACCGCTTTAAGGTTCTGTCGCTGGTAACCTACCTGACAATGGGCTGGCTATCGCTGATTGTGGTGTATCAACTGGCGGTTAAACTGGCGGCGGGTGGTGTGACGTTGCTGGCCGTTGGCGGCGTCGTGTATTCGCTGGGCGTAATTTTCTACGTCTGTAAGCGCATTCCCTACAACCACGCGATCTGGCATGGATTTGTGCTGGGTGGCAGCGTTTGCCACTTCCTGGCGATTTATTTGTATGTTGGACAGGCGTAACCCTTGATGCCGGATGGCGGCTAACGCCTTATCCGGCCTACAAAATGTGCCTGTAGGCCGGATAAGCGTAGCGCTATCCGGCGTTAATCATTTACTCTTCCAGTGAATACGGCAGCGGCACAATATGCAGCGTTTTCGCATCATCACGCACGCGGAACACGCTGTCTGCTTCCATATCGTTATTCATCACGACCTGTACTAACACCTGACCATCGGCCAGCTGCACGGCAGCAAGAACGGTACCGGTACGACGCCAGTTCTCACCCATTTTTAGTTCCAGATCTTCACCCGCTTCTGGTACCCGGCTGGCAGTACCCGCCAGGGTCCACATTGCGCGCTTATTGGCACCGCGAAATTTTGCGCGGGCAACCATTTCCTGGCCGGTGTAACAGCCTTTTTTGAAGCTAATACCCCCCAGAGCCTGAAGGTTAGTGGCCTGAGGAATAAACTGACCGCTGTTGGCGGTGTCGATCACCGGGATACCTGCTTCGATATCCAGCGCCAGCCACTGTTGGCTGTTATTTAACTCAGCTTCACCACGCAGTTTCTCTGTAATCATCTCAGCTGTTGCGACATCAACGATCAGCAGGAAGCGTTCAGATGGATGCTCGAACCACAGAAGGGTGGAAGCGCCGTGGGTAACGACCTGCTTATCGCTGGTTGGCAGTTCGCTAAAGAGATTAGCTAGTGCAGCACGCGCCTGGAAGCCCGCCACGCCCAGCAGGACACGCTCGTCATCCGGGGCAATCACGACCTTCGAGAAGACGGCGTATTTTTTCAGTTCGGTCAATTGGGCATCACGCAGGCTACGGCGTTCAAGCCAGGCAAAACCATCAGCCTGACGGAAGAGGCGCAGGTTGCTCCACATTTTACCTTTGGCATCGCAGTGAGCTGCCAGCAGGTGTTGCTGTTCGGTCATCTGGCTGACATCAGCGGTGACCTGGCCCTGGATGTACTTTTCACTGTCGACACCGGTAATGATGGCGAGAGCCCAGTCGTCGAGCGTCATTAGCGTCAGAGGCAAACGTGCCGACGCAAACGGCTGGCGAGGAGGAAACGATGTAAAAGCCATAATAATGTCCTGATTTGCTTAACGCGGTAATAATGACTAATGGTAAAAGAGCTATGGGCTATTGCAAGCGGTTTAAACATCCTGTTTGTGCCTTATATTAAGCTTTGCGAGGAGACATCCAAAAAAGTGAACCCTTTGACTTAATGTGGTTTTATTTAGCGATCGCGCTTCCGTTTACTGATATTCCCGTAAAAGAGCGTGAAAAACACGTTACAATAGCCGGATACTTCGTTTTCGCGAGACAGGGAAAAGAACATGGATATTAACAACAAAGCACGTATTCATTGGGCATGCCGCCGCGGTATGCGTGAACTGGATATCTCTATCATGCCGTTTTTCGAACATGAGTATGACAACTTAAGTGACGAAGAAAAACGCATCTTTATCCGTCTGCTGGAATGTGATGATCCAGACTTATTTAACTGGTTGATGAATCATGGGAAACCGGCTGATGAGCAGCTGGAGCAGATGGTGCGACTCATCCAGACACGGAATCGGGAACGTGGTCCAGTGGCAATCTGATTTACGCGTTTCATGGCGCGCACAGTGGCTCTCTCTGCTCATTCATGGGCTGGTTGCGGTATTCATTTTATTGATGCCCTGGCCATTGAGCTACACCCCATTATGGTTGGTTCTGCTCTCTCTGGTGGTGTTTGATAGCGTACGCAGTCAGCGTCGCATTAACGCTTGTCAGGGAGATATTAGACTGTTAATGGACGGTCGCCTGCGCTGGCAGGGGCAGGAGTGGTCTATCGTTTGTACACCCTGGATGATTAAAACGGGCATGATGCTGCGTTTGCGTTCCGATGCGGGAAAACGTCAGCATTTGTGGCTGGCAGCGGACAGCATGGATGACGCAGAGTGGCGGGATTTGCGGCGGTTAATGCTGCAACAGGCGAAGCAGGGTTAACGCCGGCGAATGACTGATGGCGAGCAGCTACGGTTTAGCGCGCTATGTAAGCCGGAGAAAGCATTCACGCCGTCATCCGGCAACACAGTTATCAGGACCAGTGTTCGGCCATTTCACCGAGAATTTGCTCACACCATGCCTGGATACGTTCATCGCTGAGGTCGTATTGGTTAGTTTCATCCAGTGCTAAACCGACAAACAACTGCCCATCGGCAATCACGGGTTTATCACTGGTGAATTCATAACCTTCTGTTGGCCAGTAACCGACAAACTTAACGCCTTTGGTGACCAGTTTATCATGCAGCATACCCAGTGCATCAAGGAACCACTCACCGTACCCCAGTTGATCGCCCATGCCGTAAAGCGCGACAATCTTGTCTTCCAGGTTGAGGTTGTCCAGTTGATCCCAGACCGCTTCCCAGTCTTCCTGAATTTCACCGAAATCCCAGGTTGGAATACCCAAAATGAGCACGTCATACTGCTCCATTAGGGCTGGGGAATCATCCTTGAGATTGTGCAGTGTCACCAGTTCGGGACCCAGGATATCGCGGATTTTTTCTGCTGCCATTTCGGTGTAGCAGGTGCTTGAACCGTAAAAAAGACCCATGTTCATGACGTAAACATCTCAATTCTGCTGTAGCGTTGCGGGTAGTGTAACAGAATCGCCGCATTCTCGGCACAATGAGGCATAATGCATCAAAAATGAGAGTGGAATAAGGGGCGCGAGTGGAACAGGATCTGGCGCGCATCGAGCAGTTTCTTGATGCACTGTGGCTGGAACGAAATCTGGCAGAGAACACGTTAAGTGCGTATCGTCGCGATCTGACAATGCTTGTTGAATGGTTGCACCATCGTGGCATTTCACTGGCGACGGCGCAGAGCGATGATTTGCAGGCATTGCTGGCTGAGCGGATGGATGGCGGGTATAAAGCCACCAGTTCAGCACGTTTGCTCAGTGCCATGCGGCGTTTTTTTCAGCATCTTTACGGCGAAAAATTTCGCGAAGACGATCCGAGCGCCTCGCTTGCTTCACCTAAACTTCCGCAGCGTTTACCAAAAGATCTTAGCGAAGCGCAGGTAGAACGGCTGCTGCAGGCCCCGCTTATTGACCAACCGCTTGAGCTACGCGACAAAGCGATGTTGGAGGTTTTGTACGCCACGGGGTTGCGCGTATCAGAGTTGGTGGGGCTGACGATGAGCGATATTAGTCTGCGCCAGGGCGTTGTGCGGGTGATTGGTAAAGGCAACAAAGAGCGGCTGGTGCCGTTAGGCGAAGAAGCCGTGTACTGGCTGGAAACATACCTGGAACACGGTCGTCCATGGTTGCTCAACGGCGTATCGATTGACGTACTGTTTCCCAGCCAGCGTGCGCAGCAGATGACCCGTCAGACTTTCTGGCATCGTATTAAACACTATGCTGTGTTAGCAGGGATCGACAGCGAGAAACTATCACCGCACGTATTGCGGCACGCTTTTGCCACGCATCTGCTCAATCACGGTGCTGACCTGCGCGTGGTGCAGATGCTGCTGGGGCATAGCGATCTCTCGACTACGCAGATTTATACACATGTCGCAACGGAGCGCTTGCGTCAACTACATCAACAGCATCACCCACGAGCGTGAGTGCTGACAGTAAAGGATAGGTTATGAAGAAACGTTTTATGATGCTCACCCTGCTGGCTACAGCGTTTTCGGGCATGGTGCATGCAGACGATGCAGCTATTCGCCAGTCATTAACGAAGCTGGGCGTGCAGAGCACCGAAATTCAACCTGCTCCGGTTGCGGGCATGAAAACCGTACTGACCAATAGCGGTGTGCTGTACGTGACTGAAGACGGCAAGCATATTATTCAGGGGCCGATGTATGACGTAAGTGGCGCAAGTCCGGTGAATGTCACTAATCAACTGCTGATGAAGCATCTGAATGCGTTGGAAAAAGAGATGATCGTCTACAAAGCGCCGCAAGAAAAACACGTCATCACCGTTTTCACCGACATCACCTGTGGCTACTGCCACAAGCTGCATGAAGAGATGAAAGACTACAATGCGTTAGGGATCACCGTCCGTTATCTGGCCTTCCCTCGACAAGGGCTGGAAAGCCAGGCGGAGCAGGACATGAAGTCTATCTGGTGTGCGAAGGACAAAAACAAAGCCTTTGACGATGCAATGGCGGGCAAAGACGTGAAAGCGGCGACCTGTGATGTGGATATCGCGAATCATTATGCACTGGGCGTGCAGTTTGGCGTCAGTGGCACACCGGCGATTGTCCTGAGCAACGGCTATGTTGTTCCGGGCTATCAGGGGCCGAAAGAGATGAAAGAATTCCTCGACGCACACGAAAAACAGACCAGCGGTAAATAATTCGCGTGAAACAACAGATACAACTCCGTCGGCGCGAAGCCGACGAGACAGCCGAACTGCCAGCGGATTTGCCTCCCTTGTTGCGTCGTTTGTACGCTGGTCGTGGCGTGCGCAATGCGCAGGAGCTTGAACGTAGCGTGAAAGGGATGTTGCCGTGGCAGCATTTGAACGGCGTCGAAAAAGCGGTTGAGATCCTCTATAACGCCTTTCGCGAAGGAACCCGCATCATTGTGGTGGGGGATTTCGATGCCGATGGTGCGACCAGCACGGCGCTGAGCATCCTGGCGATGCGTGCGTTGGGCTGCAGCAACGTTGACTACCTGGTGCCTAATCGTTTTGAAGACGGCTATGGTTTAAGCCCGGAAGTGGTGGATCAGGCCTATGCCCGGGGCGCTCAGCTGATCGTTACTGTGGACAACGGTATCTCGTCCCACGCGGGCGTTGAACATGCCCGAACGTTGGGGATCCCGGTCGTTGTGACCGATCACCACCTGCCCGGTGACACGCTGCCGGGCGCAGAGGCTATCATCAACCCTAACCTGCCCGACTGTGAATTCCCGTCGAAATCGCTGGCAGGCGTTGGTGTGGCCTTCTACCTGATGCTGGCGTTGCGCACCTTCCTGCGTGACAAAGGCTGGTTTGATGAACGCGGCATTGCACCGCCGAACCTGGCCGATTTGCTTGATCTGGTTGCTTTGGGCACAGTAGCAGACGTGGTGCCGCTGGATGCCAATAACCGTATCCTGACGTGGCAAGGTTTAAGCCGCATTCGTGCTGGAAAGTGCCGCCCTGGCATTAAAGCGCTGCTGGAGATTTCCAATCGTGACCCGCTCAAACTGGCCGCCAGTGATTTAGGTTTTGCGCTTGGCCCTCGGCTGAACGCGGCAGGTCGTCTGGATGATATGTCCGTCGGCGTGGCGCTGCTGCTGTGCGACAACATTGGTGAAGCGCGTATGCTGGCCAATGAACTGGATGCTCTCAACCAGACGCGAAAAGAGATTGAACAGGGTATGCAGGCAGAAGCACTGGCCCTGTGTGAAAAACTGGAGCGCAGTAGTGACACACTCCCGGGGGGCCTGGCGATGTATCATCCCGAATGGCACCAGGGGGTGGTCGGCATTCTGGCATCGCGTATTAAAGAGCGTTTCCATCGTCCGGTAATCGCCTTTGCTCCTGCGGGGGATGGCACCTTAAAAGGTTCCGGACGTTCGATCCAGGGACTGCATATGCGTGATGTGCTGGAGCGTCTGGACACGCTTTATCCCGGCATGATCATTAAGTTTGGTGGACATGCGATGGCAGCAGGTCTGTCGCTGGAAGAAGCGCAGTTTGAGCGTTTCCAGCAGCGTTTTGGTGAACTGGTAACCGAGTGGCTTGACCCCGCTTTATTACAGGGTGAGGTAGTCTCTGATGGTCCGCTGAGTGTGGCAGAGATGACCATGGAGGTCGCGCAAATGCTGCGCGATGCCGGTCCGTGGGGACAAATGTTCCCGGAGCCGCTGTTTGACGGGCACTTCCGACTGCTTCAGCAGCGCCTGGTCGGTGAGCGTCACTTGAAAGTGATGGTGGAGCCTGTTGGCGGCGGCCCACTGCTGGACGGAATTGCGTTTAATGTCGATACCACCTGCTGGCCGGATAACGGTGTTCGCGAAGTTCAGCTTGCCTACAAACTGGATATTAACGAGTTTCGTGGCAACCGCAGCCTGCAGATTATTATCGATAATATCTGGCCAGTTTGACGAATTTAGTGTGTATAAAATTGAGCCGGGATCCGGTACAATCCCGCTCTTATCACCGCATTTTGACTAGTCCAATAAAAGAAATCAGACCATGTTTGAAATTAATCCGGTAAATAACCGCATTCAGGACCTCACGGAACGCTCAGACGTTCTTAGGGGGTATCTTTGACTATGATGCCAAGAAAGAGCGTCTGGAAGAAGTAAACGCCGAGCTGGAACAGCCGGACGTGTGGAACGAACCCGAACGCGCTCAGGCGCTGGGTAAAGAACGTTCTTCCCTTGAGGCCATCGTTGATACGCTCGATCAGATGAGCCAGGGCCTGGAAGATGTCTCCGGCCTGCTGGAACTGGCTGTAGAAGCCGACGACGAAGAAACCTTTAACGAAGCCGTAGCAGAACTCGATACGCTGGAAGATAAGCTGGCCCAGCTGGAATTCCGTCGTATGTTCTCCGGTGAATATGACAGCGCGGATTGCTATCTCGATATTCAGGCTGGCTCCGGCGGTACCGAAGCGCAGGACTGGGCCAGCATGCTGATGCGTATGTATCTGCGTTGGGCTGAAGCGCGCGGCTTTAAGACGGAAATTATTGAAGAGTCTGAAGGTGAAGTGGCGGGTATTAAATCCGTGACCATCAGAATCGCTGGAGAATATGCTTACGGTTGGTTGCGCACGGAAACTGGTGTACATCGTCTGGTACGTAAGAGCCCGTTCGATTCCGGCGGCCGTCGCCATACGTCGTTCAGTTCTGCGTTTGTCTATCCGGAAGTTGACGATGATATCGATATCGATATCAACCCAGCGGATCTGCGTATTGACGTTTACCGCGCCTCGGGTGCGGGCGGTCAGCACGTTAACCGTACGGAATCTGCGGTGCGTATTACCCACATCCCGACCGGGATTGTGACGCAGTGCCAGAACGACCGTTCCCAGCACAAGAACAAAGACCAGGCCATGAAGCAGATGAAAGCGAAGCTTTATGAACTGGAAATGCAGAAGAAGAATGCCGAGAAACAGGCGATGGAAGACACCAAGTCAGATATCGGCTGGGGTAGCCAGATTCGTTCTTATGTCCTTGATGACTCCCGCATCAAAGATCTGCGTACCGGGGTTGAAACCCGTAACACGCAGGCGGTGCTGGATGGCAGCCTGGATCAATTTATCGAAGCAAGTTTGAAAGCAGGGTTATGAGGAACCAACATGTCTGAACAACACGTACAGGGCGCTGACGCGGTAGCCGACCTTAACAATGAACTGAAAACGCGCCGTGAGAAGCTGGCGAGCCTGCGTGAGCAGGGGATCCCGTTCCCGAACGATTTCCGTCGCGATCATACCTCAGACCAACTGCACGCTGACTTCGACGCGAAAGAAAACGAAGAGCTGGAAGCGCTGAACATTGAGGTATCCGTTGCTGGCCGCATGATGACCCGTCGTATTATGGGTAAAGCATCATTCGTTACGCTGCAGGATGTTGGCGGCCGTATTCAGCTGTACGTTGCTCGCGATGACCTGCCGGAAGGCGTCTACAACGAGCAGTTCAAAAAATGGGATCTGGGCGATATCCTCGGCGCGAAAGGTAAGTTGTTCAAGACCAAGACCGGTGAGCTGTCTATCCACTGCACCGAACTGCGTCTGCTGACCAAAGCCCTGCGTCCGCTGCCGGATAAATTCCATGGTCTGCAGGATCAGGAAGCGCGCTATCGCCAGCGTTACCTGGATCTCATCTCTAACGATGAATCCCGCAACACCTTTAAAGTGCGTTCACAGATCATGGCGGGTATCCGTCAGTTCATGGTGGGCCGTGGCTTTATGGAAGTTGAAACCCCGATGATGCAGGTGATCCCCGGCGGTGCGGCAGCACGCCCGTTCATCACCCACCATAACGCGCTGGATCTGGACATGTACCTGCGTATTGCGCCGGAACTGTACCTCAAGCGTCTGGTGGTTGGCGGTTTCGAACGCGTATTCGAAATTAACCGTAACTTCCGTAATGAAGGCATCTCTGTTCGCCATAACCCAGAGTTCACCATGATGGAACTCTACATGGCTTATGCGGACTACAAAGATCTGATCGAACTGACTGAATCTCTGTTCCGTACGTTGGCGCAGAACGTTCTCGGAACGACTGAAGTGCCTTACGGTGAAGAAGTCTTCGACTTCGGTAAGCCGTTTGAAAAACTGACCATGCGCGAAGCGATTCAGAAATACCGTCCGGAAACCAACATGGCCGATCTGGATAACTTCGACTCAGCGAAAGCGATTGCTGAATCTATCGGCATCAAGGTTGAGAAGAGCTGGGGTCTGGGTCGTATTGTGACCGAGATCTTTGAAGAAGTGGCGGAAGCGCACCTGATTCAACCAACCTTCATTACCGAGTATCCGGCAGAGGTTTCTCCGCTGGCGCGTCGTAATGATGAAAACCCGGAAATCACCGATCGCTTCGAATTCTTCATCGGCGGACGTGAGATCGGTAACGGCTTCAGCGAGCTGAACGATGCCGAAGATCAGGCGCAGCGTTTCCAGGATCAGGTTAACGCCAAAGATGCGGGTGATGACGAAGCGATGTTCTACGACGAAGACTACGTTACCGCTCTGGAACACGGTTTACCGCCGACTGCGGGCCTGGGTATTGGTATCGACCGTATGGTTATGCTGTTCACCAACAGCCACACCATCCGCGATGTGATCCTGTTCCCGGCAATGCGTCCGGTTAAGTAAGATGTGAACTGCCGGATGGCGGCTGATGCCTTGTCCGGCCTACGGGGAAGACTATTCGTAGGCCGGATAAAACGCGTTTGCGTTGTCATCCGGCAATTAATTAATGGCCGCTGGAAAATGCGCGCAACAATTTTCGCGCCTTATCGTCTGAAACCTGCATTACCATCCATGGGCTGAAGGCCCACGGTGTAGCGTCAATCCCGCATAACACATCCTCAAGATTGCTCCACCGATAATCCATCACTTCCTCCGCATTCGGCTGCAGCGTGCTGATTAGCTGTGCGGCATATACCGGACAAACTTCGTTTTCCACAATTCCACTCGGATCTGCTGCGCAATAGCGAAAATCCGCGTATACGGGCGTGAGTGCGCGAATATCAGCACCCAACTCGAAGCGGGCGCGACGGATAATGGCATCTTCAGTTGTTTCCCCTGATTGTGGATGACCGCACACCGAGTTTGTCCAGACACCTGGCCAGGCTTTTTTGTGCAGTGAACGACGGGTAACTAACAGCTGGCCCTGGTCGTTAAAAATCCAACAGGAAAACGCGAGATGTAGAGGGGTATTGTGGGTGTGGGCGGCATACTTCTCGAGTATACCTGAAGGTATATCTTGCTCATCCAGCAAAACGACATGTTCCCCGGCCATGACAACTCCTGAAAAGAAAAAATAACCCGGTACAAACCCGCCGGGTCATGTACTCAGGCCACTAGGGTAGCCCATAAATGGGACAAAGGCATTATCAAAACAAGCCCTGGCAGCATGTTGGCGACCGGAAATAGTTTAATGTTGCAGATGCGCAATCCGGTCGCGACCATTAGCAATCCGCCATCATGTCTGGGGCGATCATCGGCAGAATAACCACTGCCAGCATCGCCAGCGCGACCTGGATAATAATTTGCGGGATAGCAATGGTCATCACCGTGTAACTCTGGTGTGAACGCCTGGATGATCATGCATATCCACTGCCGGGGTGATCCTCGACTGGCTGGAGTCCGGCCTGGAAGCCGCGGCATTGCTACCCTCTTCAGAAGTCGACGCGGATAAATTCGGCCAGTGCTACGTGGTGATGTATTCCCTTCGCCATAAATATTTTATCCAGCGCTAGTGAAATTACCGTCCATGCCTGATTTACCCGCGCTGATGGATATTATTGCGCAGGGATATCCGTTTAATACACCAGGTTGAACCGAAGCGATTGGGGATCGTCCGGCTGGCTGGTATGATAATTGCCTCTGGTTTGGAGGTGAACGTTCGTGTTTAGTGCAGAATGTCTGATGAGTAAACGCTTTTCTATCTTGATAATGTTTGTGGGCAGCCTGATCGTTGCAGGATGTTCCAGTTCATCTAATTCCGGCTCTACGTATACCGTGAAGCGTGGTGACACGCTGTACGCGATTTCGCGCTCTACCGGTACCAGCGTCAGGGATCTCGCCCGTCTCAACAATATATCTCCTCCCTATACCATCGAAGTAGGGCAAAGGCTGAAGCTTAGCGGTAGCACGAAAACCAGCCCGACTTCCGGCAAGACCACCACAAAATCTTCCACAAAAACAGCGGCAGTCAGACCGTCGTCCTCCGTACCGCAGTCATCCTGGCCGCCGGTGGGACAACGCTGCTGGTTGTGGCCAGCCAGCGGAAAAGTGATCCTGCCTTATTCAACGGCGGATGGCGGCAACAAGGGTATTGATATCTCAGCTGCGCGCGGCACACCGGTTTATGCGGCGGGGGCAGGGAAGGTAGTATATGTCGGCAACCAGTTGCGGGGCTATGGCAACCTCATCATGATTAAGCACAGCGAGGATTACATTACCGCTTATGCGCATAATGATACGCTACTGGTGAACAACGGGCAGAGCGTGAAGGCTGGGCAGAAAATTGCCACCATGGGTAGTACAGATGCGGCATCTGTACGCCTGCATTTCCAGATTCGCTATCGCGCAACGGCGATTGATCCGCTGCGTTATTTACCGCCGCAGGGGAGTAAACCTAAGTGCTAAAAGGCTATTTTATCAGCAGTTAGCATAGTTTGGGCTTGTCAGAGGGTGCGTAAGGTCTATAATGACCCACGCACCTCTTCGCGGGCGTAGTTCAATGGTAGAACGAGAGCTTCCCAAGCTCTATACGAGGGTTCGATTCCCTTCGCCCGCTCCAATTTCCTGATAAATCAACAAGTTATGATTTATCAGTTAGTAACGTTTACCCCACCTTAGCAGGTACAACTTAAACTACCCATTGTTCTACGCCCGCACCGGCCTAAGTTTTGGACAGCTTAAAAAAGGTAGCAGTACCCCAAATTCTTTTTAAACCTTCTTCATAGTGTCTGATCTGGCAAATGGTTGAGGGTAACAAAATGTCCAATACCAAACCTTAAATTATTGCCAGGAGATTTGATGCGCCGGAGTGGTTTACCATGAACGCTGCTATCCAATCTATCTGTTACAACATTTCTTAACACCCTGAAATTCGTAACACACCCTTGAAACGTTCACGACTATCCTCTCAAAGCCTGTAGCCACATCATCAGCAAATGATGCTGTTGCAACTAAGAGAAATTAAGTAAGCTAATACTTGATAACATAATTTGACGAGATTTTTTGGATGAACGATTATTCTTCGCTTAATGGATTTATGTTTCTTGCTGTACTGCTGGTTCTTTATCTCATCCCATCTGTTATTGCTTACAGAAGATGGCACAGAAACTTTAAGCCTATTTTTGCTTTAAATATCTTCCTTGGCTGGACCTTTCTTGGTTGGTTAGTCTGTTTGGTTTGGTCTCTCTCATCAAATACTCAACCTAAAAAAGTTGCGGAGAACGAGACTCAAAATATAGCCAAGAAATTCTTCTTAGTCAGTGCTGAGACCAAAGAACGAATTCAGGGGTTTTATACTGATGAAGGCTTATTGAAGTTTATCGATGAAAAAGGATTTTCTGTAGATAAAGTGAACAAAAACTCTGAAGGTGGTATGGATTTTCTCGTAATACTGCCTGACTAAGTCGGGCATTGTGCCATTTACTTTTCGCTGTCCGAGGTGGAGAACGTGCGAGAGTACGGGCAGGACTGCGAGCGCGTCACCAGCGTAAACAGGTAAATGCTGTTTTCATAAGTGCAAAGACGCTTCCCTCCCTGTAATTCCTGTTCGTCTGGGTTGCTCATGGTTATTTTTCCTGCATGAGCCGCCAGCGGCAGCAGGACCAGCACAAAAAGTAAAATTTTCTTCAAAGTAGTAGTCTCAATAGTCGCGTTGCGATTTGCATAGCAAAATCGTAAACGGTCATCAGTAGTCGATAGTCTGGAATACGTCTTCAATATCTTTTCCATAATCCCGCAGTATGCCAGCGTAACAGCCTGTGAGCTATGCCCTTACCCCACGTTTCAGAGCATGGTAGCCCTGGTTCTTGCGGGGCTGTGGGCTGCAATGCGAAGATTTAGCATATCACCTCTATTCAGGTGGCCAAATTCAGTAAACCACTTCAGTGCTGGAAATCCTCCCGAATGCGCAAAAAGGCACTTTCGTAAAGGAAGATGGCGAGTAGCTGGTAGATAAAGCAGGTAAACGACTGAAATAAGTATTAAGGGGGGGTCCTCCGTTTTCCCTCAAAGTATCACGCCAGTATCGGGCGGCAGTGTGCTGTTACCTTCACCCAGATTACGTTGTAGCAATACGGTATCGAGCCAGCGACCATGCTTGAAGCCAATATTCTTTAGCGTGCCGACCTCCGTAAATCCGACCTGTTGGTGGACTTTCAGCGATCCCTGATTATTGCTGTCCCCGACGATGGCAATCATCTGTCGGTAGCCGTGTATTTCTGCCCATGTAATAACATGGTGTAGTAGCGCTTTGCCCGCGCCCTGACGTTGTGCTGTCGGATCAATATAAATCGAGTCTTCGAGCGTATAACGATAGGCATAGCGTTCACGGTAGCGGGTGAGATAACAGTAACCGATGACTTTTTCGTCCTGCAGGGCCACAACCCACGGCAACCCCAGCTCGCGGATCTTAGTCAGGCGAACAAGCATTTCGCGAGTATCTGGCGGGTCAGTCTCAAAGCTGGCCGCCCCGTGAAGAACATGATGTGCGTAGATAGTATGGATAGCGGGGATGTGCTTTTCTTCTGCGTTAACGATTTTCATTGACCAGCTCCCAGCTCCCAGCTCCCAGCTCCCAGCTCCCATTGGCGTCTTTTGCCAGATTACCTGAAAGAATGCGCAAAGGGTAAGCGTAAAAGCTTATGGTTCAATGGACATCATTCAATAGTATTAGGCTTGTATTTTGTAAGGGTAAAAATTGATTGTCGTTGATATCGCCAATAATTTAACAAATAGATAAGTACAGTTTTGCGGAATGATAAATACACCAGGGCGTAGTGGAATTAACAATTACCTGTGGTCGTTTATTGAGGTATTCCACAATGCCATTTTTGGTAGGTGATAAACTTACTGTTCATAAAGCCCTTTAGTTTCATTTTGTTATATCTTTATCTAATTCTTTTTGCCTGGTGTCATGTTGCCCATTTAACCCTGAAACTTAGCCGTTTAAAATTAACTGATGTTATTTATAGTGTTATCAGTTACTGTTAATTATCAGTTTTTTCCTGTCAATTTTCAAAATGCTTATCAGGCAAACAGTTACCTGGTGTTTCTATATTTGCTGATAATAGTTATCATCGTTACGTGGTTTCGTCACGGAAACTTAATCTAAATCCAGTATTCGATCCCAAGAGTATTAGGATAATTTGGTTTAAAATACTTTTTTTGCCTAAGAGTTTTCTTATAACATAGCAAGACCCCACACTGAGTGATAAAATTCCTGAGCTTTCGCCAGCCTCTCAACGACGAGTGGACGAGTCACAGGGAGTCAATAAGGCGAAAGAATTAAATGATTTTTAGCCATATTACGAAATAAGCGGCAGTGCACTTTACATGGTCGGCAACCGTCAGGGAATGACTATAACTTATTGAAAACGCTTATTTTTACTATGATGTAAGATATAAGGGCAGATATGTTCAGTATGCGTCGACATGCCAACTTTATTAAACGCTTCAAGTCAGTAACCTGTTTATTTACGGCAAGCGTTCTTTTCCCAATGCAAGCCTCTGCAGCAGTATCAGATTATGATGCGTTGATTATTGAAGCGCGAGGTGGTAATAGCACACCGCTATTGCGCTACCTTGAGGAGCAGGGAAAGAAAAGTGCGTTAACGCCAAATCAGGTGGCTGACTGGCTGCAGGTATCCAGTTGGGTTGATAACAACGATAAAGCAACCATTGATATCTGGCAAAGGTATCATGGGCAGATGGAAGTGCCCGCACGTGGCAAAGTGGCCGCTGCACGTGCGTACCGCAATCAGAAGAGCTGGAATGAATCATTAGCCCTCTGGGAAAGCGTTGTACAGGAAGAGCCTGAAAACGCCGATGTGCGTACTGGCTGGATCATGACGCTGGCGGATGCACGTTACAATCAGCAGGCCCTGACTGAAGCGAATAAATGGGCACGCGCGCATCCGGGGGCTGAATCTGATGCACTGCTTGCCTATGTGTATCATTCACAGGGTAAAAACTGGGATGCGCTGTTAGTCGCCAGCGAGGCGGATGAAGTCGATCCGGGTAACAAAAATGCGAAATCCACGCTGTTGTCAGCGCTGTCAGCCAACCGTGTAGCTGAACCGGCGTTGGGGCTGACGGAAGTGGTTCCGACATCTGATCCCGTTAAGCGGCGTCTGGCGCTTGATGCTGCAGCCGAAAAGGTGCGCGCTTCTTATACCTCTGCACGAAATGAAGATGAGCGTTTTATCGTGGCGGATAAAGCGCTTGCTCGCTATGACCAGTTGCTGGCAGCCTGGAAAGATGATCCCGCAGCCCAGGGCGATGTGCGTCGGGCGAGAATTGACCGCATGGGCGCCCTGCTGGTGCGTAAGCGTACTGCCGACGTGATTCAGGAGTACGAATCCCTTTCAGCGGACGGTGAAGTGCCCAACTATGCCAAACGTTGGGTGGCTTCGGCGTGGCTCAGCGAACGTCAGCCGGAAAAGACCGAAGCAATGCTGACGAGCATCTATTACCCGAACGGACCTATCCCTGTGACGCCGCTCAGTCCTGAAGATCAACAGGATCTGTTCTATGCGCATATTGATAATGAAAACTTTGATGCCGCTAAAAAACAAGTCGATGACTTGATCAAAGAGAGCCCGTACCTGCGCCGTATCTATGGCTCGCCAACGCCACAGCCTAACGATAACTGGCTGCTCGGGCAGACGCTGCTGACGCAATATCATCTTGCTGCCAATGAACTGCCAGAGGCAGAAAAACTCTCAGAACATCTGGCACGAACGGGGTCCGGTAACCAGGGGCTGCGCATAACTTATGCCTCCGTTTTGGAAGCCCGTGGATTGCCACATGCGGCGGAAAAAGAGCTAAAGCTTGCGGAAGTGATTGAGCCCAGCAACCTGGAGCTGGAGCGTCAGCAGGCCTATGTGGCGCTGGATCTTCAGGAGTGGAAGCAGGCCGACGAGCTGACCGATGATGTCATCGTCCGTAGCCCGGATGATGAAGCGACCCTGCGTCTGGCGCGTATTCGTGATGTGCACAAAATGTCGGAATTGCGTATCAGCGGTACGCAGGGGATTTCCTCCGATAGTCCGGTCAGCGGTAAGAATGACTTTAACATCAATACTGCGATTTACAGCCCGCCGATTAATGACAACTGGCGACTGTTTACCGGTTTCAACTTTGCCACCGGCGAGTTTGAAGAAGGAAAAGGCATCAGCCGCGATCTGGCGGCTGGTGCTGAATGGACTTCACGTGATTACTGGGCCGAAATGGAACTGTCTGGCCGTAATTATGGCGACGGGCAGAAAATGGGGGGCCGTCTTTCAGCCTGGCATGACTTCAATGATAACTGGCGTGTGGGTGGGTCAGCAGAGCGTCTTTCCCGCAATACGCCACTGCGTGCGCTGCGTAGCGGCGTATATGCAAACGGCGGCGATATGTATGTCCGCTGGTACCAAAACGAACGGCGAGAGTATCAATTGTCGTTTGCAGCCTCACATTTCTCGGATGGTAACGATCGTATCGAATACGGGCTTAGCGGAAAAGAGCGTATGTGGACGACACCGCGCTTCACGCTGGACTTTACCCCGGGTATCGGCGGTAGCACCAACACCAAAGAGAATGTGCCGTATTACAACCCCAAAAGTGATTTCTCCGTGGTACCTGGCTTAACCGCGGAGCAGGTGCTTTACCGACACTATGACACCGTGTGGACACAGCAGGGAGTGGCTGGCGTGGGCGGCTACTGGCAACAAGGTGAAGACGCGGGGGCTATCGTCCAGTTGGGTTACGGTCAACGGCTTAAATGGAACAACGTCGTAGATGGCGGGGTGATGCTGGTGTGGGATAAACGCCCCTACGACGGTAAACGTGAGCGGAATATCTCCCTCGCTTTCGATTTGAATGTCAGGTTTTAAGGATTGTTCATGCTGAAAAGATGCCTATGGCTTAGCGCACTCATCGCTGGCTGGTTGATGATTACCGCGTGCAGCAGTGCGCACAATACGACGCCTCGCTATGTTCCTCCTGATGAGAGAACGCCGCTGACGGCAGATCACCCGTGGCCGAAAAATAGTTTTTTGGTTCTGGGCTATCACGATGTAGAAGATGATGCAGCCGATCAGCGCTACCTCTCTGTGCGTACCAGCGCGCTGAGCGATCAAATAGCCTGGCTCCGTGATAATGGCTATAACCCGATCAGCGTTCAGCAAATTCTGGATGCTCATGACGGTAAAATCGTGTTGCCGGAAAAAGCGGTGCTGCTCACCTTTGATGATGGATATAGCAGTTTCTATACCCGTGTCTGGCCGCTGCTGAAAGCCTACAACTGGCCAGCCCTTTGGGCACCTGTTGGAAGTTGGGTGGATGCCCCTGCGGACAAAAAAGTCGATTTTGGTGGCCTGATGACGGCGCGCGACAAATTCGCCACCTGGAAGATGGTCGAGGAAATGGGCAAATCGCCGTTGGTGGAAATCGGCGCGCATACCTGGAACTCGCACTTCGGTGCTGAGGCGAACCCGCAAGGAAGTAAAGAACCTGCTGTGGCAAACCGTCTTTACGATAAGAAAACCGGCAATTACGAAACGGACGAGCAATACTATCGCCGTATTAATACCGATATCTCTTTGATCACCAATAAAATTAAAGCGGTAACGGGGAAATCGCCACGTGCGTGGGTCTGGCCTTACGGTGCCGCCAGCGGTACAACCTTAAATCTGGCCAAAGAGCAAGGTTATAAGATGGCGTTTACGCTCAATGAAGGGCTGGCGAATGCGGCATTCCTTGATGATATCCCGCGTGTACTGATTTCTGATAACCCATCGCTCAAGCGTTTTGCCAGTCAGGTTGCTCAGGTGCGTGAGCCGCAGACGATGCGCGTGATGCATGTCGATCTGGATTACGTCTATGACAAAGACCCCGCCCAGCAAAAGAGAAACATCGATAAGCTGATTCAGCGTGTCTATGACATGCGTATCTCTCATGTCTTCCTGCAGGCGTATGCCGATCCGCAGGGCGACGGGAATATTCGCGAGGTCTATTTCCCTAACCGCTGGCTGCCGATGCGCGCCGATCTGTTTAACTATATCTCCTGGCAGTTACAAACCCGTGCAGGGGTTACCGTGTACGCCTGGATGCCGGTGCTGGCTTTCGATCTGGACGCCTCAATTCCGCGTGTAACGGCATGGGATCCGAAAACCGGACGTACCGCGATCAACCGCGAGAACTATGTCCGTCTTTCACCCTGGAGCAGTGAAGCGCGTCAGCGCATTACCGAGATCTACGAAGACCTGGCGAAGCACGCCAGCTTCAAAGGCATCTTGTTCCATGACGATGCCTTCCTGACGGATTTTGAAGATGCGTCGCCGGAGGCGTTAGCCGCCTACCGTGCCGCAGGACTTCCGGGAAGCATTGAGCAAATCCGTAATAACCCTCAGGCGTTTGAGCGCTGGACTCGCCTGAAAAGTAAGATGTTGATCGACTTCACTAAGCAGTTGACGCAATCGGTACGCAATATTCGCGGTCCGCAGGTACAAACCGCCCGTAATATCTATGCTATGCCGGTACTGGAACCTGAAAGTGAAGCCTGGTTTGCGCAAAACCTGAATGATTTCCTGAATACCTATGACTGGACAGCCCCCATGGCGATGCCATTCATGGAGAAAATTCCGGCCAATGATGCTAATGCCTGGCTTGATCGACTGGTGAATGCTGTCGCACAGACGCCCGGCGCGCTGGATAAAACCGTGTTTGAACTGCAGGCACGCGACTGGCGTAAATCCGGGGAACAGGCCGAAATCAGCGGTAAACAACTCGCCGAATGGATGCGTCAGCTTAAGTTAAGCGGCGCAGGCAACTACGGCTATTACCCGGATGATTTCATCAGCGATAAACCTGAGATGTCAGAGATTCGTTCGACGTTCTCCTCATACTGGTACCCGCAAAAATGACCGATCGCATAATTGCTTTCCTGATACTTTGCCTGATGTTCAGCCTGCCGTTTGGCGTGGCTGTTGTCTTCACGGGTGAAGTGATGTTGAACTTTGTCTTCTTCTGGCCCTTGTTCATGTCTGCATTGTGGATAAGCGGCGGGGTCTATTTCTGGTTTTACCGTGAGCGTCACTGGAAATGGGGAGATGAAACGCCGCCGCCAACTCTGGAGGGAAATCCGCTGGTCTCGATTTTGATCCCGTGTTTTAACGAAGGGATCAACGCGCGCGAGACGATCGAGGCTGCATTGGCTCAGCGATATAAGAATATTGAAGTTATTGCCATCAATGATGGTTCGACAGATGACACGCACGATGTTCTGGAACAGCTGGCAACAGAGTACCCAAGCCTGCGAGTGATTCACTTAGCGGAAAACCAGGGGAAAGCCCTGGCTCTTAAAACCGGTGCAGCTGCAGCGCGCAGTGATTACCTGGTCTGCATCGATGGGGATGCGTTACTGGATCGTGATGCTGTCGCCTATATTGTGGCCCCTTTGATCCAGTTCCCGCGCGTTGGTGCGGTGACCGGTAACCCGCGTATTCGTACCCGCTCGACGTTAATTGGCCGTGTACAGGTCGGCGAGTTCTCGTCGATTATCGGCTTGATCAAGCGAACTCAGCGAGTCTACGGGCAGATATTTACCGTTTCAGGTGTTGTTGCCGCGTTTCGTCGCCGGGCGTTGGCTGAAGTTGGCTACTGGAGCCCGGACATGATCACCGAAGATATCGACATCAGTTGGAAGCTGCAATTGCGCCACTGGTCGGTATTCTTTGAGCCGCGCGCCCTGTGCTGGATCCTGATGCCTGAAACATTGAAAGGACTGTGGAAACAGCGCCTGCGCTGGGCACAAGGTGGTGCGGAGGTGTTTATCGTTAACATGCGCCGCCTGTGGTCGTGGGAATTCCGCCGTATGTGGCCACTGTTCCTTGAGTTCTGTTTCTCTACCGCCTGGGCATTTGCGTATGCGGTTAGTATCGTGCTGTTCCTGTTAGGGCTGCTATTCCCGATGCCAGACACGCTGTATGTTCAGCATCTGTTCCCGCCAGCCTTCACTGGGCTTATCCTCGGCGTAGTCTGCTTGTTGCAGTTCGCGGTGAGCCTGATGATTGAACGGCGCTATGAAAAAGGGATTGGGGCCTCATTGTTCTGGATCATCTGGTTCCCGGTGGTGTACTGGATGCTGAGTCTGTTCACCACGCTGGTGGCGTTCCCCAAAGTGATGCTCAAACGCAAACGCGGCAGGGCACGCTGGGTCAGTCCTGATCGTGGTATCGGGAGGATTGAATCATGAACCAACCGCTGATTTTTACCGAACGGCGTCTGCTGCCGCGGGTGATCGACGTCGTGTTGACGCTTGTTGCCTGGATTGGGTTCTTATACCTGATTTATAAAGGGTTGATCGTCGCACTGGCGCATTCACCGCATATGGGGGTTCGCCCCTTTTTCACGACCCTGGATACGGTGACGTTTTACATTCTTATTGCCCTGGTCAATGGTCTGGTGCTTATTGGTTGGGCTAAGTACAACCAGTTTCGTTTCCGGGTGGAACGCCGCAGTCGCAGACCGGGTCTGGAAGATCATGAGCTGGCGGAAAGTTTACGCATTACCCGCGAGCTGGTGACAGAGCTGAACAAGGCGAGGGTGCTGACGGTTCACCATCATGAAAGTGGTGAGATCAGTCATATCGATGTGGACAGGGATATCGCCGATAACCGTCTGCCGCCACCGACGCCTGCGATGCTGGAGTATTTGCCACCAGAGCAGCAGCCGTCGTGGCAGAGACGGTCTGAGTGATATTTCTGCTTTCAGCGGCTTCCTTCAGCCTCGCATCGGTCTATGATTAGACCCAGACAATAAAAAAATGTGAGGCAATGTCGTGGATAAGGAACTACTGGATGCAGGTTACCGGGCCTATACCGGCGAGAAGATTGATGTCTATTTCAACACGGGGATGTGCCAACATTCAGGCAATTGCGTACGAGGAAGCGCAAAACTTTTCAACCTGAAGCGTAAACCGTGGATCATCCCGGATGAAGTCGATGTTGCGACGGTTATCAGGGTTATTGATACCTGTCCGAGTGGTGCACTGAAGTATCGCCAGAAATAAGTGAGGGAACCATGGAAATTCTTGCAGGCCACAACAAATTTTATGTTAACGATGCTGAAGGCAGGCAGGTCGCCGAGATTGTTTTTGTGCCGACGGGCGAGCATCTGAGCATCATTGAGCATACTGATGTCGACCCTAGTCTGAAAGGTCAGGGCGTGGGTAAGCTGCTGGTAGCGAAGGTGGTGGAGAAAATGCGCGCCGAAAACCGCAAAGTGATCCCGCTGTGTCCGTTTGCCCGGCATGAGTTTGATAAAACTCGCGAGTACGACGATATTCGCGCCTGAAGACTGATTTTCGCCGGATAGTCTTATCCGGCACATCACTGCCGATGCAGCAGATCCTGATAAATCCCCGTCAGTACCCCTTGTGGGCCAAACTCTTTTTTAATCCACTGCGTTACGCGACCGGTTGCCGCGTGCTGGGTTGCCAACAGCATGCGTGAATCCTGACGAGGGTTATGGATCTGTCGCGTGACCAGCAGCGACTTTTCCATGGCCTCGCGCACCATATAGTCCGGCAGAAAACCGATGCCTTCACCCAGAATCTGGCACTGACACTTGGTATTAAAATCAGGAACCAGAATCGACTCCTGCCCGTGCAGCAACCAGCCGACCTTCTTGTTGATGGTGTGCGCGGTGTCCTCCACCATAATGTTCGGGTACAGACGCAACTGACTTTCTGAAATCGGCTCAGGCATAAACGCCAGTGGGTGATCCGGTGCGATAGCGAACGACCAGCGGATCGCACCGATTTCGGTGTAATCAATCCCGCCGCCGTCCAGCAGGGTATCGGGCGCGCCAATAGCGATGTTGGCGAGGTTGTTGATGATCGAATCCCAGACGCCGTTATACACCTCGGTGGTGACGGTTATCTGGCAGGTCGGAAACTGCTTTTTGAGTACCTGTAACAGCCGTGCAGTATGCTGTGGGGTATACAACAACTGGTTAATGCAAATGCGTACCCTGGCTTCAATACCCTGGGCGATGGTATCGATGCTGCGCTTGATGGCGTGGAAGTCATTCAGCAGGTCGGTTGCTTTGCGAAAGAAGTAGCGACCGGACTCGGTGAGCTCAATGCTGCGGGTACTGCGAGTAAACAGTACCACATCGAGCCCCATCTCCATGCGTTTGATGGTGTAGCTGATGGCCGACGTTGTTAAGCCAAGCTCCTCTGCGGCCTTGCTGAAACTGCTATAGCGCGCTGCCATCGTAAAGGCCAGCAGGTTTTCCTCGGTAAAAATTGAATTCATCCGTTCTCCCCTCAGGCCATGCTGCGATGCCCACGATACGATGATTGTTGAATGTATTTGTAATCCTTATCGAGAGCAATCAGTTTTGAACAGAATTTAACACTAGAGTTACATTTGATTTGAAGGCAATCACACTTCTGTATTTTAGTTGCGACCCACTATCCGTGCTGCATACCGCCTGATTTCCCCAGGCTCTGATTCATCGCTAAAACGGCTTCCGTCATAAGGGAAAGATTGCACTACAGCACGTTTTACCCTCATTATTAAATTTTATTCAATAATCGACACGCTTACGATGAATGAAATTTAAGCGGATGTTATTCTCTAAACTCTGTTGCTATTCTCAGGTTATCGGAAATATGAAGAGTCTAAAAAACTGCAGGAGAGTGATTATGTCAGAGAAAGAACTTATTACTGAATTTCTGCTGGCGGCAGAACAGGGTAACGCCGAAGGATTAAAATCCTGTCTGGAAAAAAAGGTGGATATTAATGCCACCAACCGCCAGGGCCGTACTGCCATTATTATTGCCAGCCTGAATAAACATTATGACTGCGTTTCTTTATTGATTGCTGCCGGTGCTGATATTAATAAACAAGATCAAACCTGTTTTAATCCATTTCTGATTAGCTGCCTGACAAATGATTTAACACTGCTGCGCACGGTATTACCGGCTAACCCGGATCTTGAGCGCCTGAGCCGTTTTGGCGGTGTCGGCATTACGCCTGCCAGTGAGAAAGGTCATGTAGAGATCGTGCGCGAGCTGCTGCTGCGTACCGATATTAACGTCAACCACACCAATTTCGTTGGCTGGACGCCGCTGCTGGAAGCTATCGTACTTAACGACGGTGGCGCGAAGCAGCAGGAGATCGTCAAGCTGCTGCTCGACCATGGCGCGAACCCGCACATGACGGATAAATACGGTAAAACCCCGCTAGAGCTGGCGAGGGAAAAGGGGTATCACGAAATTGCCGAGCTGCTGATTGCCGCCGGAGCCTGACAGAGGAGCGCCGCTATCGCCACGCCATCACGGCGATGCGTTCGGGCGCTAACCGCAGACGGCGCGTTTCTTTCATTCCGGGGAACCGGGCGAGTCGAACAGGTTTTTTCCCGCGCGGTGAATCTGTTCATACCCGAGCAGCAGCAATTACTGACATTACTGAGTGAAGGTTGTGATAACGCGCCCAATAGCTGTCGGCTGGCGCTGACGCATTGTGAAGACCTGTTTCATCCCGGTGAGCCGGTCAGTTTTACCGAATCAGGGATTGTCGTTGGTAAGGATAAGTGGATAGAGACTTCCGGGTGCCTGCCGTGGCGAATGCCACAGTGGACGCCAGATGCAACAGCGTTTGCGGTTATTCGCTGGCATTGCTGGGAAGAGTGTCTCCGCCAACAGCTTAAAAACGACGACACATTATTTCTGTACCAGGGTGACAACCCGTTTTATCAGGAAATCACCCGTGAACTACTCCAGCGTCGCCAGACATTAATGACGGCGCTGAACACAGGAGAAAATATCTCTGCTGCCGTCAGCCGTTTAATTGGCCTGGGTATTGGGCTGACGCCATCATCCGATGATTATTTAGTGGGTCTTAGTACCATTTTATTTATTCCAGGACACCCACTGGGAAAATATCGGGGAGAGTTTTTCGCCGCCTTGCAGCGTGACGGAAATAATACGACATTACTCAGTAAAATTACGCTGGAGGAGGCTTTTCATCAGCGCTATCGGGAAAGTGTCGCACGACTTCTGAACCATATTATTAATGAGCAACAACCCGTTTCTACGCAATATATAACTGATATTAAAAATATCGGCTCAAGTTCTGGCTGCGACATGCTATACGGCATGGCGGATGCCTGCGCCCTGAGCCACAGGTCCGGAGGGAATTATGTCGATCAGGATAGTTGTTAAAAAGAATACGTATTTTGATTCTGTCTCACTGATGTCTATTTCAACACGCGCAAATAAGCTCGATGGTGTGGAGCAGGCGTTCGTGGCAATGGCGACAGAAATGAACAAGGGTGTGTTGAAGAATCTTGGCTTGCTTACGCCTGAGCTGGAAGACGCGAAGAGTGGCGATCTGATGATTGTCATTAAAGGCGCGAGTGAAGCGGCGAACGAGCAGACGCTGGTAGCGATTGAGGATCTGTTCACGCATAAAGAGCAGGGCGGCCAGCATGAAGCGCGCTACGCCACGCTTGCCAGTGCTAAAAAGCACGTACCTGACAGTAACCTGGCGGTTATCTCGGTTAACGGTCTGTTTGCCGCACGTGAGGCACGTCAGGCACTGCAAAATAACCTCAATGTGATGCTGTTCTCGGACAACGTTTCTCTTGAGGACGAACTGGCGCTTAAGCAGCTGGCACACGAAAAAGGACTGTTGATGATGGGGCCAGACTGCGGGACCGCCATTATTAACGGCGCGGCGCTGTGTTTTGGTAATGCAGTACGTCGCGGCAACATTGGTATTGTGGGGGCATCCGGTACCGGTAGCCAGGAACTGAGCGTGCGTATTCATGAGTTTGGCGGCGGTGTTTCCCAACTGATCGGCACGGGTGGACGCGATCTAAGCGAGAAAATTGGTGGTCTGATGATGCTTGACGCGATTGGCATGTTGGAAGCCGATCCACAAACCGAGATCATTGCGCTTATCTCCAAACCGCCTGCGCCAGCGGTGGCTCGCAAGGTGCTGGAACGCGCGCGCGCTTGCCATAAGCCTGTTGTGGTGTGTTTCCTTGGGCGTGAAGCCGCGCCTGCGGATGAAAAAGGCCTGCAGTTTGCACGCGGTACTAAAGAGGCGGCGTTGAAAGCAGTGCTGCTGACCGGCGTGAAAAAAGAGAGCCTGGATCTGCATCCGCTCAACTGGCCGCTGATTGAAGAGGTTCGCGCCCGTCTGACGCCACAGCAAAAGTACATTCGTGGGCTGTTCTGCGGCGGCACACTGTGCGATGAAGCGATGTTTGCCGCGATGGAAAAACATGCCGAAGTGTACAGCAACATCCATCCGGATCCGGCGTTCCGCCTGCAGGATCTTAACCGCAGCGTCGCGCATACCTTCCTCGATTTCGGTGATGATGATTTCACCAACGGTAAACCGCACCCGATGATCGATCCCACCAACCGCATTAGTCGTCTGTTGCAGGAGGCGCGCGATCCTGAAGTCGGCGTGATCGTGATGGATTTCGTCCTCGGCTTTGGATCGCATGAAGATCCGGTCGGCGTGATGCTCGACGCGATCGTTGAAGCCAAAGCGATCGCCGCTGCAGAGGGGCGTCCGCTGGAGATCCTCGGCTATGTGCTGGGAACCGATCAGGATACGCCGTCGCTGGAAAAACAGTGCCAGATGCTGACCGATGCCGGGGTTATCTGGGCGAGCAGTAGCACCAACACCGGATTGCTGGCGCGTGAATTTATCTGTAAAGGGGAGGAAGCCTGATGAGCCAGACGCTGTTTAACCAGCCGCTGAATGTGATTAACGTTGGCATTGCGATGTTCAGCGATGACCTGAAAAAGCAAAACGTACCTGTGACCCAACTCGACTGGACGCCGCCGGGCCAGGGCAACATGCAGGTGGTTGCTGCACTGGACGAGATTGCTGATTCTCCGCTGGCAGACAAAATTACTGCCGCTAATCAGCAGGCGCTGGAACGCATTATCCAGTCGCATCCGGTGCTGATTGGCTATGACCAGGCAATCAATGTCGTGCCGGGGATGACCCGCAACACCATCCTGCATGCCGGGCCGCCGATCCGCTGGGAAAACATGTGCGGCGCAATGAAGGGCGCAGTCACCGGTGCGTTGGTGTTTGAAGGGCTGGCGAAAGATCTGGATGAAGCCGCTGAGCTTGCCGCCTCCGGTGAAATCATCTTCTCTCCGTGCCACGAGCATGACTGCGTTGGCTCGATGGCGGGTGTGACGTCAGCATCCATGTTTATGCACGTCGTTGAGAACAAAACCTACGGCAACCGCGCATATACCAATATGAGCGAGCAGATGGCGAAGATCCTGCGCATGGGGGCGAACGATCAAAGCGTTATCGATCGTCTGAACTGGATGCGTGATGTGATGGGCCCAATGCTGCGCGATGCCATGAAGCTGGCGGGAGAAATCGATCTGCGTCTGATGTTGGCGCAGGCGCTGCACATGGGGGATGAATGCCATAACCGCAACAATGCCGGGACTGCGCTACTGATTCAGGCGCTGACGCCGTGGATCATTCAGACCGGTTATCCGGTTGAGCAACAGCGGGAAGTGTTTGAGTTTGTCCTCAGCAGTGATTACTTCTCCGGGCCGACCTGGATGGCGATGTGTAAAGCGGCGATGGACGCCGCCCACGGTATCGAATACAGCACCGTGGTGACGACGATGGCGCGTAACGGCGTTGAGTTTGGTCTGCGCATCAGCGGCTTACCGGGTCAGTGGTTTACCGGTCCGGCGCAACAGGTGATAGGTCCGATGTTTGCGGGCTATAAGCCGGAAGATTCCGGTCGTGACATCGGCGATAGCGCGATTACCGAAACCTACGGCATTGGCGGTTTCGCCATGGCGACGGCACCAGCTATCGTGGCGCTGGTGGGGGGAACAGTTGAAGAAGCGGTCGATTTCTCTCGCCAGATGCGTGAAATCACCCTCGGTGAAAACCCCAACGTCACCATTCCACTGCTGGGTTTTATGGGCGTACCGACCGCGATAGATATTACGCGCGTGGGCAGCACCGGTATTCTGCCGGTGATTAACACCGCAATTGCGCATAAAGACGCGGGGATCGGCATGATCGGCGCCGGAATAGTCCACCCGCCATTCGCCTGTTTTGAAAAGGCGATCCTCAACTGGCGCGACCGCTACTGCCAATAACAACAATCGGGGCTAACTGCGTTAGCCCCACGGTAGCGAAGCGAAAAACGTTGCTTACCTGCAGGGCTGGGCGATCCCTGAGATCGCAAACGATGCTTAACCTGTGAAGGATATTCCATGAACAGCATAAAACTAGAATGGAAACGTGGTGACTGGGCGGCTTACTTCGGGCTGATGACCAACAACCTGACTAACCTGCTGACAATGATGGGGCTGCTCATTTTTGTTGTCGGCATCCCGACTGAAATAGTTTACGGCCGCATTGCGCCAGCCTTTGGTCTGGCGGTGCTGGTGGCCAGCGTCTGCTATGCCTGGTTTGGCTTGCAGATGGCAAAACACACCGGCCGTAATGATGTGACGGCGTTGCCGTCCGGGCCCAGCGCACCGTCAATCTTTACCGTGACGTTCCTGGTGCTGATGCCGGTTTATCAGCAAACCAAAGATGCCAACTTCGCCATCCAGATAGCGCTGGTGTGGTGTTTTGTCGAAGCGTTGATCCTGGTGGGCGGCTCTTTCCTGGGCGAGACTATTCGCAAGATGATCCCGCGTACGGTACTGCTTTCTTGTCTGTCCGGCCTGGGACTGTTGCTGCTGGCGATGAACCCGATGCTGCAGGCATTCGAAGCGCCGACCGTCTCCTTCATCGTCCTGTTGCTGATTTTCATCAACTGGTTTGGTAAGAAACCTATTTTTGCCCGCATTCCGACCGGTTTGCTGCTGCTGATTGCCGGTACGGCCCTGGCGTGGATCTCCGGTTTACAAAGCCCGGAAGCCATTAAAGCGTCGATGTCTTCCTTTGGCTTCAACCCGCCGGAAATTCATGTCGACAGCTTCCTGCAAGGTTTGCCGCATGCACTGCCGTATCTGGCTTCTGCGGTTCCTCTGGGTCTGGCAAACTACATTTTCGACCTTGAGAACATTGAAAGTGCGCACGCGGCGGGGGATGAGTACAACACCCGTAAGGTGATGATGGCGAACGGCTTTGCCTCCATGCTTGGCTGCATGCTGGGCAACCCGTTCCCGGTGACCGTGTATGTTGGGCATGCGGGCTGGAAAGCGATGGGCGCCAGCATCGGCTATACCCTGGCATCTGGTATCACCATGTTCCTGGTACCGCTGTTTGGCTTGGGCGCATTTATGCTAGCCATTATTCCGATGACCGCGATAGTGCCGATTCTGGTGTTTATCGGCGTGGTGACCGCCAACCAGGTGGTGCGAGAAACGCCCAAAGTCGAGGTTCCCGTTATCTTCATCTGCTTGTTCCCGTGGATTGCCAACTGGGCATTGACCATCGTTAACAGCGTGATGGGGGCCGCCGGAACCTCTGCGGGGAAACTGGGGAGCGATCTGCTGCACAGCAAAGGTGTCTATTACGACGGACTGGTGCATCTGGGAAGCGGTGCGCCGCTGGCCAGTATGCTGTGGGGCTGCGTCGCTATCTTCGCCATCATGAACAAGCCGTTACGTGGGGCGATTGCCGCTGCCTTCGGTGCACTGCTGTCGCTGTTTGGTGTGATTCACTCCCCGGCAGTCGGCTTTGCTGAGGGCAGCTCGATGATGTTTGTTGTGGCCTACCTGATGATGAGCGGCATGTTTGTCCTCAAGCATGTTCTTGATAGCCGTGAAGCGGTGACTGCGCCTGAGCAGGAACCGACGAAAACGACCTGAATCGCCTGTAAGCGGAAGATAACACTATGAAAGAACTTGTGGTCGTTGCCATTGGCGGCAACAGCATTATCAAAGATAACGCCAGCCAGTCGATTGAGCACCAGGCTGAAGCGGTAAAAGCGGTGGCGGACACGGTGCTGGAGATGTTGGCATCGGACTACAACATTGTGCTGACACACGGTAACGGACCGCAGGTGGGGCTGGATCTCCGGCGTGCTGAAATCGCGCACGAACGTGAAGGTTTGCCGCTCACTCCGCTGGCAAACTGCGTCGCCGATACGCAGGGCGGTATTGGCTACCTGATCCAACAGGCGCTGAATAACCGCCTGGCGCGACGCGGTGAGCAGAAGGCGGTGACGGTGGTCACGCAGGTAGAGGTCGATAAGAACGATCCAGGGTTTGCGAATCCAACCAAGCCGATTGGCGCCTTCTTTAGCGCAGCGCAGCGCGATGAGCTGCTGCGGGTCAATCCGGGCTGGCATTTTGTGGAAGATTCCGGACGCGGCTACCGCCGGGTTGTGGCCTCCCCTGAACCAAAACGTATTGTTGAAGCAGAGGCGATCAAAACGCTGACTCAGCAAGGTTTTGTGGTGATTGGCGCGGGCGGCGGTGGGATCCCGGTTGTACGTAGCGAGCACGGGGATTATCACAGCGTGGATGCGGTGATTGATAAAGATCTCTCCACTGCGCTGCTGGCGCAGGAGATCCGCGCTGACATTCTGGTGATCACTACTGGCGTAGAGAAAGTGTGTATTCACTTCGGTAAGCCCAACCAGCAGGCGCTGGATACTGTGGATATTGCGACAATGACCCGCTACATGCAGGAAGGTCACTTCCCGCCGGGCAGCATGCTACCCAAAATTATCGCCAGCCTGACGTTCCTGGCACGTGGCGGTAAGCGGGTGATCATCACTACGCCGGAATGCCTGCCCGCCGCACTGCGCGGTGAAACGGGTACCCACATTGTCCATTCCTGAGAGGAGATGCGAATGAAGGAAAGTAACAGCCGCCGCGAGTTTTTAAGTCAGAGCGGAAAAATGGTCACTGCTGCTGCGCTGTTTGGCGCAGTGGCTCCGGTCACGTATGCTGCTAATCCTGTCGGGAACACCTGCGGGTCGAAGAGCACGATGACGATTAACGATAAACACTACTACCTCGATAACGTTCTGCTGGAAGCGGGATTTGATTACGAAAATGCCGTGGTGGTACATACACGTACTGCACTGCAAACCGTTGAAATTCAGGATGGGAAGATTGTTGCGCTACGCGAGAATAAGCAGCATCCGGATGCGACGCTGCCGCACTACGATGCGGGTGGAAAGCTGATGTTGCCCGCCATGCGCGACATGCACATCCATCTGGATAAAACCTTTTACGGTGGCCCCTGGCGTTCTCTGAACCGTCCGGCGGGCACCACCATTCAGGATATGATCCGCCTGGAACAAAAGCTGCTACCCGAGCTGCAGCCTTATACTCAGGAGCGGGCGGAAAAGCTTATCGATCTGCTGCAATCAAAAGGGACATCGATTGCCCGCAGCCACTGCAATATTGAGCCAGTTTCCGGGCTGAAAAACCTGGAAAACCTGCAGGCGGTACTGGCGCGTCGCCAGCCGGATTTTGCCTGCGAAATCGTGGCGTTTCCACAACATGGCCTGTTGCTATCGAAGTCTGAACCGCTGATGCGCGAAGCGATGCAGGCGGGGGCGCATTACGTCGGCGGCCTGGATCCAACCAGCGTGGACGGGGCGATGGAAAAATCACTCGATACCATGTTCCAGATTGCGCTGGATTACGATAAAGGCGTGGATATCCATCTGCATGAAACCAGTCCAGCGGGCGTGGCGGCGGTGAATTATATGGTGGAAACGGTGGAGAAAACCCCGCAACTGAAAGGCAAGCTGACCATCAGCCATGCGTTTGCGCTGTCCACGCTGAACGAGCAGCAGGTGGATGAACTGGCAACCCGCATGGCGGCGCAGCAAATTACCATTGCTTCGACGGTGCCGATTGGCACGATGCACATGCCGCTGAAACAGCTGCGCGATAAAGGCGTGGTGGTGATAACCGGGACCGACAGCGTGATTGACCACTGGTCGCCGTATGGGCTGGGGGATATGCTGGAGAAAGCCAATCTGTATGCTCAGCTGTATATTCGCCCGAACGAACTCAACCTGTCGCGGGCGCTGTTCCTCGCCACAGGCGATGTGCTGCCGCTCAACGATAAAGGTGAACGTGTCTGGCCGAAAGCGCAGGATGAAGCCAGCTTTGTGCTGGTGGATGCCTCCTGCTCGGCGGAAGCGGTCGCGAGGATTTCCCCTCGCACCGCGACCTTCCATAAAGGCCAACTGGTGTGGGGGAATGTCGCAAGCTAGTTTGGTTTTCCGCGCAGCGGCAATTGCTGCTGCGCGCTGTTACCGTTAACCGGCGATCCCCAGATAGCCGTGAATCCCCATATATATGCCGACCATGCCGATGAGTGCACTGGAAAAATAGGGGGCTTTACGCGCCAGCGTGTTAAATCCGCTCCAGCGTTTTGCCGCCTGCTGTACGCTGATAGCCGCGCCAACCCCTACCGTTACCAGCGTTATCGCCAGTCCGAGGCTAAAGCACAGCACCATCGTTGCCCCCAGCGTAAAGGCTTTGAGCTGGATACAAATCAGTAAGACGGTAATAGCCGCAGGACACGGGATCAGACCACCGGTCAGACCAAACAGCAAAATTTGCCCGTTGGTGACCTCTTTGCCCGCAAAGCGGCGCTGGATATCGTTGGCATGTGCGCGTTCGTGCGCGTCCTGATACTCTTTCGAACCCTCGCTCAGCCCTGCTAACGTGGCATGGTTATGATCGTGGTCGTGGTGGTGGTCATGTTCGTGATGGTGGTGGTGATCGTGGTTATGATCGTGATCATGATGATGGTCGTGATGTGTCTGAGTCAGCCAGTTCTGCTCGCCTTGCCATGTCCGCCAGAACATCCAGAATGCAGTGCCCAAAATAATGATCGCCGAGACAAACTGTAGCCAGGGTTCGACGGCCTGGGCCGTGAACGCTTTACTGATATACATTCCGCCAAGTGCAATCAGCCATACTATGGCCGTATGCGACAGGGTAGCCGCCAGCCCCAGCATCACCGCCTGCTTGATAGTCCCCTTTATGGCGATAATAAACGCCGCCATCATTGTCTTCGAATGCCCCGGTTCCAGGCCGTGTAACACCCCCAATAAAATTGCACTGGGAATGAAGAACCAGGCGTTGCCTTGCTGGAGAAGCGTAGAAAATTCACCCATGAGAATGATTCTTAGTTGTCTAATTTTGCCTGATTCTACTCCCCCCCAGTATCAAATACTACCCCCCAGTAGAATGTCGATGGTATTGTCGCTACGGATTTACGTTAATTAAGGTAATGCTATGTCACATACGATCCGCGACAAACAGAAGCTCAAAGCCCGTGCCAGTAAGATTCAGGGCCAGGTAGTGGCGTTGAAAACCATGCTGGATGAACCGCATGAATGCGCGGCTGTGTTGCAGCAGATTGCGGCGATCCGCGGCGCGGTAAACGGATTAATGCGTGAGGTGATTAAAGGTCATCTGACCGAGCATATTGTGCATCAGGGCGATGAAATAAAGCGTGAAGAGGATTTGGACGTGGTCCTGAAGGTATTGGATTCTTACATCAAGTAAGGCGGAGTGCGGCTCATCCACGCGCTGATGAATGAGCCGTTGATAACGTCATTTAGCCAAAAAACATCACGGATACGCACAACAGACCGACAATCAACGTTATCAGGTTACCCACTGAACGGTACGGCTTCAGCGCCGGGATCAGATAGGTCGATAACGTCGGCATGATAAACAGAATCATGGCAATCAGCGGCCCACTGATCGCGTAAATCATTGAAATGGCATTAGGGTTAATGCAGCAGATGATAAACGTGATGCTTGAGACCAACATAATGGACAGGGCGCGGTTAAAGGCCCGGCTTTTCTTCACACCCACCTGATGCAGCGACGTTTTTACGACTTCTGTCGCCCCTTCAATCACGCCAAAGTAGGTGCCGAGGAACGATTTTGACATCGCCACGACGGCAACAATAATCCCGGAGATTGACAGCCAGGCCGGCGCGTTTGGCATCATCGACAGTGCTGACAGGATGGTCACGCCTTCATTCTTTGCATCCTCGATATAGTTTGTCGGAATCGAAAGCAGACAGCTAAAGACGAAAAACAGTACGCTCAGACAGATGATGACGTAGGCGACCTTCATGATTTTTTTGCATTTACCCATGGCCTGCTCGCCGTATTTCTCGCGTCTGTCGATGGCAAACGTGGAGATAATGGGCGTATGGCTAAAAGCGAAAACCATCACGGGGATAGAGATCCATACCTGATGTAACGTGTGCTGATCGAAAGACATCTGGCCGGTGAGTAGCGTCGGCTGCCAGCTTCCGGTCAGGTACAGCGAAAGGAATAAAAAATACGCGATGAGCGGGAACACCAGAAAGCCCATCACCCGGATGGTGGCTTGTCGACCCATCAGAAAAATTAAATTCAGTACCAGCACCACGCCCAGACTGACCAGCATACGCACGCGAAGATCTATCGCGATATGTTTTGCCAGCTGCTCGGTGAGTGAATTGGTTATCGCCACGGCGTAGATCAGCACCACCACAAAGAAAGCAACAAAATAGAGGGTGGTAATCAGGCTACCTATCTTTTTGCCGTAATAGTGGGTGACCGCGCCGGTGATCCCTTCACCTGCAGAGGTTTTTGATGACAGGATAAACTGGCACAGCGCCTTGTGCGGCCAGTAGGTTAAAGGCCAGGCGACGAGTGCGGTGATAAACAGCACCACCGCGCCTGCAGAACCCAGCTGTATGGGAAGGAAGAGGGTTCCTGCGCCGACGGCAGTCCCATATAGTGCGAAGCTCCAGAGAGTCTCTTCTTTTGACCAAAATTTCGACATTATTTGAACGTATCAACTATAAAATAAACAAAAAGAAGCGCAATTTACCACAAATGAGAGGGGCTGGGGGAAGTGTGAACAAGTGGGCTGGTGAATGGATGAATAGCCGGAATTGAGAAAATTCCGACTATTGTTTGAATTATCAGGCAGTAACGCGCTGCTGACGACGCTTCATTACGCGCTCGCGCAATGTGTCATACGCCCAGTTATAGAACATGGTGTACGGCAGGAAGAAGAGGAAGAAACCTATTTCCAACGTGAATGCCTGAAGCAGGCTGACGTTCAGCACATACGCCACGATGCTTACCCCGATGACGATAAAACCACTCTCGAAACCTAAGGCGTGGAATGCGCGGACTTTTGCCGTACGTTTCACCCGATGTGACGGCCATAAGCGGTCAAACAGGGCGTTATAAATGATATTCCAGATCATCGCCGTGGTAGCGAGAATAATAGTCAGTCCGCCCATTTCCAGCACCGAGCGCTGCATTAACCATGCGGTGGTTGGTGCGAGGATCGCGGTGGCAATGCCTTCAAAGCAGACGGCATGAAAAATGCGCTCCATTAACGAGCGACGTTGGACTGTATCGTGTTGCATAACCTAAACCTTCTTTGATGCCTGGATAACGGAATGGTGGCAATTTTATCGTTTTATGTGATATCTAAAAGATAGTATCCATCGATAAAGTAGATAGTTCATGCGTTACTCTCCTGAAGCGTTGACGGCATTTGTAGAGACCGTCTCCTGCGGCTCATTTTCGGCTGCGGCCCGGCGACTGCGCAAAAGCCAGTCCACCATCAGTACGGCCATTGCGCATCTGGAAGCCGACCTTGGTTTTGCGCTGTTTGACCGTTCATCACGCCAGCCAACGCTGACCGAAGAAGGTAAGCGGGTGCTGGGTTATGTGCAGGCGATTCTGTCGGCGAGCGATCGTCTGGACGAAGCGGCGATTTCGCTGTCGGGTGAAACGGAAGCGCGTCTGACCTTCGTGTTGTCAGATACGCTGCATCCGGATGTGCTGGAAGAACTGATGGTGCAGTTTGACCGCAAGTTTCCCCATACCGAGTTTGAATGTCTGATTGGTGAAGACGAGGACGTGATCGATCTGCTGCAAAAAGGACGTGCTCAGGTGGGGTTGATCGAAGCGCGGCAGGATTACCCGACCGACATGGGCGTCACGCGTCTGCCGATGCAAACCTGGATGGGATTATATGTCGCGGCTTCGCATCCGCTGGCGGGCCAGGAAAAACTGCAGTGGGAACAGCTCCACACCTGGCGCGAGCTGCGTCTGAATACCTATCTGGAAAGCCGCACCAACGTGGCGCGCGGCCCCGTATGGTCTGCTCCCAACTATTTGTTACTGCTGAGTATGGCGGTTCAGGGATTCGGCTGGTGCGCGCTGCCTTGCGCGCTGGTAGAAGAATTTGCGGCAGAAAAGCCGCTGGTTCCATTGACGCTGCCCGGTTGGCCAAAGGCTATCTCTATCGATCTGTTGTGGAATAAGAAATCCCCGCCTGGCGTGGCGGGAAGTTGGCTGCGCGACCATTTACAGCAGAGTGGCGTTCAGATGACCAATAAATGATACGAATTTCCTTTGTGATAAAAATCACCGTTTTTAAACAACCTTGATAACTCTTTTTAACAATCATCTACTATTGCGGTGTTATTTTGCGCTGAGGTGGTGATGAAAGAGGTTGTGATAGTCGGGGCGTTAAGGACACCGATTGGCTGCTTCCAGGGGACACTGGCGCGCCACTCTGCCGTTGAATTAGGTAGTATGGTGGTCAGGGCGTTACTGGAACGCACGGGCGTGGACGTTCACGCTGTGGATGAAGTGATCCTCGGTCAGGTGCTTACCGCAGGTGCCGGGCAGAACCCGGCGCGTCAGTCCGCCATCAATGGTGGGTTGCCCAATACCGTTTCCGCTATCACCATTAACGATGTTTGCGGTTCGGGTCTGAAAGCGCTGCATCTGGCGACCCAGGCTATCCAGTGCGGCGAAGCTGACATTGTGATTGCGGGCGGGCAAGAGAATATGAGCCGCGCGCCGCATGTCCTCACCGACAGCCGCACCGGGGCGCAACTGGGTAACAGTCAACTGGTCGACAGCCTGGTGCATGATGGGCTGTGGGATGCTTTCAACGATTATCATATGGGCGTCACTGCAGAAAATCTGGCGCGGGAATATGGTATCAGCCGCGAATTACAGGACGCCTACGCGCTTCATTCGCAGCATAAAGCGCGGATGGCAATTGATGCCGGGCGCTTTAAAGATGAGATCGTGCCGGTGGTGACCCAGCGTAATGGGCAATCCTTTGTGGTGGATACCGACGAGCAGCCGCGCACCGATGCCAGCGCCGAAGGGCTGGCGCGTCTGGATCCTACCTTCGACAGACTTGGTTCGGTTACGGCGGGCAACGCGTCATCTATCAATGATGGTGCCGCCGCGGTGATGATGATGAGCGAAGCCAAAGCACAGGCGCTGAATTTACCCATACTGGCGCGCATTCGCGCCTTTGCCAGTGTCGGTGTTGACCCCGCGCTCATGGGGATTGCGCCAGTGTACGCGACGCGTCGCTGCCTTGAGCGCGTCGGCTGGCAACTGGCGGATGTCGATTTGATTGAAGCCAATGAAGCCTTCGCCGCGCAGGCATTATCCGTTGGGAAAATGCTGGAGTGGGATGAACGGCGGGTGAATGTGAACGGCGGAGCCATTGCGCTCGGTCACCCGATTGGCGCATCAGGCTGCCGGATTCTGGTTTCACTGGTGCATGAAATGGTGAAACGTCGGGCGCACAAAGGCCTGGCAACGCTGTGTATCGGCGGTGGCCAGGGTGTGGCACTCGCTATCGAACGAGATTAACGATCTTAGATTTACCGTCTTAAACGCCTTTCTAAGTGTTTTCGCTGCACCTGTAAAAAAGCCCTCCAGCAGGAGGGCAAGGCCAGTTACAGAAACATACACTCTAAACACCGTTAACTTATCAAAACATTGTTTCATTTCATGTGATTAACTGCGCACTTTGTTAGAAAAGGTGTCTTATCGGCCGATGATCTCGGCTGAATTTTTCATTTTTTATCCCCACCTCTAATGAATGAATCAATTTATCTTATTGTTATTAAATCATTTTATTTAAACACATTTCGCTATTTATACGCGCTGACGTGATCGCACTTACACTTTTGATAATAAGATGCGGAAAAAGTGAAACATCGTTTTAGTTATAATTGAAAACCCGTTCCGGGAGGGATATCATGAACGCATTAGGTAAAACGGAACGGCGTTTTGCTATCGCTCAAGAATTCACGGTCAATTTATCACTGGAGGTAAATGTGGACGTAAGACAAAGCATCCATAGTGCGCATGCTAAAACCCTGGATACCCAGGCGCTGCGTAATGAGTTTTTGGTAGAAGAAGTGTTTGTTGCTGACGAATACACCATGGTCTACAGCCACATTGACCGCATTATTGTTGGCGGCATTATGCCAGTGGGTAAAACCGTCTCTGTAGGTGGTGAAGTTGGCAAACAGCTGGGCGTAACCTACTTCCTCGAGCGTCGTGAGTTAGGCGTGATCAACATCGGTGGACCGGGCACGATTACTGTTGACGGCCAGTGCTATGAAATTGGTCATCGCGATGCGCTGTATGTCGGTAAAGGGGCCAAAGAAGTGGTTTTTGCAAGCATTGACCCAGCAAAACCCGCCAAGTTCTATTATAACTGCGCGCCGGCACACATGACTTATCCAACCAAAAAAGTGACCCCAGCCGACGTTGCGCCAGTGACGTTGGGTGATGATCTCACGAGTAATCGCCGTACCATCAACAAGTATTTTGTGCCGGACGTACTGGAAACCTGCCAACTGAGCATGGGCCTGACCGAACTGGCGCCGGGCAACCTGTGGAACACCATGCCGTGCCATACCCATGAACGCCGTATGGAAGTCTATTTCTACTTCAATATGGAAGAAGACACCTGTGTCTTCCACATGATGGGGCAACCTCAGGAAACGCGTCATATTGTGATGCACAATGAGCAGGCGGTAATTTCTCCGAGCTGGTCTATCCATTCTGGCGTTGGTACGAAAGCCTATACCTTCATTTGGGGTATGGTTGGCGAAAATCAGGTCTTTGATGATATGGACCACGTTGCAGTCAAAGATCTGCGCTAGTCGCGGGCGGCTACTCAGCCTGTCTGTGACGGGCATTATAAAAAATAAGGATTTACAATGATTTTGAATGCATTCTCTCTTGAAGGTAAAGTCGCCGTTGTGACGGGTTGTGACACCGGTTTGGGTCAGGGGATGGCGCTGGGTCTGGCGGAAGCAGGTTGTGATATCGTGGGTATCAACATTGTTGAGCCGACTGAAACCATCGAACGTGTTACCGCACTGGGCCGCCGTTTTTTAAGCCTGACCGCCGATCTGCGTCAAATTGATGGTATTCCGGCACTGCTGGAGCGTGCGGTCGCAGAATTCGGTCATATCGACATTCTGGTGAACAACGCCGGTCTTATCCGTCGTGAAGATGCGATCGACTTCAGCGAAAAAGACTGGGACGACGTGATGAACCTGAACATTAAGAGCGTGTTCTTCATGTCTCAGGCGGCGGCGAAGCACTTCATTGCCCAGGGTAACGGCGGTAAAATTATTAATATCGCCTCTATGCTCTCCTTCCAGGGCGGCATCCGTGTGCCGTCTTACACCGCGTCAAAAAGCGGCGTAATGGGCGTGACGCGTCTGATGGCCAACGAGTGGGCAAAACATAATATCAACGTGAATGCGATCGCCCCGGGTTACATGGCGACGAACAACACTCAACAGCTGCGTGCTGATGAACAGCGTAGCGCCGAAATCCTCGATCGTATTCCGGCGGGTCGTTGGGGGCTGCCGAGTGACCTGATGGGGCCTGTCGTGTTCCTGGCATCCAGCGCCTCTGACTACATCAACGGTTATACCGTAGCGGTAGACGGCGGCTGGCTGGCGCGTTAATCCGCCTTCCAGCACCGATAAACCCTGCCATCTGGCAGGGTTTTTTTTCATATTCGGATCATTAAAATCCATATTGTGGTTATAAATTATTCCATATTTATTTCCCTGTATATGGATTCTTTATTTTTAATATTCTTTAATATCATTGCTTTAAATTTAATTGAGTAATTAGCGGTAAATTTTAAAATTGGAATATCCATCACATAACGATGTGGTGCAGCAATTTTATCCATGTTTTTGCCGTTTCCCGCCTGACGCTTCCTGCAAGGGATCCCTTACTTTCATCGACATGGCTTACTCTGTATCTGGCAGGAAAAAATGGTCTCAATAAATAATGATGCTGCTTTAGCGCCGCGCACTGTGCGCGATACGCGACGTATGAATATGTTTGTTTCGATCTCTGCGGCTGTCGCAGGGTTGTTATTTGGCCTCGATATCGGCGTAATTGCCGGCGCGTTGCCTTTTATCACCGATCACTTTGTATTGACCAGCCGTCTGCAGGAGTGGGTGGTGAGCAGTATGATGCTTGGCGCGGCGATTGGTGCGCTGTTTAACGGCTGGTTGTCATTCCGACTGGGACGCAAATACAGCCTGATGGCCGGGGCGATCCTGTTTGTCGTCGGTTCCCTGGGGTCGGCATTTGCTTCCAGCGTGGAAATGCTCATTTTTGCCCGCGTGGTACTGGGCGTTGCCGTAGGTATCGCCTCCTACACTGCGCCACTCTATTTGTCTGAAATGGCCAGTGAGAATGTGCGTGGCAAGATGATCAGTATGTATCAACTGATGGTTACGTTGGGCATTGTGCTGGCCTTTTTATCCGATACCGCGTTTAGCTACAGCGGTAACTGGCGCGCTATGCTGGGTGTATTGGCGCTCCCGGCGGTGTTGCTGATTGTTCTGGTCGTTTTCTTACCTAACAGCCCGCGCTGGCTGGCGGAGAAAGGCCGCCACATCGAAGCCGAAGAAGTATTACGTATGCTGCGTGATACGTCAGAAAAAGCCCGCGATGAGCTGAATGAAATTCGTGAAAGCCTGAAGCTGAAGCAGGGCGGTTGGGCGTTGTTTAAAATTAACCGTAACGTACGGCGCGCGGTTTTCCTCGGGATGTTGTTGCAGGCAATGCAGCAGTTCACCGGGATGAACATCATTATGTATTACGCGCCGCGCATTTTTAAAATGGCCGGTTTTACCACCACAGAGCAGCAGATGATTGCCACGCTGGTGGTTGGCTTAACGTTTATGTTCGCGACTTTTATCGCTGTCTTTACAGTAGATAAAGCCGGGCGTAAACCGGCGCTGAAAATTGGTTTCAGCGTGATGGCCATTGGGACGCTGGTGCTCGGCTATTGCCTGATGCAGTTTGATAACGGCACCGCATCCAGTGGACTTTCCTGGCTGTCAGTCGGCATGACCATGATGTGTATTGCAGGCTATGCGATGAGCGCCGCGCCGGTGGTGTGGATCCTGTGTTCGGAAATTCAGCCGCTGAAATGCCGTGATTTTGGTATTACCTGCTCCACCACCACCAACTGGGTGTCGAACATGATCATTGGTGCAACGTTCCTGACGCTGCTCGATAGTATTGGCGCCGCGGGTACGTTCTGGCTTTATACCGCACTGAACGTCGTATTTATTGGTATTACCTTCTGGCTTATTCCTGAAACCAAAAACGTTACGCTTGAGCATATCGAACGTAAGCTGATGGCTGGCGAGAAGTTAAGAGATATTGGGGTGTAAATAGTGAGACGCAGTGTCGGATGACGTCTTGTGCAGGCCGGGTAAGCGTAAGCGATACCCGGCATTTTTGTATAACAAGGTTTGAGAATAGAGAGATTACGCCTGCAGGAAGTCTTCGCGCACCGGGGTGAAGGTATCGAGCAATGTCCCCGGCTGTAAACAGACGCAGCCGTGCATGATATTGGGTTGCTTGTACAGGGTGTCACCTGCATGGACGACATGCTTTTCTTCCCCAATCGTAAATTCAAACTCACCCGATAAAACGTACGTGAGTTGTTCATGCGGATGGTTGTGCATTGGGCCAACTGCGCCCTGCTCGAAATTAACTTCCACGGCCATCATTTTGCCATCGTGAGCCAGAATACGCCGGGTAACGCCGTTACCCAGATCTTCAAGCGCGGTTTCTTTATGAAAAATAAACATTCGGTATTCCCTCAGTAAAATGAAACATTATTTCATTAAATTTATATCAGAAAATGAAAAAAGGAAATGTGCGCCGACAGATGTGGAAAGTTGATCACATCTTTGGTTCACTGGGAGGACAACCACGAATAAGGGCAAATGATGAAAACGATCGGTCTGTTAGGCGGAATGAGCTGGGAATCCACTATTCCCTATTATCGTCTGATTAATGAAGGGGTTAAGCAGAGTCTGGGCGGTCTGCATTCTGCGAAAATTCTGCTGCATAGCGTCGATTTCCATGAGATTGAAGCGTGTCAGTCGAACGGTGACTGGCCGCGGGCAGGGGAGATCCTGGCGCAGGCGGCGGTGGGGCTACAGCAAGCGGGGGCTGAGGGAATTGTGCTGTGTACCAACACCATGCATAAAGTGGCCGAGGCCATTGAAACGGCCTGCGATGTCCCGTTTTTGCACATTGCCGATGCAACAGGACGAGCCATACAACAGCAGAAGATGAGTAACGTCGCGCTGTTGGGCACGCGTTACACCATGGAACAGGATTTCTATCGTGGGCGTTTACAGACGGAATTTGGCATTAGCACGCTAATCCCTGATGCTGACGACCGACAGAAAATAAACCAGATTATTTTCGAGGAACTGTGCCTTGGTGAATTTAGCGAAACATCCCGTGATTATTACCTGAGCGTGATTGAGCAACTGGCTCGTCAGGGGGCACAAGGAGTGATCTTCGGCTGCACCGAAATTGGCCTGCTGGTTCCCACTGAAATGAGCCCGTTGCCGGTCTTCGATACCGCGGCGATCCATGCGCAGGATGCCGTGACGTTTATGCTTTCACCTGAGACTGCAAAATAGCCTCCAGCGGGTCGGTAAGCCGGTGGAGATGGGACTGTAGATGTGCTGTAAAAGTATCAACCAGCGCGGATGCCGGGCGATGCAGTGGATGAATCAGGCTGACGGTAAAAGGCACCGAAACACTAAAACGCCGGATTACAATCCCGCTGCCTGCGTAATCCAGGGCGGTCAGCGGGTTTACTACTGAGATCCCCACGCCGGCACGTACCATCGCACAAATTGATGCGGCACTGTGCGTTTCTATGACCATTCGGCGCTTGACCTGATGATCATTAAACAGGGTATCCAGCAACTGGCGATAGCTGTCGGTGCGCGACAGGCTGATATAGTTTTCCCCCTGAAAATCCTGCGGTGTTAATACTGCTTTCCCGGTCAGCGGATGTCCCTGCGGCAGCACGCAAACTTCATCCAGCGACAGTAATTCAGTGCGTTTAGTCCCGGCGGGGGTATGCAGGGTCTCAGTTAACCCGAGATCGTGACGTTGTGCTGATAGCCACTCTTCCAGCAGCGGCGACTCCTGCGGCACAATCTGAATGTTAACCTGCGGGTAGCGGGTGAGGAAGGGTTGCAGCAACGGCGGTAAAAAGGACTGTGAGAACACTGGCAGGCAGACAATCGACAGCTCGCCCTGACGAAATTCACGCAGGCTTTCGGCGGCGCTGACGATCCGGTCCAGGCCATACCAGGATCGCTGCACCTCTTCAAACAGGCGTAGCCCTTGCACTGTAGGATGCAGCCGGCCTCGCGTACGTTCGAACAGTGTTAACCCCAGAACTTTTTCAAATCTTGCCAGCTCGCGACTGACGGTAGGCTGCGACGTGTGCAGCATCCGTGCGGCTTCCGTCAGGTTGCCTGCTGTCATAATGGCGTGAAAAATTTCAATGTGGCGCAAGTTAACGGCGGGCATTGGCGATCCTCAAATAAACATCCCATATCATTTTTGCATAGACTCGCGATAAAACGATATTTTTTATTCTCTTCGTGCTGTGGCGTAATCATAAAAAAGCCAATACCGGAGCACACCATGCCACGTCCACTCAACAGCACTGATACTGACCTGACCGCAGATAACCTGCTGCGTCTGCCCGCCGAATTCGGCTGTCCGGTATGGGTTTACGATGCACAGATTATCCGCGCGCAGATAGCCAAACTGAGTCAGTTTGATGTGGTGCGTTTTGCCCAAAAGGCCTGCTCGAATATTCATATTTTGCGTCTGATGCGTGAGCAGGGCGTGAAGGTGGATTCCGTCTCGCTGGGTGAGATTGAACGTGCGCTGGCGGCAGGTTTTGTGCCGGAGAATGATGAGATCGTCTTTACCGCCGATATGATTGACCAGGCGACGCTGGCCCGGGTGCATGAGCTACGTATTCCAGTAAACGCCGGGTCGGTTGATATGCTGGAACAACTGGGCCAGGTTTCGCCAGGGCATCGTGTATGGCTGCGCGTCAACCCGGGTTTTGGTCACGGGCATAGCCAGAAAACCAATACCGGCGGCGAGAACAGCAAGCACGGTATCTGGTATAGCGACCTTCCGGCGGCGCTGGAGGTGATTCAGCGTTATCAACTGAAACTGGTGGGCATTCACATGCATATCGGCTCCGGTGTGGACTACGGCCATCTGGAGCAAGTGTGTGGCGCGATGGTGCGTCAGGTTGTTGAATTAGGTCAGGATCTGGAAGCTATATCTGCGGGTGGAGGTTTGTCGATCCCGTATCGCGAAGGAGAAGAGGCGATCAACACCGATCACTACGTTGGTTTGTGGAGCGCGGCACGTGATCAAATAGCCAAACATCTGGGGCATCCGGTGAAGCTTGAGATCGAGCCAGGACGTTTTCTGGTGGCGGAAGCGGGTGTGCTGGTGGCGCAGGTGCGCAGTGTGAAAGAGATGGGCAGTCGCCACTTCGTGTTGATCGACGCTGGCTTTAACGATCTGATGCGGCCAGCAATGTACGGCAGCTATCACCATATCTCCGCATTGGCCGGGGATGGCCGCTCGCTGGATAATGCGGCGCAGATTGAGACGGTGGTTGCCGGTCCACTGTGCGAATCGGGCGATGTTTTTACCCAACAGGAAGGCGGTAAAGTCGAAACCCGTCTATTACCTGCGGTAGTGCCGGGAGATTACCTGGTATTGCATGATACCGGTGCGTATGGCGCGTCGATGTCGTCGAACTACAATAGCCGCCCGCTGTTACCGGAAGTGCTGTTTGATAACGGCGTGGCGCGACTGATTCGTCGTCGTCAGACCATTGAAGAGCTGTTAGCGCTGGAGCTTATCTGATTGCATGCCGGATGGTGCTACGCTTATCCGGCCTACGAAATTAACGGTGGGGTCTTTAGGCCGGATAAGGCGAAGCCGCCATCCGGCATCTGATTAAGAATTACTTATAATACGGCCCTGTTGTCACCGATTCCCGCAACACCAGGGTGCCCGTAAACGGCGGAATGGGTTCAACGTCTTCGTCATTAGCCAGACGAATAGCCTGATCGATTGCCGTGGTTATCATGGTATCGATCGGCAGATAGACGGTAGAGAGTCCTGGCTCCAGCCATTTCGCGCTGGGCGCATCATCAAAACCAAACAACGAAACATCTTCGGGGATCTTTAGTCCAGCCTGATGTAATGCTTTCGATGCACCTAACGCCATATCATCGTTACAGGCGAACAGCGCGCTGAATATCACCCCTTCATCCAATAGTTCACGACAGGCTTCATAGCCTCTGGTCATCGTTGAATCACCGTATTTGACCCTGGCGGGTTCCCAGGGAATACCGTTTTTTTCCAGCGCTTTACGATATCCCATCAACCGGGATTTACCGGTTGGCGTATGGCCGGGTACGGTGATGCAGGCAATATCACGATGTCCTTGCGAGATGAGGTAATCGACTGCCTGAAACGCCGCGTCTTCCTGTTCAAAGAAAATCGCGCGGTCGCGGGCCTGGCTGACGTCGCGGTTAATGACCAGCAAGGGCATATCAATGCGGGTCATCAGCGACATAATCGCCTTTTCGCTCATGTAGCGAGTGTAGAGAATAATGGCGTCGCACTGTCGGTCGGCCAACATTTGAACGGCTTCCTGCTCTCGCTCTGGTGTGTCATGACCGTCGGTGACAATCAGCTGTTTGCCGTGAGACTCCGTCTGGCGCGATGCCTGTTGCAGCAAACGACCAAAGTAGAATCCATCAAATGTAGATACCACCAGACCAATGCTGTTGCTGGTGCGGTTTGCCAGTGAGCGCGCTAAAAAATTGGGCCGATAATCGAGTGCCTGCATGGCGTTGAAGACTTTCTGGCGCGTGCTTTCTTTTACCTGCCCCGTACCATTAAGTACGCGTGAAACGGTCGCTTTCGATACGCCAGCATGTCGTGAAACGTCTAACATCGTTGTCATGACGCAATCCTGATTAATCGTTTGACGAAGAATTTCCCGGCTCAGTCAGCGCCGAAACGGAATGCCGGCGTACCAGCGTTGGGTTAAAGACGTGAGTGATTTCCGGGACCGGGCGTTTTTCGGCCAGCGCCAGCGCCAGTTCGGCGGCCTGGGTTGCCATCGTCACGATAGGGTAGCGTACCGTCGTCAGCCGTGGACGCACGTAGCGTGAAACCAGTACATCATCAAAACCAATCAGCGAGATTTCGCCCGGTACATCAATGCCATTATCGTTTAACACACCCATAGCGCCCGCCGCCATTGAGTCGTTATAGCAGGCGATAGCCGTGAAGTTTTTGCCGCGACCAAGCAGCTCAGTCATTGCCTGCTCGCCGCCGCTTTCATCGGGCTCGCCAAACGTGACCAGTCGATCGTTTACCGGAATATTGCTTTCCGCCAGCGCGTCGTAATAGCCTTGCAAACGATCTTCCGCATCTGAAATGCTGTGGTTGGAACACAGATAACCGATGCGCGTATGGCCCTGCTGAATAAGATGACGGGTTGCCAGCCAGGCACCGTAACGGTCGTCCAGCGCAACGCAGCGTTGTTCGAATCCCGGTAAAATTCGGTTGATCAGGACCATTCCGGGGATTTGTTTCATCAATGATGTCAGCTCGGCATCCGGGATGATTTTAGCGTGGACCACGAGGGCTGCGCAGCGGTGGCGAATAAGTTGCTCAATCGCCTGACGTTCCTTTTGCTCGTTATGGTAGCCGTTGCCAATCAGTAAAAAGTTACCGGTATTATAGGCCACCTGCTCGACAGCTTTAACCATTGCCCCAAAGAACGGATCGGACACATCACCGACTACCAGACCGACGGTTTCAGTAGATTGTTGTGCCAGCGCCCGCGCGTTGGCGTTGGGGTGGTAGCTGAGTGATTCCATTGCACTCATTACAGCCAGACGCGATGCGTCGCTGGCTTTGGGGGAGTCATTGATCACTCGAGAAACGGTGGCGACTGATACACCAGCTAGTCGGGCTACATCCTTTATGGTCGCCATGATAGTACCTGTTGTGGGTAAACGCTTACATCCCGCCAGTGTTACGGAAAATGGCTGCCTGTTCAAGCAGATTGCCCGTCAGGACGTCGCAAATGTGAGCGGACACGAGCGAAGTAAGACAGAAAATAGAAAATGAAAACCTTTGCTTACACTTTGCGATGTGCTGTTGCGATTGTTCGCTGGTGAGGTGAGAGAGCGGATTGATAGAGTTGAGATCCCAGAGGTATTGATAGGTGAAATCAACTTTCGGGTTGATCACAAAATTTACACCAGCCTGCGCAGATGCGCAGGTTTTTTTTTGCGTCCAGCGTATCTGTAACAGTAACCGATAATTTACACAACTCGTTGCACTTGGGTTCATTCCTTTGCGTTTTCCAACTGGCGGAACGGCGCGGTGACGACCACAATCAAGATCCCAGAGGTATTGATTGGTGAGATTATTCGGTACGCACTTCGTACCTGTCTCTTGCACCGACCTGCGCGGATGCGCAGGTTTTTTTTCGGACTCTATTTACCCGTTATCTGTCGCGCCCCTTCTCCAACTCGTATACTCTCCCACCATTGATGGTTATATATATAATTAATGGCACAGGGAGTTGAGATGCTATTTGGCTTTTTTCGAAATCTGTTTCGCGTGCTGTTTCGTGTTCGCGTTACGGGCGATGTCAGCGCGCTACGGGGAGAACGCGTCTTAATCACGCCCAACCATGTCTCATTTATCGATGGTATCCTGCTGGCGCTCTTTTTACCGATTCGCCCTGTGTTTGCCGTTTACACCTCTATTAGTCAGCAATGGTATATGCGCTGGCTAACCCCGCTGATTGATTTCGTGCCGTTAGACCCAACCAAACCGATGTCGATTAAGCATCTGGTTCGTCTGGTCGAACAGGGCCGCCCGGTGGTTATCTTCCCGGAAGGACGTATTTCGACCACTGGTTCGTTGATGAAAATCTATGACGGTGCCGGGTTTGTCGCCGCTAAGTCGGGAGCGACGGTCGTACCTGTGCGCATTGAGGGCGCAGAGCTTTCCCGCTTTAGCCGCCTGAAAGGTTTGGTTAAACAGCGATTCTTCCCGCGCATCCGCTTACACATCCTACCGCCGACACAACTGCCGATGCCGGAAGCACCGCGAGCTCGCGATCGCCGTAAAATCGCCGGAGAGATGCTACATCAAATTATGATGGAAGCACGCATGGCGGTTCGTCCGCGTGAGACGCTCTACGAGTCGCTGCTGGCGGCAAAATATCGGTTTGGCGCAGGCAAAAACTGCATTGAAGATATTAATTTCACTCCGGACAGCTACCGCAAACTGCTGACGAAAACGCTGTTTGTCGCGCGTATTCTGGAAAAATACAGCACCGAGGGTGAAAGAATCGGCCTGATGCTGCCAAATGCGGGAATCAGCGCGGCGGTTATTTTTGGCGCCATTGCGCGTCGACGCATTCCGGCCATGATGAATTACACCGCGGGCGTGAAGGGATTGACCAGCGCCATTACTGCCTCTGAAATCAAAACGATCTTCACTTCCCGGCAGTTTCTCGATAAAGGCAAACTCTGGCATTTACCGGAACAACTTACTCAAGTGCGCTGGGTGTATCTGGAGGACTTGAAGGCCGATGTGACCTTTGGCGATAAGCTGTGGATTTTTTCACATCTGCTGGCTCCACACCTGGCACAGGTGAAGCAGCAGCCGGAAGAGGCTGCGGTGATCCTCTTTACCTCGGGATCAGAAGGCCACCCGAAAGGTGTCGTACACAGCCATAAGAGCATTCTGGCGAACGTCGAGCAGATTAAGACGATTGCCGATTTCACCGCCGATGACCGCTTTATGTCGGCGCTGCCGCTGTTCCACTCTTTTGGCCTGACGGTAGGATTGTTCACGCCATTACTGACCGGTGCTGAAGTGTTTTTGTACCCCAGTCCGCTGCATTACCGCATTGTGCCGGAGCTGGTCTACGACAGGAACTGCACCGTGTTGTTTGGTACGTCAACGTTCCTCGGCAACTACGCGCGGTTTGCTCATCCGTACGATTTCCACCGTCTGCGCTATGTGGTAGCGGGAGCGGAAAAACTGCAGGACAGCACGAAACAGTTGTGGCAGGAGAAATTTGGCCTGCGCGTCCTTGAAGGCTATGGCGTGACGGAATGTGCGCCGGTGGTGTCTATCAACGTACCGATGGCGGCGAAATCGGGAACGGTAGGGCGCATTCTGCCTGGTATGGATGCCCGACTGTTGGCGGTGCCTGGTATTGAAGATGGCGGGCGTTTACAGCTGAAAGGCCCTAATATTATGAGCGGCTATCTGCGCGTCGAAAAACCTGGTGTACTGGAAGTCCCAACCGCAGAAAATGCGCAGGGTCAGATAGAACACGGCTGGTACGACACCGGTGATGTTGTACGCTTTGATGAAAATGGCTTTGTACAGATTCAGGGACGTGCCAAGCGCTTTGCCAAAATTGCCGGTGAGATGGTGTCACTGGAGATGGTTGAACAGCTGGCGCTGGCGGTATCTGCTGAAAAAATGCATGCCACGGCTATCAAGAGCGATGCCAATAAAGGGGAAGCGCTGGTGCTGTTTACTACCGACGGCGAGCTGACCCGTGAAAAATTACTCCAGTATGCGCGCATCCACGGCATTCCAGAGCTTGCCGTACCGCGTGATATCCGCCACCTGAAACAACTCCCTCTGCTCGGCAGCGGTAAGCCAGATTTTGTGACACTGAAAAACTGGGTCGATGAACCGGAAAAACAACATGCGTGAGTCAGTACACACTAGCACTTCAATCTGGTCAAAAGGGATGATGTCCGTTATCGCCGCGCAGTTTTTGTCAGCGTTTGGCGATAACGCGTTGTTGTTTGCTACCCTGGCTTTGCTCAAGGCGCAGTTCTACCCGGACTGGAGCCAGCCAATCCTGCAAATGGTGTTTGTGGGTGCTTACATTCTATTTGCTCCTTTTGTCGGGCAGGTCGCGGATAGCTTTGCGAAAGGCAGAGTGATGATGTTCGCCAACGGTCTCAAGCTACTGGGGGCGGCGAGTATCTGTTTTGGCGTTAACCCATTTCTGGGGTATACGCTGGTGGGTATTGGTGCAGCGGCTTATTCTCCGGCCAAGTATGGCATCCTGGGTGAGTTGACGACCGGCGATAAACTGGTGAAAGCGAATGGCCTGATGGAGGCGTCAACCATTGCCGCTATCTTGTTGGGTTCTGTTGCTGGTGGTGTGCTGGCCGACTGGCATGTCATTGCTGCGCTTTCCGCCTGCGCCCTGGCTTATGCTGGTGCCGTGGTGGCTAACCTGTATATCCCGAAACTGGCTGCGGCTCGCCCCGGTCAGTCGTGGCATCTGGGCAAAATGACGCGCAGTTTTTTCTGTGCCGCCTCCTCACTGTGGCGCAACGGTGAAACGCGTTTCTCATTGGTCGGAACCAGCCTTTTCTGGGGCGCGGGTGTTACGCTGCGTTTTCTACTGGTGCTGTGGGTTCCGGTGGCGCTCGGCATCACCGATAACGCCACGCCGACCTACCTTAATGCCATGGTCGCGATCGGGATTGTTGTCGGCGCGGGGGCGGCTGCGAAACTGGTGACGCTGGAAACCGTGTCGCGCTGTATGCCTGCGGGGATACTGATCGGCATCGTGGTGCTGATTTTCTCTCTTCAACATTCGCTGCTTCCGGCCTACGTGTTGCTGCTGCTTATCGGCGTGTGTGGTGGGTTCTTTGTTGTGCCGCTAAATGCGTTACTGCAGGAGCGGGGCAAGAAAAGCGTCGGCGCGGGCAATGCGATTGCGGTGCAAAACCTGGGCGAAAACAGTGCGATGTTGCTGATGCTGGGTATTTACTCACTGGCGGTGCTGGTGGGGATCCCGGCGGTCGCGATTGGTATTGGGTTTGGGGCGCTGTTTGCGCTGGCGATTGCGGCGCTGTGGATTTGGCAGCGCCGCCGGTAACATTGCCGGATGGCGACGCAAGCGTCTTATCCGGCCTACAGGACGAACAATTTGTAGGCCTGATAAACGCTGCGTCATCAGGCACTAAAAATTATGGTGCAGGATAGGTATACACCTGATGCACCGCTTCAATCTCTGCAAGTACTTCTTCACTCAACTCCAGATACAGGCTTTCAACGTTGGTTTTTAGCTGCTCCATCGTCGTGGCGCCCAGCAGGGTGCTGGCGACAAACGGCTGACGACGCACGAATGCCAGCGCCATCTGCGCAGGATCGAGGTTATGGCGTTTGGCGATATCCACATAGGCTGCGACGGCTTTTTGCGTTTGCTCGCCGCTGTAGCGCGTGAAGCGGCTAAACAACGTATTGCGTGCGCCGGCAGGTTTCGCACCGTTCAGGTATTTACCGGTTAAGGTGCCAAAACCAAGGCACGAGTAGGCCAGTAGCTCAACGCCTTCATACTGGCTCACTTCGGCCAGTCCAACTTCAAAGCTGCGGTTTAGCAGGCTGTACGGGTTCTGGATGGTGGCGATACGCGGCAGGTCATGTTTGTCTGCCAGGTGCAGGTAACGCATTACACCAAACGCCGTTTCGTTGGAAACACCGATGTAACGAATCTTACCTGCACGCTGAAACTCTGCCAGCGCGTCCAGCGTATCCAGCAGGGAAACGACCGGCGCGGAATCCGCCCAGCTATATCCCAGCTTACCAAAGCAGTTTGTCGGACGCTGCGGCCAGTGGACCTGATAGAGATCGAGATAATCGGTCTGCAGTCTTTTCAGACTGTCGTGCAGTGCTTCACGGATGTTTTTACGATCCAGCGCCTGATTCGGTCGAATACCGCTGTCATTGTTACGCGCCGGGCCGCTAACTTTAGAGGCAACGATCAGTTTTTCGCGGCTGCCGTGTTTGGCGAGCCAGTTGCCCACGTAAGTTTCGGTGAGTCCCTGGGTTTCTGGACGCGGCGGTACCGGATACATCTCGGCAACGTCGATTAAATTTATGCCTTGTGCAACGGCATAGTCGAGCTGTGCATGTGCGTCGGCTTCGCTGTTTTGTTCACCAAACGTCATTGTGCCCAGCCCCAGTGTACTGACTTCCAGCGAGCTGTGGGGTATACGGTGATATTGCATAGCCGTTTCCTTTTTATAATCACGACATAAGGATTATAAAAATGGCTGAGGGAAGGGAAAAAGGGAAGCAAAATTGTTAAGGCCAGCAGCGTGGCTGACCTTAACCATCAACGCTCAATGATTTGAGAGACTTCGTCGCGGTTAATTTGCATCGCATTGCCTTGCTGATCGTGGTAACTCACCAGACCGGTATCATCGTCAATTTCTGGTTTACCATCGGTCAGGATCATTCGCCCATCTTTTGTTGCCATCACATAATCGCTGCTGCATCCGGAAACGGCAAAAGCCAGCCCGACGGCGGAAATTAAAACTGCCCATTTTTTCATCTGCTTATCCTCAATGGCCTGCGTCTGACACTAGTTTAGTAATAACGCGAAGTTGTGCAGGGCGAAAGCAGTAAAATCTTAATCTGTGAGAGAAGGAAGGTGCGCGGGGAGTATTCGCTCCCCATGCGGGGAGCGAGAGTGTCAGTCAGAGCGGATTTTTTTTATTGCGCCACAGGTTCAGGGTCTCTACAGCGATAGAGAAGAACATAGCGAAGTAAATGTATCCTTTCGGCACATGGACATCGAAGCTTTCCAGGATTAGCGTGAAGCCAACCAGTATCAGGAAAGAGAGCGCCAGCATTTTTACCGAAGGGTGACGATCAACAAACTCACCGATTGGGCGGGCTGCAAACATCATTACGCCCACGGCAATCACGACGGCTGCCATCATAATAAACAGATGATCGGACAAGCCTACTGCGGTGATTACAGAGTCCAGACTGAAGATAATATCCAACAGCATGATCTGCACAATCGCGCCCAGGAAAGAAGAGACGCGGGTTTTCAGCCCTTCCTCTTCACCCTCAATGGACTCGTGGATCTCTTTACTCGCTTTCCAGATCAGGAACAATCCGCCGAGCAGAAGGATCAGATCGCGCGCTGAAATCGCCTCGCCAAACAGTTCGAATAACGGGTTCGTGAGCCGCGTTACCCATGCGATGGATGCCAGCAGCGCCAGACGCATCACCATCGCTGCCGCCAGCCCGATTCGTCGGGCATGATTGCGTTGTGCTGTTGGGAGTTTTGCTACAACCAGAGAAAGGAAAATAATATTGTCGATCCCGAGAACGATCTCCAGCAGCGTCAGCGTACCGAGCGCCAGCCAGGCGTTAGGATCGGTTATCCATGCAAATAACATCGAACAAAGTCCTGCCAAAAAAAAGAAGCGGTAATTATAGGCGCGTAACGCGACGGGCGAAAGGTCAGGGTGTGTTATTGAGCCTGGAATAGAAAATGCCGTTCCAGCAATGCGCGGGTGAAGTTCTTTTTCAGGTAAAAACCGCGGGGCAGGGTGAGGATGGGTTCGCCATGAGCGCCAATGGCCTCGGTAAGCGCCCGGGCGTTGGCGGCTTTTGGGCGTAGTTGTAAAACTTCACCATGACGGGCGGTGATACGTTCGACGTGGCCTAACACTATCATGTCCATCAACTCTTCCCAGTCCAGACGTAACTGTCGATCTTCCTCTTCATTCGGACTCCACAGTAGTGGAGAGCCAACGCGCCGTTCAGCCACAGGGATGCTGCGTTCACCTTCTACGGGTATCCACAACACGCGTTTAAGCTTGTGTCGAACATGGCTGGTTTCCCAGGTCACGCCAGTATTGCCGGTTAACGGTGCTACGCAGACAAAGGTCGTTTCCAACGGTTTGCCAAGGCTATCTACAGGGATCGTTTTTAACTCCACGCCCAGCGCGGCAAAATCCTGCTCCGGTTTACTGCCCGCACTGGCCCCAAGCCAAATTTCCAGCAGCACGCCAATCCAACCTTTGTCCCGCTTCAGATCCTTTGGCGTGGCGAGTCCTGCCATCGCCGCCAATTCTCCCAGCGTGTAGCCCGAAAGTTGCCGTGCCTGGTGCAGCAACTGGGCTTCGGATTCTGGAGGAGAAAGCAATGGATGGAGTTCTGGCATCAGGGTTACCCTTGGGTTAAAAAATGAGCAATGATTTTATACCGTGTGGACAGAGTTTATCTTTTTCCACATATTTTATCCAATTGCATGATTTATAGTGGTTTTTATATTTTGATGTAGAGGGTTGCGCAACAGAAAGCCGGGTTTTCCAATTCTGGTCACTGACAATGAACAGGATCTTACACCATGTTATCCACAGAAAGATGGGATAACTGTGAAAAACCCCCACTACTGTTTCAATTTACAGCCTTGACGTGCGACGAAAATCGAATTTTCACACAAATTGTGCCTAACTTATTGGCATAATCTGTGGATAAAACCAACGCTGGTCGATCTTTCATCAGCTCGAAGATCGTATGCGTGATGTGCATCACACTTCTGCATGTTTAGCTACAGTTATTACTTTTAACTTAATGAATATATAAGACTATTTTTGGATTGTGACGGATGTCTTATTCAGACTGTTCCGGGTTTTCCCATAGTAATTCCGTACTTCTTCACAACTATATCCACAGAAAAGGTGAATAAAATCGCCTATGTAGCGTATCTTCTGTTTATAACTCGGCCCTTTGCTGTGAGTTATTCAATTGTTATTAGAATATCGCGCTCTTAACAGAGTGGTTTACCGCCCCTCTGGAGTGTGAAACAATCGTTTGTATATAAGGTTTATGTTGAGGTAGTCCGGTGATTGATGACGATGGCTACCGCCCGAATGTAGGGATAGTAATTTGTAACCGCCAGGGGCAGGTCATGTGGGCCCGGCGATTTGGTCAGCACTCCTGGCAATTCCCGCAAGGCGGGATAAATGCAGGAGAGACAGCAGAGCAGGCGATGTACCGGGAACTCTTTGAAGAAGTAGGTCTGAGCCGTAAAGATGTGCGGATCCTTGCTTCTACTCGTAACTGGTTGCGTTACAAGTTACCGAAACGTTTGGTGCGTTGGGACACAAAGCCGGTTTGTATCGGCCAGAAACAAAAATGGTTTCTTCTGCAGTTGGTCAGCAGCGATGCTGAAATCAATATGCAAACCAGCAGTACACCTGAGTTCGACGGCTGGCGCTGGGTGAGTTACTGGTATCCGGTTCGACAGGTGGTGTCATTTAAACGCGATGTCTATCGCAGGGTGATGAAAGAATTCGCAAGTGTTGTGATGGCGCTTCAGGAGAGCACTCCTAAGCCGCAAAGCGCACCTGCGTACAGACGTAAAAGAGGTTAAGCTACGCAAATTATGCTCACCCGCCTGCGCGAAATAGTCGAAAAGGTGGCCAGTGCTCCACGTCTCAATGAGGCGTTGAATATTCTGGTTACTGACATCTGTCTTGCGATGGATACAGAGGTCTGCTCGGTCTACCTGGCCGATCACGACCGACGCTGTTATTACCTCATGGCGACCCGAGGACTGAAAAAACCACGCGGTCGCACTGTTGCACTGGCGTTTGATGAAGGGATCGTTGGCCTGGTTGGCAGGCTGGCGGAACCTATCAACCTTGCCGATGCGCAAAAACACCCCAGCTTTAAATATATTCCTTCGGTGAAAGAAGAACGCTTTCGTGCGTTCTTAGGCGTACCGATCATCCAGCGACGCCAGTTATTAGGCGTCCTGGTGGTACAGCAACGTGAGTTGCGCCAGTACGACGAAAGCGAAGAATCATTTCTGGTCACGCTTGCCACACAAATGGCCGCTATTCTGTCTCAGTCGCAGTTAACCGCACTATTTGGGCAATACCGGCAAACGCGTATCCGCGCATTGCCTGCAGCACCCGGTGTGGCGATCGCGGAAGGCTGGCAGGATGCCACGCTGCCGCTGATGGAGCAGGTGTATCAGGCTTCAACGTTGGATCCGGTGCTTGAGCGTGAACGTCTGACTGGCGCACTGGAAGAAGCCGCGAATGAATTTCGCCGCTATAGTAAGCGTTTTGCTGCCGGGGCACAGAAAGAGACGGCGGCAATTTTTGATCTCTATTCGCACCTGCTCTCCGATACCCGTTTGCGCCGCGAGTTATTTGCGGAAGTGGATAATGGTTCGGTGGCCGAGTGGGCCGTTAAAACGATTATCGAAAAGTTTGCCGAACAGTTCGCCGCGCTGAGCGATAACTATCTCAAAGAGCGAGCCGGGGATTTGCGCGCGCTGGGCCAGCGTCTGCTGTTCCATCTTGATGACGCGATCCAGGGACCGAACGCCTGGCCGGAACGTTTCGTTCTGGTGGCGGATGAGCTGTCTGCCACTACGCTGGCGGAACTTCCCCAGGACCGGTTGGTAGGGGTTGTCGTCAGGGATGGTGCCGCCAACTCTCACGCGGCGATTATGGTCCGTGCGCTGGGGATCCCGACCGTAATGGGGGCTGATATCCAGCCGTCTGTGTTGCACCGCCGCACGTTGGTGGTGGATGGCTATCGTGGCGAACTGTTGGTCGATCCGGAACCGGTATTGATCCAGGAATACCAGCGTCTTATCAGTGAAGAAGTTGAACTGAGCCGCCTGGCGGAAGATGACGTCAACCAGCCAGCACAGTTAAAAAGCGGCGAGCGCGTGAAGGTGATGCTCAACGCGGGGCTAAGCCCGGAACATGAAGAGAAGCTGGGTAGCCGAATTGACGGTATCGGGCTGTATCGTACTGAAATCCCGTTCATGCTGCAAAGCGGCTTTCCATCTGAAGAAGAGCAGGTTGCGCAGTATCAGGGAATGCTGCAGATGTTTAACGATAAGCCCGTAACTCTGCGTACGCTGGATGTCGGGGCCGATAAACAACTGCCGTACATGCCCATCAGCGAAGAAAACCCGTGCCTTGGCTGGCGGGGGATCCGTATAACGCTCGATCAACCGGAGATCTTTTTGATCCAGGTTCGCGCCATGCTGCGCGCGAATGCGGCAACCGGAAACCTGAGCATTTTACTGCCGATGGTGACCAGTATTGATGAAGTGGATGAAGCGCGACGCCTGATAGAACGTGCCGGACGCGAAGTGGAAGAGATGATCGGCTACGAGATCCCAAAACCACGCATTGGCATCATGCTGGAAGTCCCGTCGATGGTGTTTATGCTGCCGCATTTAGCAAACAGGATCGATTTTATCTCGGTTGGGACCAACGATCTCACCCAGTACATTCTGGCTGTCGATCGTAACAATACGCGGGTAGCCAGCATTTATGACAGCCTGCATCCGGGGATGTTACGCGCACTGGCGATGATTGCACAGGAAGCCGAAAGAAGCGGCATCGATTTGCGCTTGTGCGGTGAAATGGCGGGCGACCCGATGTGCGTAGCCATTCTAATTGGCCTGGGTTTTCGCCATTTATCAATGAACGGTCGTTCAGTGGCTCGCGTTAAATATCTACTGCGCCACATCGATTTTGATGAGGCGCAAACGCTGGCTCAGCGCAGCCTGGAAGCGCAGATGGCGACAGAAGTACGCCATCAGGTGGCGGCCTTTATGGAGCGCCGTGGCATGGGAGGATTGATTCGCGGAGGATTGTAGGCCTGATAAGCGTAGCGCCATCAGGCAATACGGTGAGTAAAGATTACCTATACAGATCTTTTACATCTTCCCGGCATCCGCTGCGATCCCCTTGTGCTATCATTCGCACCTTTGGAGCGCCTGCATTATGCTGGCGCGCTTATCAATTGCTGTCTGACTTCAGCGAAATAACAAGAACTTGTGGTGACAGATGACCAGTAGCTATCTGCATTTTCCGGATTTCGATCCGGTCATTTTCTCAATTGGACCCGTCGCGCTTCACTGGTACGGCATGATGTACCTGGTGGGGTTTATTTTCGCGATGTGGCTGGCGACGCGCCGGGCTAATCGCCCGGGCAGTGGCTGGACCAAAAACGAAGTCGAAAACTTACTTTATGCAGGCTTCCTCGGGGTCTTCCTCGGCGGGCGTATTGGCTACGTGCTGTTCTATAACTTCCCGCTGTTCCTTGATAACCCGCTATATCTGTTCCGCGTCTGGGATGGGGGCATGTCCTTCCATGGCGGGCTTATTGGGGTGATTCTGGTGATGATTATCTTCGCCAAACGCACCAAGCGTACATTCTTCCAGGTCTCTGATTTTATTGCTCCACTGATTCCGTTTGGTTTGGGCGCAGGCCGCCTGGGTAACTTTATTAACGGTGAACTGTGGGGGCGCGTCGACCCGAACTTCAAGTATGCCATGTTGTTCCCTGGCTCCCGCACTGAAGATATTTTATTGCTGCAAACTAATCCGCAATGGCAGTCTATTTTTGATACCTATGGCTCGTTGCCGCGCCACGCCTCACAGCTTTATGAGATGGCGCTGGAAGGGGTTGTGCTGTTTATCATTCTTAACCTGTACATTCGCAAACCTCGTCCGATGGGCTCGGTTTCCGGTCTGTTCCTGATTGGCTATGGCGCGTTTCGTATTATCGTCGAATTCTTCCGCCAGCCGGATGCGCAGTTTACCGGCACATGGGTCCAGTACATCAGCATGGGACAGATCCTGTCTATCCCGATGATTGTCGCAGGTATTATTATGATGGTCTGGGCGTACCGTCGCAGCCCGCAGCAACACGTTTCCTGAGGAACCATGAAACAGTATTTAGAACTGATGCAAAAAGTGCTGGATGAAGGCACACAGAAAAACGACCGCACCGGAACCGGAACGCTTTCCATTTTTGGTCATCAGATGCGTTTTAATCTGCAGGAAGGGTTTCCGCTGGTTACGACTAAACGCTGCCATTTACGCTCGATCATCCATGAGCTGTTGTGGTTTTTGCAGGGCGACACCAACGTTGCCTACCTGCATGAAAACAATGTCTCAATCTGGGATGAATGGGCTGACGAGAACGGTAATTTAGGTCCGGTTTACGGCAAACAGTGGCGTGCATGGCCAACACCGGATGGCCGCCATATTGACCAGATCACGACAGTGCTGAACCAGTTGAAAAACGACCCGGATTCTCGTCGTATTATCGTTTCCGCGTGGAACGTAGGCGAACTGGATAAGATGGCGTTGGCGCCGTGTCATGCGTTCTTCCAGTTCTACGTGGCGGATGGCAAACTCTCTTGTCAACTGTATCAGCGTTCATGCGATGTATTCCTCGGTCTGCCGTTCAACATCGCCAGCTACGCCTTACTGGTTCACATGATGGCGCAGCAGTGCGATCTTGAAGTCGGTGATTTTGTCTGGACAGGCGGTGACACGCACCTGTACAGCAACCATATGGATCAAACACATCTGCAGCTTAGCCGCGAGCCACGCGCGCTGCCGAAGCTGGTTATCAAGCGTAAACCAGATTCAATTTTCGACTATCGTTTCGACGACTTCGAAATTGAGGGTTACGATCCGCACCCAGGCATTAAAGCACCGGTCGCTATTTGATCGAGACTAATCCTGTCACAACCGGCGCCTTACGCGTCGGTTTTTTTTTGCCTTACATTCCATTCTGCGGCGTTGATTCCTGAAATTTTGCAACGTGATGCAATGCGCTAAATATTCTCCGTAGCTTGCCGAAGAAGCTGAATTTCCCCCTCGTTATTAATTTCTCTCACGCCATACTGGCGACATGAAAAAACAACAAGGCTACACGCTTCTCGAAACCCTGATTGCAATGCTGATTGTCGCGGCGCTTGGCGCATCGGGGTTATACGGTTGGCAGCGCTGGCAACAACAGCAGCGGTTATGGCAAACAGCCAGCCAGGTGCGGGATTACCTGCTGCAATTGCGCGAAGATGCTAACTGGCGTAATCGTGATCACGTCATCAACGTGCTCCGCGAAGGAGGAACATGGTGTCTGGCAAGCTCAGCGACGTCACAAACTTCGTGTCAGCCGGTTTCACCGTTGATTTTTACGCCGCTCTGGGCTGATGTCGAGATGGTAGAGATAACACCGTCACTGGCTTTTTTTGGCTTACGTAATACCGCATGGGCCGGGCATATCTACCTGAAGAATGCTGCAGGTGAATGGCGTGTGGTGGTGTCTGGTTGGGGACGAATCAGGCTTTGCGAACGCAGTGAGGCGGATCAATGTCGGTAAGTGAACGTGGCTTTTCACTGCTTGAGGTGCTTATCGCTATGGTGATAAGCAGTATTTTACTCCTCAGCGCTGCGCGATTTTTACCTGCGCTGCAGCGAGAGATTTTGCATAACACTCGTCAGCTGGTGCTTGAAGATGAGCTCTGGCAGCGGATCTATACCGTGGCGAAGCATCTCCAGCGGGCTGGCTATTGTCGGGGAAACTGTATCGGAGAAGGGCTGATGATATCAGCCGCGGGAGACTGTGTGATTGTACGCTGGGATGCCAACAGCAACGGTGTCTGGGACGATATTCCGGCGAAGGAGGCTGATGTCGTTGGGTTTCGTGTTCAAGATAAGGTGCTGGAAACCTTGCGTGGCGCAACAACCTGCGTGGGAAAAGGTTGGGATAAAATGACCGATCCGGATTCTATTCAGATTGAGGTATTTCAGGTGGAGCGCCTGAATATCAGCGGATTTGCGCCTGTGCTTTCGTTGCACCTGCGCGGGAGAAGCAACGCCGAGCCTCAAAAGGTCATTGAGGCATTCTATGACGTCACAGGATTCAACCTGTGAACCGTGAGAGAGGTGTTTCATCGCTTGCAATGGTGCTTTTACTCCTGGTACTCGGCAGTCTGTTGCTGCAAGGCGTGAGCCGACAGGAGGCGAGTTTTGCGTCGCGGGTGGCAACGGAAAGCCAGTCGCTACAACATCAGGCAGTGGTGCAATCCGCCATGGAATGGGCACGTATGCAGCCCTGGAGCTTGCAGATGGCAACGCAGTGTCGACGCTATTCCACGCAGGGGGCGACGGTCTGCCTGCGTGTGCTCGACGACGATCTTGTGCTGCTTATTGCGCAATATGAAGGTATATCACTATGGCGTCAGGGGATGATTATCGAGGGTACTATCGAATTCTCAGCGCATGGCTGGAGCGATTTCTGCCCGTTAAAGGTGCTGGAGCTATGTCTGATACCCTGAACAGACAGCGTGGTTTTAGCTTGCCGGAAGTGATGCTGGCAATGGTGCTGATGATTATGATCGTGACCGCGCTTTCGGGATATCAGCGGGCGCTGATGAAGAGCTTTTTAGTCAGAAGCCAGTACCAACAATTGTGGCATCACGCCTGGCAGCAAACACAGTTGCGTATGTATTCACCACCTTTGAACTGGCAAATTAACCGAATGCAGACAACGGTAGCGGGATGTGTCAGCATCAATGTTAAAATTACTTCCCCTCTGGGCAGGCAGGGTCAGATGACACGACTGCACTGCCCAAATCGTCAGTAGTCAGGAGTCGCTATGTTAAGGGTCTACCACTCCAATCGTCTGGATGTGCTGGAAGCGTTGATGGAATATATCGTTGAGCGCGAGCGGCTGGACGACCCCTTTGAACCCGAGATGATCCTGGTTCAAAGCACCGGTATGGCGCAGTGGTTGCAAATGACTCTGGCACAGAAGTTTGGTATTGCCGCTAACATTGATTTCCCGCTGCCAGCGAGTTTTATCTGGGATATGTTTGTGCGCGTATTGCCGGATATCCCAAAAGAGAGCGCATTCAGCAAACAGAGCATGAGCTGGAAGCTGATGACGCTGCTACCCCAATTGCTGGATAACGATGATTTCGCACTGCTACGCCACTATCTCACCGACGACACAGACAAACGTAAGCTGTTTCAGCTTTCATCACGCGCCGCGGATCTGTTCGACCAGTATTTAGTCTACCGCCCAGAATGGCTGACGCAGTGGGAGGCGGGACAGCAGGTGGAGGGGTTAGAAGACGCTCAGGCCTGGCAAGCGCCATTGTGGAAAGCACTGGTGGAATATACGGCTGAACTGGGACAGCCACGCTGGCATCGTGCCAATTTATATCAGCGGTTTATTCAGACCCTGGAAAGTACGTCTGACTGCCCACAAGGTCTGCCCTCGCGCGTCTTTATTTGTGGTATCTCCGCGCTACCGCCCGTGTATCTGCAGGCATTACAAGCGCTGGGTAAACACATTGATATTCATCTGCTTTTTACCAATCCCTGTCGTTACTACTGGGGGGATATTAAAGACCCCGCTTATCTGGCTAAACTGTTGGCGCGTCAGCGTCGGCATAGCTTTGAAGAACGACATTTACCGCTGTTTCGCGATAGTCAGAATGCTGAAGGACTGTTTAACAGCGATGGTGAGCAGGATGTAGGGAATCCGATGTTGGCCTCATGGGGAAAACTAGGACGCGACTACATATATCTGCTTTCGGAACTGGAAAACAGCCAGGAGCTGGATGCGTTTGTCGATATCACCCCTGATAACCTTTTGCATAATATTCAAGCGGATATTCTGGAGCTCGAAAACCATGCGGTGGCGGGTGTTACGCTGGAGGAGTATTCCCGAAGCGACAATAAACGAAGGCTGGATCTGAACGACACCAGTGTGACGTTCCATGTCTGTCATAGCCCACAACGCGAAGTGGAAGTACTCCATGACCGCCTGCTGGCAATGCTGGAGGCGGACCCAACGCTGACGCCGCGCGACATCATCGTGATGGTGGCGGATATCGACAGCTACAGCCCATTCATTCAGTCGGTCTTTGGCAGCGCACCGGCCGATCGTTACCTGCCGTATGCTATTTCCGATCGCCGGGCGCGTCAGTCTCATCCCGTCTTACAGGCCTTTATTAGCCTGCTTTCGCTACCGGACAGCCGCTTTATCTCGGAGGATGTGCTGGCATTACTGGATGTGCCTGTGCTGGCTGCGCGTTTCAACATCAATGAAGAAGGGTTGCGCTATCTTCGTTTGTGGGTCAATGAGTCTGGAATTCGCTGGGGCATTGACGACGACAACGTGCGCGAACTCGCGCTTCCTCCAACTGGCCAGCATACTTGGCAATTTGGTTTAACACGTATGCTGCTGGGCTATGCGATGGAAAGCGCACAGGGTGAGTGGCAGTCGGTATTGCCCTATGATGAGTCCAGCGGTTTGATTGCCGAGTTAGTCGGGCATTTGGCCTCGCTGCTAATGCAGCTTAATCTCTGGCGCCGGGAGCTGGCAGTAGAGCGTCCGTTGGAGGCGTGGCTACCCGTTTGCCGGGACATGCTTAATGATTTCTTCCTGCCGGACGCGGATACCGAAGCGGCGATGACGCTGATTGAACAGCAGTGGCAGGCCATTATTGGCGAAGGTTTGGGAGCCGAGTATGACGGTGCCATTCCGCTTTCGTTGTTGCGTGATGAGCTGGCACAGCGACTCGATCAGGAACGAATCAGCCAGCGTTTCCTGGCAGGGCCTGTCAATATCTGTACGCTGATGCCGATGCGCTCCATTCCGTTCAAGGTGGTGTGTCTGCTTGGGATGAACGATGGTGTTTATCCGCGCCAGCTTGCGCCGCTGGGCTTTGATCTGATGAGCCAAAAACCGAGGCGTGGTGACCGAAGCCGCCGTGATGATGACCGCTATCTGTTCCTTGAAGCATTGATCTCAGCGCAGCAAACGCTCTATATCAGCTATATCGGCCGCTCAATCCAGGATAACAGTGAACGCTTCCCGTCGGTGCTGGTGCAGGAACTTATGGATTACATTGGGCAAAGCCACTATTTGCCGGGCGATGAATTCCTCACTAGCGATCAAAGTGAAGCGAAAGTAAAAGCGTACATTACCCGTTTACATACCCGGATGCCCTTTGATGCACAAAACTATCTGCCAGGTGAGCAGCAAAGTTATGCGCGCGAGTGGTTGCCAGCGGCAAACCTGTCAGGCAAAGCGCACACGGATTTTGTCCAGCCGCTCCCCTTTACAATGCCTGAAACCCTGACGCTGGAAACGCTGCAACGCTTTTGGGCTCATCCGGTGCGGGCGTTTTTCCAGATGCGCCTGAGGGTAAATTTCCGCTCAGAAGAGAGCGAGATCCCGGAAACTGAACCCTTTATCCTTGAAGGGCTCAGCCGTTATCAGCTTAATCAGCAGTTGCTTAACACGCTGGTCGAAGAACACGATGCTGAACGTTTGTTCCGCCGCTTCCGCGCTGCGGGGTCGCTTCCCTATGGTGCATTTGGTGAAATTCTCTGGGATACACAACACCAGGAGATGCAGTCGCTGGCTGAGCGCATTATTGCCTGTCGTCAGCCCAGCCAAAGCATGGAAATTGACCTGACCTGTAATGGCGTACAAATTACGGGTTGGCTCCCGCAGGTACAGGAAGACGGATTGTTGCGCTGGCGCCCATCTTTGATCAGCATTGCGCAGGGCGTGCAACTTTGGCTGGAACATCTTGTCTATTGTGCCAGTGGCGGCACGGGAGAAAGCCGGTTGTTCTTACGCAAAGACGGCGAGTGGCGTTTCCCTCCACTGGAGGCCGAACAGGCGTTACAGTATCTGTCGCAACTTATTGAGGGATATCGGGAAGGCATGTCATCGCCGTTACTGGTATTACCGGAAAGTGGTGGGGCGTGGATAAAAACCTGTTATGACGCCGTAAATGATGCCATGTTAGATGACGACGCAACGTTGCAAAAAGCGCGCAGTAAGTTTTTGCAGGCCTATGAAGGCAATATGATGGTACGCGGTGAAGGTGATGACATCTGGTATCAGCGTCTTTGGCGTCAACTGGATGCTGAAACTCTGGAGACCATTGTTTTACAGTCTCAGCGTTATCTGTTACCGATTTTTCGATTTAATCAGTCGTGATGATTGTATAAAAATTGCGCAACTTGATGGCTTCCACTATGATGCGCTTTCTGTCACGGACTGATTCTTACAAAGAGAAGAGGCTGACGCGTTCAGCACAGTGTCTTGCCCTGTTCAGACCACGCTAAATGCGTTGTTTGCAGTGAACAGGTGAATACGTTAATGATGAGGTTTGTGAATGCCCCGCAGCACCTGGTTCAGCGCATTACTGTTGTTCGTCGCCTTTTGGGCGCCCGTAAGTCAGGCAGATACCGGTTGGCAGCCTTTAGCTGAAACCATCCGTAAAAGCGATAAAGATACCCGCCAGTATCAGGCCGTGCGCCTTGATAATGGCATGGTCGTGTTGTTGGTATCCGATCCTCAGGCTGTGAAATCCCTCTCTGCACTGGTGGTGCCTGTCGGCTCGCTGGAAGATCCGGACGATCATCAGGGGCTGGCACATTACCTTGAACATATGTGTCTGATGGGGTCGAAAAAATACCCACTGCCGGACAGCCTGGCCGAGTTCCTGAAAATGCACGGCGGCAGCCATAATGCCAGCACCGCGCCTTACCGCACCGCTTTCTATCTTGAAGTCGAAAATGACGCGCTGGTCGGGGCGGTAGATCGTCTGGCGGATGCAATTGCCGATCCGTTGCTGGATAAAAAATATGCCGATCGCGAGCGTAACGCGGTTAACTCCGAGCTGACGCTGGCGCGTACCCGGGACGGGATGCGTATGGCGCAGGTGAGCGCTGAGACTATCAACCCGGCGCACCCTGGTTCGCGTTTCTCCGGCGGAAATCTCGAGACATTAAGCGATAAACCGGGCAATCCGGTGGTGCAGGCTTTACAAAAATTTCATGAAAAGTATTACTCCGCGAACCTGATGAAGGCGGTGATTTATAGCAATAAACCATTGCCAGAGCTGGCGCGGATAGCGGCTGACACGTTTGGACGCGTGCCGAACAGAAATATCGACAAGCCTGAAATTACTGTACCGGTAGTCACTGACGCGCAAAAGGGCGTCATTATCCACTATGTTCCGGCAATGCCGCGTAAAGTGCTGCGCGTCGAGTTTCGTATTGATAACAATAGCGCGCAGTTCCGCAGTAAAACCGATGAGCTGGTGACTTACCTGATTGGCAATCGTAGTCCGGGCACATTGTCTGACTGGTTGCAAAAGCAGGGGCTGGTTGAAGGTATTCGTGCGGACTCCGATCCGGTGGTTAATGGGAATAGCGGCGTGTTAGCCATTTCCGCGACGTTGACCGACAAAGGTCTGGCTAACCGTGATGAAGTTGTTGCTGCAATCTTTAGCTATCTCAATCTGTTACGAGAGAAAGGTGTCGATAAACGCTATTTTGACGAACTGGCGCACGTGCTGGATCTCGATTTCCGTTATCCTTCCATCACTCGTGATATGGACTACGTGGAATGGCTGGCTGATACCATGATTCGCGTTCCCGTCGAGCATACTCTGGATGCCGTGAATATTGCCGATCAATACGATGCGAAGGCCGTTGAGCAACGGTTAGCGATGATGACACCGCAGAATGCGCGCATCTGGTATATCAGTGAGAAAGAGCCACACAATAAAACCGCTTATTTTGTCAATGCGCCTTATCAGGTAGATAAAATCAGCGAGAAAACATTCGCCGACTGGCAGCAAAAAGCGCAGGGCATTGCTCTGTCGTTACCGGAGCTGAACCCGTATATTCCAGATGATTTCACGCTGATTAAGACGGATAAAAAATATGCTCATCCGGAACTGATCGTTGATGAGCCTGATTTACGCGTGGTGTATGCCCCGAGTCAATATTTTGCCAGCGAGCCAAAGGTTGATGTCAGCGTGATACTGCGTAACCCGAAAGCGATGGACAGTGCCAGAAACCAGGTCTTATTCGCCCTGAACGATTATCTGGCGGGTATTGCACTCGACCAGTTAAGTAACCAGGCCGCAGTGGGGGGGATTGGTTTTTCTACTAACGCTAATAACGGCCTGATGCTCAATGCCAACGGCTACACCCAACGTTTGCCACAGCTTTTTCAGGCGCTGCTGAGCGGTTATTTCAGTTACACCTCAACAGATGAACAGCTGGAACAGGCGAAATCCTGGTACGCCCAGATGATGGACTCTGCGGAGAAAGGCAAAGCCTACGATCAGGCGATTATGCCGGTTCAGATGCTGTCTCAGGTACCGTACTTCTCACGTGATGAACGGCGTGAGATGTTGCCATCTATTACGTTGAAAGAAGTGATGACCTACCGTGACACCTTAAAAGCCGGTGCGCGTCCCGAATTCCTGGTGGTCGGCAATATGAGTGAAACTCAGGCGAAAACCATGGCTCGGGATATCCAGAAGCAGCTTGGTGCGAACGGCTCACAGTGGTGCCGAAACAAAGATGTTGTGGTAGACAAGAAGCAGTCTGCCATCTTTGAAAAAGCGGGCAGCAGTACGGATTCAGCGCTGGCGGCGGTATTTGTACCTACCGGCTATGACGAGTACACCAGCTCGGCTTACAGCGCAATGCTAGGACAGATTGTTCAACCGTGGTTCTACAATCAACTGCGTACTGAAGAGCAATTAGGTTATGCCGTCTTTGCTTTCCCAATGAGCGTTGGCCGTCAGTGGGGAATGGGCTTCCTGTTGCAAAGCAGCGACAAGCAACCGTCCTATCTCTGGGAACGTTATAAAGCGTTTTTCCCGACGGCGGAAGCGAAGCTGCGGGCGATGAAAGCTGATGAGTTCGCACAAATTCAGCAAGCGATCATCGCGCAAATGCTGCAGGCGCCGCAAACTTTGGGGGCCGAAGCCTCTCAGCTAAGCAAAGATTTCGATCGCGGCAATATGCGCTTCGATTCACGTGATAAAATCGTGGCTCAGATTAAACTGCTGACGCCGCAAAAGCTTGCCGACTTCTTCCATCAGGCGGTGGTTGAGCCGCAAGGCATGGCGATACTGTCACAGGTTTCCGGCAGTCAGAACGGGAAAGCAGAATATGTGCACCCGGAAGGCTGGAAAGTGTGGCAGACCGTCAGCGCGTTGCAGCAAACCTTACCCCTGATGAGTGATAAGAATGAATGATGCCGCTGAGTCCCTTGATCCACTGCGCTTGCCCCTGACGGGCGAGCGCCTGATTGAAGCCTCTGCGGGCACCGGTAAAACCTTTACCATCGCCGCCCTGTATTTACGTTTACTGCTTGGGCTGGGCGGCTCTGCCGCCTTTCCCCGTCCGCTGACCGTCGAAGAACTGTTAGTGGTCACCTTCACCGAGGCGGCTACTGAAGAGCTGCGCGGTCGTATTCGTAGCAACATCCATGAACTGCGCATTGCCTGCCTGCGTGAAACCACCGACAACCCGCTATACGCTCATCTGTTAGATGAAATTGCCGATAAAAAGCAGGCCGCCCAGTGGCTGCTATTGGCTGAAAGGCAGATGGATGAAGCCGCGGTGTTTACCATTCATGGTTTTTGTCAGCGTATGCTCAGCCTCAACGCCTTTGAGTCAGGCATGTTGTTTGAACAGCAGCTGATTGAGGATGAGTCGCTGTTGCGCTATCAGGCCTGCGCAGATTTCTGGCGTCGACATTGTTACCCGCTGTCTCGCGACATTGCTCAGGTTGTTTTTGAAACGTGGAAAGGTCCACAGGCGCTGCTAAGGGATATTGATCGCTACCTGCAGGGTGAATCCCCGGTGATTAAAGCCCCACCGCCAGCTGATGAAACGCTGGCAGCCCGGCACGAAAAAATTCTGGCGTGTATCGACCAGATTAAGCAGCAATGGCGTGATTCCGTCGCTGAGCTGGACGGTCTACTGGAAGCCTCCGGGATCGACAGACGTAAATTTAATCGTGGTAATCAGGGGAAGTGGATCGAAAAGATCAGCGCGTGGGCGCAGGAAGAAACCCGAAGCTACCAGCTTCCTGATGCGCTGGAGAAATTCTCTCAGCGTTTTCTGGAAGACCGCACCAAAGCGGGTGGTGTAACCCCTCAACATCCGCTGTTTGTCGCGATTGATGAACTGCTGAGTGAACCGCTGACAATCCGCGATCTGGTGATCACCCGGGCATTGTCGGAAATCCGCGAGGCGGTCGCACAGGAAAAACGCCGACGTGGTGAGCTTGGTTTTGACGATATGCTCAGCCGCCTGGACGCGGCGCTGCGTAGCGAAAGCGGCGATGCGCTGGCGGCGGCTATTCGTACCCGTTTCCCGGTGGCAATGATTGATGAATTCCAGGATACCGACCCGCAGCAATACCGTATTTTCCGCCGTATCTGGCAGCATCAACCGGATACAGCGTTGTTGTTGATAGGCGATCCTAAACAAGCTATTTACGCCTTTCGCGGCGCGGATATTTTTACCTACATGAAGGCGCGTAGCGAAGTCAGCGCGCACTATACGCTTGATACTAACTGGCGTTCGGCTCCTGGCATGGTCAATGGCGTGAATACGATTTTCAGCCAGATGAACGACGCCTTTATGTTCCGCGAAATTCCTTTTAGCCCGGTGAGATCCGCAGAGAAAAATCAGTCGCTACGGTTTGTTATACACGGTGAAACGCAGCCTGCCATGAGTATGTGGCTGATGGAAGGGGACAGCTGTGGCGTGGGCGACTATCAGAACTACATGGCGCAGGTGTGCGCCACGCAAATTCGCGACTGGCTTAAGGCCGGGCATTCTGGCGCTGCGCAACTGGTCAGCGGTAAAGCGTCCAGGCCGGTACGCGCCTCGGATATCAGCGTACTGGTTCGTAGCCGCCAGGAGGCGGCGCTGGTCCGCGATGCGCTGACGCAACTGGCCATTCCCTCTGTTTATCTCTCCAACCGTGACAGCGTGTTTGAAACGCTCGAAGCACAGGAGCTGCTGTGGGTTCTGCAGGCAGTGATGACGCCGGAGCGTGAGAACACGCTGCGTAGCGCGCTGGCGACTTCAATGATGGGGCTGAATGCGCAGGATCTTGAAGCGTTAAATAACGACGAAAATGCCTGGGATGCGGTGGTCGAGGAGTTCGATGGTTATCGTCAGATCTGGCATAAACGCGGCGTGATGCCGATGCTGCGCGCGCTGATGGCTGCCCGCCAGATTGCGGAAAACCTGCTGGCGACGGCGGGGGGTGAACGCCGCCTGACTGACATTTTACATATCAGCGAACTGCTCCAGGAAGCGGGATCGCAACTGGAAAGCGAGCATGCGCTGGTGCGCTGGCTATCTCAGCATATTCTTGAACCCGACAGCAATGCCTCCAGTCAGCAGCTCAGGCTGGAAAGTGATAAGCATCTGGTCAAAATCGTCACTATTCATAAATCGAAAGGGCTGGAATATCCACTGGTCTGGCTGCCGTTTATCACTAATTTCCGCGTCCAGGATCAGGCGTTCTACCACGATCGCAGCTCCTTTGAAGCGGTGCTGGATCTCAGCGATGCCGCGGAGAGCGTTGAGCTGGCCGAAGCGGAACGTCTGGCAGAAGATTTGCGCTTGCTCTATGTCGCGCTGACCCGTTCGGTATGGCACTGCAGCCTTGGCGTGGCGCCGTTGGTGCGCCGTCGGGGCGATAAAAAAGGGGATACCGATGTGCATCAGAGCGCCCTTGGCCGCCTGTTGCAAAAAGGCGAGCCGATGGATGCCGCGGGTCTGCGTGGCGCGATTGAAGCGCTGTGCTGCGATGATATTGCCTGCCAGACGCCTGCGCAGCCTGACGGCGAACCCTGGCAGGTTGCGCAGAACGTCAGCGGTGAACTGAGCGCGAAAATACTGCAGCGTACGCCCGGCGACAGCTGGCGCGTGACCAGCTATTCCGGCCTGCAACAGCGTGGACATGGTATTGCGCAGGATCTGATCCCGCGACTGGATATCGATGCCGCAGGCGTCGGTGAGGTTATTGAAGAGTCAGGACTCACGCCGCATCAGTTCCCGCGCGGCGCTTCGCCGGGTACATTCTTGCATAGCTTGTTTGAAGATCTCGACTTCACCCAACCGGTAGAACCGCATTGGGTCGAAGAAAAACTGGCGTTGGGCGGTTATGACGCGCACTGGACGCCGGTTTTAACCGCATGGCTGGATGCCATTTTGCAGGTGCCTCTCAATGAGACCGGCGTGAGTTTGAGTCAGCTTTCCGCGCGTGAAAAACAGGTGGAGATGGAATTTTATCTGCCGATTTCGCAGCCGTTGATGGCCAGCCAACTTGATGCGTTGATCCGCCAATACGATCCACTCTCGGCAGGATGCCCTGCGCTGGACTTTATGCAGGTGCGCGGCATGCTGAAAGGGTTTATTGACCTGGTATTCCGCCACCAGGGGCGTTATTACCTGCTCGACTACAAGTCAAACTGGCTGGGTGAAGACAGTTCTGCGTATACCCAGCAGGCAATGGCCTCTGCCATGCAGGCGCATCGCTATGACCTGCAGTATCAACTTTATACCCTGGCGCTGCATCGCTACTTGCGCCATCGCATTGCTGGTTACGATTATGAACGCCATTTTGGCGGCGTTATCTATCTTTTCCTGCGTGGCGTTGACAGTGACAATCCGCAGCAGGGAATTTACGCCACCCGACCCGATGGGGAATTGATCGCGTTGATGGACGAGTTGTTTGCCGGAGTGCCGCTGGAGGATATGTCATGACAATCCAGAAACGATTACTGGAAGCCGTTGAGCAAAAGCAGCTCCGGCCTCTGGATGCCCAGTTCGCGCTGGCGGTTGCCGGAAACGACAACCCTGCCGTTACGCTGGCGGCGGCTCTGCTTAGCCGTGAGGCGGGCGAGGGGCACGTTTGCTTACCGCTTTCCCGGTTATCTTTACGCGAAGATGCTCATCCGCTGTTGAACGCCTGGCTCGCTGAAGCGGGAGAGCCCGAAGACTGGGCGGAGTGTCTGCTGGCCTCCGGGGCGGTAAGCCGTGGCGAGCAGCCTACGCCGCTGGTGCTGTACGGCGATCGCTTGTATCTGAACCGGATGTGGCATAACGAACGCACGGTGGCCCGTTTTTTCGGTGAAGTTAACTACGCCATTGAGGTGGACGAGCCACGGTTGATCCGCACGCTGGAAGCGCTTTTCCCACCATCGGAGGGCGTGAACTGGCAAAAAGTGGCTGCTGCCGTAGCGCTGACCCGCCGTATATCGGTGATCTCCGGCGGGCCGGGGACCGGAAAAACGACAACGGTGGCGAGGCTTCTGGCGGCGTTGATTCAGATGGCGGACGGTGAACGCTGTCGTATTCGTCTGGCGGCACCCACGGGAAAAGCGGCTGCACGTCTGACCGCCTCGTTGGGCGCGGCGCTGCGAGAACTGCCGCTGACCGATGAGCAAAAGAAGCGCATTCCCGATGATGCCAGTACGTTGCACCGCTTATTGGGCGCTCAGCCTGGAAGCCAACGCCTGCGACATCATGCAGGAAACCCGCTGCATCTGGACGTGCTGGTAGTGGATGAAGCCTCGATGATCGATTTGCCGATGATGTCGCGCCTTATCGATGCGCTGCCGCCACACGGGCGGGTGATTTTTCTTGGCGATCGCGACCAGCTCGCTTCCGTTGAAGCGGGGGCGGTGCTGGGGGATATCTGTGCTTTCGTCGGTGATGGCTTTACTCCGGAACGTGCCAAACAACTCAGTCGACTGACCGGTAGTCCCATTCCAGCGGGAACCGGAACTCAGGCCGCGTCTTTACGTGACAGTTTATGCCTGCTGCAAAAGAGCTACCGCTTCGGTAGCGATTCCGGAATCGGCCAGTTGGCTGCGGCGATTAATCGTGGTGACAAAGCCGCGATAAAAACGGTCTTCCAGCAGGGATTTAGCGACATCGAAAAACGCGCCCTGCACAGCAGCGAAGATTACGCCGCGATGCTGGAGGAAGCGCTGGCGGGTTATGGGCACTATCTTGATTTACTGCGCGAGCGCGCCGAGCCGGATGCTGTCATTCATGCCTTCAATGAGTATCAGCTATTGTGCGCCCTGCGGGAAGGTCCGTTTGGCGTGGGGGGATTGAATGAACGCATTGAGCAGGTGATGGCGCAAAAACGCAAAATTCACCGTTCGACGCATAGCCGCTGGTATGAGGGAAGGCCAGTGATGATCGCGCGCAATGACAGTTCGTTGGGATTATTTAACGGTGATATTGGCATTGCCCTCGATCGTGGGCAGGGCCTGAGAGTGTGGTTTGCGCTGCCGGACGGTTCTATCAAATCGGTCCAGCCCAGTCGCTTGCCAGAACATGAAACCACCTGGGCAATGACCGTTCATAAATCGCAGGGATCTGAGTTTGACCATGCGGCGTTGATTTTGCCCAGCCAGCACTCACCCGTGGTGACCCGTGAGCTGGTCTATACCGCCGTCACCCGTGCCCGCCGTCGTTTGTCGTTGTATGCCGATGAACGGATATTGAGTAGCGCCATTGCCACCCGAACCGAACGCCGAAGCGGGCTGTCGGCGTTGTTTAATGATGGCATGATGTAGGCCGGATAAGCGTCAGCGCCATCCGGCTGTGTGCCTGATGGCGACGCTATCGCGTCTGATCAGGCCTACGATCTGCATACCAAAGATGTGCCAGCGAATTGTAGGCCGTATCCGGCAACGATCGCTATCCCAAATCCGCCATCAGCACTTTTGACCGCCGCTGATAGTTGTACATCTCTTTTTTGCTTTCCGGCAGCAGGTCGATATCCACCGGCGTGAAGCCGCGCTCCTGGAACCAGTGAATGCTGCGCGTCGTCAGCACGAACAGCTTGCTGAGTCCCATTTGTCTGGCCTGCACAGCAATCCGCTCCAGCAAAACTTCGCCGCGTGATGAGCTACGGTAGTCCGGATGCACTGCCACGCACGCCATTTCGCCAATCTTCTCCTCCGGAAAAGGGTACAGAGCGGCACAGGCGATGGTCAGATTATCGCGCTGAATAATGGTGAATTTGTCGATCTCCATTTCCAGCTGTTCGCGGGAGCGGCGGACCAGAATGCCTTGCTGCTCCAGTGGGCGGATCAGCTCCAGAATCCCACCGATATCGTTAATGGTGGCGCGGCGGATCTGCTCGGCGCTTTCCATTACGATCTGCGTCCCGATCCCGTCGCGGGAGAACAGTTCCTGCAGTAATGCGCCATCTTCCTGATAGCTGATCAGATGGCAACGGCGTACGCCACTGCGACAGGCTTTCACTGCGCCGCGTAGGAAGCGCACCGTGCCGGAGCTGTAATCACCTTTCTCTTCCTGCAATTCAACGCGAGCCTGGGCTTCGTTGGGAAACAGCTCGGAAATAATATCGCCATCATCGTTGGTGACGCCCTGAGAGGAGCAAAAGCCGATCATCTTCTCCGCCTTCAGTTTGATAGCCAACTGCGTGGCGACCTCTTCTGACGTCAGGTTAAAGCTCTCACCGGTGACGGAAACGGCGACCGGTCCCATCAGCACAATCGCGCCGCTGTCTAACTGGCGGTGAATCGCCTCTTCATCAATACGACGAATACGCCCGCTATGGCAGTAATCGACGCCGTCATCCACACCCAACGGTTGCGAGATAATAAAATTACCGCTGACCACATTGATATGTGCCCCTTGCAACGGCGTATTATTCAGGCTCATCGACAGGCGGGCGGTAATATCAAGCTGAAGTAGCCCCGCAGCCTGTTTGACCAGCTCCAGGGTTTTCGCATCGGTGACGCGTGTGTTTTTGTGGTACACCGGTTCATGATGATGCGCCGCGAGATTGGCATCAATCTGCGGTCGTGCGCCATAGACCACGACCAGGCGGATGCCGAGGCTATGAAGAAGACCAATGTCATTGACGATACTGGAAAAGTTTTCATGCTCGATGGCTTCGCCGCCCAGCATAATGACAAACGTTTTTCCCCGATGGGTATTGATATAGGGAACAGAATGGCGGAATCCCTGTACCAGTTCGGTTCTACGCTCCTTCACCACGGTACACCCTCATTGCATGATTATTCGTAATTTGTGTATTTTTATTCTGTTTTTGTTCTGTGCGCAAGCGTAATTTTTACCCATGCCGAAGATTTTTATCAGTAATACCGTGAATATAAAAAGAATGTTTACCCTTTTATAGATGACAGATTATGCGTCATTCGCTAAAGTTTCCGGTCAATTCGGACGTTTTACGTATTACCTCAATACAGATTTCTTTTGCTCGGGAGAAGCATGTCGGGATCCAACTCAGCAATCAGTCGCCGCCGTTTACTGCAAGGTGCGGGTGCTATGTGGCTTTTAAGCGTCAGCCAGGTTGGTCTGGCTGCTGCGAGTCAGGTCGTTGCCGTACGTATCTGGCCTGCGTCCAGCTATACCCGCGTCACGGTAGAATCTAACCGTCTGCTGAAATACAAACAGTTTGCCCTGAGTAATCCTGAGCGTGTGGTTGTGGATATTGAAGACGTTAATCTGAACTCGGTGCTCAAGGGCATGGGAGCGCAGATTCGTCCTGACGATCCGTATATTAAGTCGGCGCGCGTTGGCCAGTTTGATCCACAGACCGTGCGAATGGTGTTCGAGCTGAAACAGAATGTGAAGCCGCAACTTTTTGCCCTGGCACCGGTGGCGGGCTTTAAAGAACGTCTGGTGATGGATCTCTATCCCGCAAATGCCCAGGATGTTCAGGATCCGCTGCTGGCATTGCTGGAAGATTACAACAGGGGCGATCTGGATAAACAGGTACCGCCTGCGCAGAGTGGCCCACAGCCGGGCAAAGCGGGACGCGATCGCCCCATTGTTATTATGCTGGATCCGGGCCACGGCGGGGAAGACTCCGGTGCGGTGGGGAAATACAAGACGCGTGAAAAAGATGTGGTACTGCAGATTGCCCGCCGCCTGCGAGCTCTCATAGAGAAAGAGGGCAACATGAAGGTCTTTATGACGCGAAATGAAGATATCTTCATTCCGCTTAAAGTCCGCGTGGCGAAAGCGCAGAAGCAGCGCGCAGACCTGTTTGTCTCGATTCACGCCGATGCCTTTACCAGTCGACAGCCCAGCGGTTCGTCGGTGTTTGCGCTCTCGACCAAAGGCGCGACCAGTACCGCAGCGAAATATCTGGCGCAGACCCAGAACGCCTCGGATCTCATCGGTGGCGTCAGCAAGAGTGGCGACCGCTACGTCGACCATACCATGTTCGATATGGTGCAGTCGCTGACCATCGCCGACAGCCTGAAGTTTGGTAAAGCGGTATTGAATAAGCTTGGTAAAATCAACAATCTGCATAAGAATCAGGTTGAACAAGCCGGGTTTGCGGTGCTAAAAGCGCCGGATATTCCGTCCATTCTGGTAGAAACAGCGTTTATCAGTAACGTTGAGGAAGAGCGCAAACTCAAAACGGCGACCTTCCAGCAGGAAGTTGCAGAGTCGATTCTGGCGGGGATTAAAGCCTACTTTGCCGATGGGGCGACGCTGGCGAGAAGGGGATAACAAAAAAGCGCTGAAAAGCGCTTTTTTTACGGACCGCAGATACAAAAAAACACCCGTTAAGGTGTTTAATGTGTTGGTTGCGGGGGCCGGATTTGAACCGACGACCTTCGGGTTATGAGCCCGACGAGCTACCAGGCTGCTCCACCCCGCGTC